>JANPFJ010000283.1:0-4429 GCA_031423355.1 Gemmatimonadaceae bacterium | reverse complement strand
CTCGGACGTGCAGTAGCCCCAGACGGTGAGATACTTGAGCATGGCGAACCAGTGGTCATTGGCCGCCGCGTCTGACGTCGATCGCAACGCCACGACTTCCGCGTCAGATGTCTCGAGCAGCGCGATCTGCTGCGCCGCCGTGCTGGTCACGAATTTCTCTCCGAATCGTCCCATGCTCCGGCCGTCCAGTTCTGCAATGCCGCGCAGGAACCGCGCACGATCAGCGGGGGGATACCAGCCGTCCAGCATCGTGTCGATGAAGGCGGTGACATTGGCCTGCGTCGCGCCCGGCGTGGCGCTGGCCGGAATGATGTGTTCGGCGGCGATCATGACCGTCATCGCCGCGTATTCGTCAAGGAGTATCAGGCGACCGACATCGGCGGCCGCGGCTCGATGTGCATCGCGACCCATCGCCAGCAGGTCCGTCGCCGACAGGCGGTTGACCGCCGTCAGGCCACCGGCCGCCACCATCCATTGGAGCAGCTCGCGGCGGTCCACGGCTATGCCTCGCCCTTCGGGTACACCGTCTTCCCGCCGGTGACGGTGCGCACGACCTTGATGTCCTTGATCGTATTCGGATCCACATCATGCGGGTCCTTTTCGAGGATCACGAAGTCGGCCAGCTTGCCGGCGGTGATCGACCCTTTCACCTGCTCTTCATAGGAGGCGTACGCGCCGTTCTGCGTGGCGATCATCAGCGCCTGATCGACCGTGACCCGCTGGTTCGCTCCCCACACGTGCCCGCGGAAGTCGCGGCGCGTGACCATCGACTGCAGGGCCATCAGCGGCTCGAACGGGCCCGGGCCATAGTCACTCGCGCCTGGCACCTTGATGCCGGCATCGAGAAAGGACTTGTGCGCGAACATCGACTGCATCTTCTCGTCGCCGTAGCGCTCCCACTTTTCGCCGTGGTAGTAGACGTACGTCCAGAACGGCGTGGGGATCGAACCGGTTTTCGCAATGCGCGCGATCAACGAGGGGTTGATCAGGGAACAGTGCTCGATACGATGGCGTCGGTCCGGCAGAGGCCACTGCGCCAGTGCACGTTCGTACGCCTTCAGTACCATGTCGATCGTCACATCACCGTTGGCGTGGATGCCGATCTGCCACCCCTTGCTGTGCGCGTCATCGACGGCGTCGTGAATCTCCTGCTGCGTCATCGTCAGGATGCCGTAATCCGTCGTCCCGACGAATGGAGTGCTCATGCGCATCGTGCGTTCCGAGGCCGAGCCATCGGCCGCGTACTTCACCCCACCAACACGGACCCATTCGTCGCCAAAACCGGTGCGCACACCGGCGTCCCGCAGCAGCGGGAACGCCTTGCCGCGGATCATGAGGTAGGCGCGGTGCCGGAGTTCACCAGTGGCGCGAATGTCTTCATACGCGCGGATGTTCTCTACGTCCGCGCTCAGATCGTGGACCGTCGTCAGCCCGGATGCGGTGTAGAGGGCGGAAATGTGGGCCATGCCACGGCGTGATCGCTCGCGTTCCTGTTCCGCTGTGAACACTTCGCGCTTCCCGACGCTCTCGAAGACATCGGTGGCCAGCTCGGCCACCCAGCCGTTCGGTGTGCCGTCAGGATCGCGGAAGAAGCGTCCGCCGGTGGGATCGGGAGAATCCTTCGTGATACCGGCGAGCGCAAAGGCGGCCGAGTTGTACCACCCCGTGTGGCCGCCGCGATGATGCACGCCCACCGGATGATTCGGTGCCACCTCATCCAGGTCGCGCCGGTGCAACGGCCGGCCGTCGGTGAGCTTGGTGTCGTCGAACATGTACGCGTCCACCCAGAAGCCGGGTGGAGTCATCGCCACCTTCTTCGCGATCGCCGCCTTCAGCGCCCCGATGCTGCGCAGGTTGGCGTCGACGTCGAACAGCTCGGTCACGCCTCTCGGATGATTGTGCGTATCGATGAAGCCCGGCACGACGGTCATGCGCGCTGCGTCGATCACGCGCGTTCGTCGCGTCGCGAGGTTGCGGACCTCGGCGTTGCTCCCCACCGCCAGGAACCGTCCTTCGCGCACCGCGAACGCCTGCGCGCTCGGACGCGCCGGATCGCTGGTGAGGACGCGGGCGTTGACCACGATCAGATCCGCCTCGATCCCGGCGCCACGCTGCGGCATCGGGGGCAGCGCATGCGTGCCTGCTGACGCCCGGACCGACCGCGGCACCGCCGCCGCGCCAGCCATCAGCGCACTCAGTCGGAGAAAGTCCTTTCGGCTGATGCTGCCCATGATCGGCACCCGTCCCGGAGTGAAGTGGCAAAAACGCGGCGGGGGCCCAGATTTCCCGCCGGGTGGAGCTGAAGCTGGCCAACGCTTTGCGCAAAAGGAACCTGTATGCAGATCCGTTCACGCACCACCCGGCTCTCGGCCGCTCTGGCATTGGTGCCGGTTCTGGCGAGCGCGCAGGGTCGACCCACCACGGGAGCGAATGCCGCCTGGCCACGTGCTACGCCGGCCTCGGTCGGGCTCAACGCAGCGGTTCTGGACTCGCTGGATGCCGAGATAAAGGCCGGTCAGTATGGCTACGTCGATCGCATGCTCGTGATCCGCCATGGCAAGATCGCCTTCGACGGACGCTATACGCAGGACTACGACACGGCGTATCGCGATTCGATGCGCGTCCCGAACGCGCTCAATGCCCACGACATGACGGGGCCGTACAACTACTTCAACCCCTGGTGGCACCCGTTCTACCAGCGCGGCGACCTGCACACGCTGCAGTCGGTGACAAAAACCGTCGCCTCCGTCGTCATCGGCGTTGCCGTCACCCGCGGAGACTTCCCGTCGATCGATACGCCGGTGCTCAAGTTCTTCGATACCACCAAGGTGCGGAACATCGACGATCGCAAACGGCGCATGACGGTGCGTCACCTGCTCACCATGACCGGTGGGATCGACTGGAACGAGAATCTGCCGTACATCGACCCGAACAACACCGCCAGCGGGCTCGAAGCGAGCCCCGACTGGGTGCAGTACACGATCAACCGGCCGATGATGCGGGAACCGGGCACGGTGTTCAACTACAGCAGTGGCGAGAGCTCGGTGCTGGCCTACGTCTTCAGTCAGGCCACCGGCATGGACCTCGAGGAGTACGCCGCACGACATCTCTTCTCGCCGATCGGCATCAGGCGTTGGTTCTGGAAACGTACGCCCTCCGGGTCACTCGACACCGAGGGTGGCCTGTATCTGGATGCCGCTGATCTCGCACGGATCTGGTACCTGTACACGCAGGGCGGTGTCTGGCACGGCACACGCGTCGTCAGCGCCGACTGGGTCAAGCTCTCTGTATCACCATTGATCCCGGTGGGCACAACCGCCACGGGTCCGATGTACGGGCTCAAATGGTGGCTGTACCGCGATCCGACGGATGCCACGAAGTTCATCTGGTCCGGTTCCGGTTTCGGCGGACAGTTCCCGATGGCGTTTCCGGAGCTGGATCTGGTGGTCGTGTTCAACTCGTGGAGCATCCTGCCCGGGCAGAAAGGCATCCCGTTGCGCCGGATGCATACGCGGCTTGCCAAGGCGGTGACAGGCCAGTAGCGGCGCGTGCCGGCTTCCTCACGCGACTACACTGTGGCCATGCGCGACTTCCTCAATCCCGAGCTCAGCCTCCTCGCCTTCCAGCGGCGCGTGCTCGCCATGGCCGAAGATCGTACGACGCCATTGCTCGAACGCCTCCGATTTCTGGGCATCGTGAGCAGCAACATCGACGAGCTGTACATGGTACGGATGGCTGAGTTGCGGATGGCCGCACTCGACAAGACCATCGCGCGCGAGACAGATCATGGCGACGGGCTCTCGGCCAGCGAGCGCCTCACAGCGGTTGAACTCGAGCTCGAGTCCATCCTCGCGGTGCAGTCGGAGTGTGCGGCCGAGTGCGTGCGCGATGCCGTGGCGCATGGCGTGCAATTGCTGACATGGGCGTCATTGTCCGACGCCGAGCGACACACCCTGCGCGAGCGCTACCTCGACGAGATCCACCCCGATCTCTCGCCGTTCGCGATCACGCTCAGCCCCGGCGTACCGCTGCCGCATCTGCCGCACCTCGGCCTGTTCGTGGCGATCGTCTACCGCGCGCACGGTGCCGAACGCACGCATCTCGCCGAGCACGAACTGCCGCGCGATGTTCCGCGACTGCTCGGTGTTCCCGGCCGCACGGGAGCGGTGATCGCGATCGAGGAAGTGCTTCGCGCGAACGCGCACCTGCTCTACCCGAATGCGGTGATCGAAGGGGCGTACCTCTTCCGCGTCACACGCGGCGGCGATCTGCACCTGCAGCACGATCAGGCGAGCGACCTGCTGGATGCGGTCTCGGATGCCACGGCTCGACGGCCGCACAATCCGGCGGTGCGCGTGGAAGTCGAAGCGAACATGCCGCCGGCCGTCAGGGCGCTGATTCTCGACAACCTGCACCGCGATGCGCTCGG
>JANPFJ010000282.1:0-1074 GCA_031423355.1 Gemmatimonadaceae bacterium | reverse complement strand
ATCGCGAGCACGAGTGGCACCGCGAGGCCGAGCGCATGCGGGCACGCAATCACGAGCACCGTCACCAGTCGCTCGACGGCGGTGGCGAGCGTCGCACCAGACAGCAGCCACGCGGCGAAGGTGATGGCTCCGGCACCGAGCGCGACCCAGGTCAACCAGAACGCCGCGCGATCCGCGAGCACCTGCGCCCCCGACTTCGACTTCTGTGCCTCAGCGACGAGGCGCATGATTCCCGCCAGCGCGGTGCGATCACCGGTACCCGTCACCGTCACCCGCAATGAGCCGGCGCCGTTCACCGTACCGGCAATCACCTTCGCCTGTGCGGTCTTCTCGACAGGTGCCGATTCACCAGTGATCAGCGACTCATCGACCTTGCTCGTGCCGGACACCACCACACCATCGGCCGGCACATTGGCGCCCGGTCGCACAAGTACGGTATCGCCATCGTGCAGCTCGCCAATCGGCACGTCCTCGGTGGTCTCCGCACTACCTTCGCCGGTCACGCGGACGGCCGTTGTCGGCAGCAACTTCGCGAGTTCGCCGAGTGCGCCTTCTGCCTGCGCCACCGAGCGCATCTCGAGCCAATGCCCGAGCAACATGATCGTGATCAGTGTTGCCAGCTCTTCCCACAACGGCATGGCGGGAAAGCCGAGGGCGACTGCTGCGCTGAACACGAATGCCACGCTGATGGCGAGCGCAATCAGCGTCATCATGGCGGGCTGGCGATCCTTGATCTCGCCGACAGCACCGCGCAGAAACGGCGCGCCGCCGTAGACGAACAGCGCCGTGCCGAAGAGCGCCGGGATCCAGTGCGACCCAGTGAACGACGGCGGTGTGAAGCCCAGCGCGTCCGGGAGCATGTGCCCCCAGATCAGCGGCGGAATGGTCAGCGCAAGCGAAATCCAGAACTTGTCGCGGAACATCGCGACCGAGTGGCCAGCATGTTTGTCGTGGCCAGCGTGCTCGTCGTGCGCACCCTGCGCAGCGTGCGGATCAGGCGTCGTGTCGGTCGCACCATGTTGCATGCCGTGATCGGTAGCCATGTCATGGCCCGCGTCCGGCTCTCGCGCGGCG
>JANPFJ010000281.1:0-1862 GCA_031423355.1 Gemmatimonadaceae bacterium | reverse complement strand
GACCGTGGTCCAATCCATGCCGGGACCCACGCCAATCACACTGCCCAACAACGCCATCTTGTTGCGCAGGACATCGCGCGGATACTTCGCCGTGCCACGCTCGCTGGCTTCGAGCAAGAAATTCTCGATGCCTTCTGTCGTCGGCGTCAGCTGACGCACGCCGCCCAACAGATAGAGATTCGCCGCCACGACGTTGTTCGCGGTGACCCGACGCAAGATCACGGGGATGCCCGACACTTCGAAACGCGATGTGAGTGTATCCGTCGCGCCAGCCGGTGTTGGTTTCGAAGGTGCGATGGTTGGCGCTGCCGCGGGCGACGGAACAGGCGTCGCTCGCCTGGTGGTCGCTTGCGCGATCAGCACCATCGGCGCGAACGCGAGGACCGCGGCCATGCCACATGCATTCCGGAAACTGTACGACAGAGATTTCATGGACGGATTACCGGACGGGTCGCAGGCGTCAGCAATTCCGCCTCGGTGAGTTTGAGGGAACGGCGCGCGTCAGGCGACAACAGCACACTGGTCACGCGAGGCTTGCCTTTCACGTACGTGCTGGTGTACCGCATCAGATCGGTGATGCGCTGCTGCGCCATCTGATCGGTGTAGCTCATGAAATAGTCGAGGCTCGCCACACTCCACCAGAAGCCGATCGTGTGCGCAATCTCCGAGGCTTTCTCAATACCGAATGCGCTGGACGTCGTGCGCTGCGCCTTCACGGCTTCCAGCTCGCGCGGTGTGATGTAAGTGGGATCCGTGAACCGCGCGATCTCGCGCTCCAGCGCGGCCAGCGCCGCGCGGAGTTTGTCGGGCGTGGTCTGCCCGCTGATCGAGATCGGCCCGACCTGATTGAGCGTGTAGTAGTTCACGCCGATCCCCTGCCACAGTCCCGTGTCGACGAGATTTTTCTGAAACGTCGATCCGGGGGTATTGAGTGCGTCGCTGAACACGTCAGCCGCGAATGTCGAGGCCGGATCTTTGCCCACGCTCGGCCCCTGCCATTGAATGAGCACCGCGACCGCGTTAATCGGCTCTTCGACGATCAGCGCCTTGTTGCCGTCCAGTGCGGGAATCGGCGGAATCGGATCGGCGATGAACGGATCGGCACCGCGCGGCCAATCGCCGTAAATGCTGTCGGCCAGCGCGAAGACTTTGAGTGGATCGACGTCGCCCGTCACGATCAGCGTGCAGTTGTTGGGCACGTAGTACTTGCGTTGAATGAAACGCATTTGCGCCGGCGTGACCTTGGTAATCACATCACGATCGCCAATGGTGTTCTTCCGACTCGCTTGTCCCGGATACAACAATGCGGTGGAGCGGTGGTTCAGCTCAAAACCCGGCTCCGCCTGATTGCGATCGTACTCGCCAAGCACGACTTCCTTCTCGCGCTTGAGTTCATCGTCGCGGAAGAGCGGATTGCGTAACGCACTGGCCAGGAATCGTAAGCCGCCGGCCAGCGAATCCGCGGGGAGCGTGAGAAAGTAGTTCACGACCTCTTCGCGTGTGCTGCCATTGAAGATGGCTCCCAGGTCCGCGGCCCGGTCGGTAAACATGTCCGGTTCGGGCAGGTCCTTGTTGGCCTTGAAGAACATGTGCTCGTACATGTGCGCCAGACCGGCGTACTCGGGCGACTGCGTAAACGCCCCATTGCGCACGTCGATTTCGAGCGTGGCGATCGGGACGCCGTGGTTCTCCACCACGATGACCTCGAGACCGTTCGCCAGGACTTTGCGTCGGATGACCTTGTCCAACTCGACGCGTGATTGTGCCGAGAGGGGCTGCGACGGCAGCGCCGCGAGTCCCGAAACAAGGAAGAAGGCCACGAGCAGCGAGCCGGACCGTCCAACAAGGCGCGACGACCAGTC
>JANPFJ010000280.1:0-12913 GCA_031423355.1 Gemmatimonadaceae bacterium | reverse complement strand
CTTCGTGCGAAGTTCGCCCACGGGTGATCGCATTGCGATAAGCACGCGAGACGACGCACGCGGGTTCGGGTCGAATGTGATCCTGTTCGACCTGGCGCGTGAGCTGCTGACCCCCGTCACGTCGAAGGAGCTGTTCAATGGTCGTCCCATCTGGAATCGGGATGGGCGTCAGCTGGTGACGGAGGTCGACGGTGCCGAGGGGCGCGACCTGGCGATCGTGAGTACCGATGGCATGACCCCGTCCCGGCGCCTCAAGATCCCTTATAACACTCAGCGGACTGTGGCCTGGTTGCCCGACGGGCGCGTGGCACTCACCACGGTGTTTCCTGGCGGGAACGGACTGGGGCTGTGGTCTCCGGATGGGTCGGTGGTTCGGTCACCGGCGGTGGACTCCAGCGGCGTACAGTTTCAAGCGTTCTCTCCGGACTTTCGCTGGATCGCCTATGTGAAGGCCAATCAGGTGTTCGTGCGCCCCTTTCCGGGGCCCGGGAGTGCGGTGGCAGTCTCCGGGCTCGGGGCCACGGAGCCGGCGTGGTCGCCGAACGGCACGCAACTGTACTTCGTGGTGCCACGTGATTCCGCCAACGTGTCAGTCCGGACGCTCATGGTGGCGGAGCTCAGCGGCACGGCGCCGATCCAGGTCGCGCGCCCGCGCGTGGTCATGCCCGACTTCCCAGCCCTCGGGGGGATCCCCCTCCGAAGCTGGGACGTGATGCGCGACGGAACGCTGGCGATGATCGTGCGCGCGGACAGTACGCCGCTTGCCGATTTCAACCGGGCGGCGATCCGCGAGCTCCACGTGGCGCAGCGGGCGCTGCGCGGGTTGCGGTTTGGCAATGCGACGGCGCTCAAGCCCACGCCTGCGCCATGAGTGCGGCGGAGTGGCTCAGCGCTGGCCGTCAGACGTGATCGAGCGCCTCGCGGAACCACGCCGATTCGCTTGACAGCAGGCATGCTTTCCTCCATTGTGGAGGAAAACGGAGACAATCATGGCCATTCTCAACATCAAGAACCTCCCTGACGGCCTCTACGAGCGTCTCAAGGTGCGTGCCGAGCAGCAACACCGCTCGGTTGCTCAGGAGGTCACACACATCCTCGTCCAGGTGCTCGGCGGCCAGGAGCCGCTGTCGATTCTCGACCTGCAGGGCCTCGGCAAGTCGGCGTGGACCGGCGTGGAGGCCACGGCGCACGTGGACGCTGAGCGCCGCGCGTGGGACTGACCGAGATCGTCGGGCAGGGCGCTGTCGCCGTGGATACGGCACTCTTCATTTATTTCATCGAGGAGCATCCGCGCTTCCTCGCGCCCGTGCGCGCGCTCTTCGCGCTGGCCGACAGGGGCGAGATCGAGATCGTGACATCGGCGTTGACGTTGCTCGAGGTACTGGTCGTGCCGTTGCGTGCGGGCGACCTCGTGCTCGCGGCCAGGTACGAGGCCCTGCTCACGCGATCACGCGGCGTGCGTGTGGTGGACCTCTCACGTGATCAGTTGCGGACCGCCGCGCGACTGCGTGCACAGTACGGGGCCCTTCGAACGCCCGATGCCCTGCAGTTGGCCGCCGCCATCGGCACGGGGTGCCAGTCGTTCGTCACCAACGACCGGCGAATGCCGGGGCCTGATGGTCTGCGCGTGCTCCAACTCTCGGAGTTCGCGTGAGCGCACCGGCATCACCTGCGTTCGCATCACGCCGCGCGACGCGCATGATCACCCTAGATGACCAGGCGACGAATGACTGAGGCCTCATCGCGATTGCGAACCGCCCTTGGCCGTAGCTACCGCGTCGACCGCGAACTCGGGGCCGGCGGCATGGCCACCGTGTACCTGGCGCACGACCTCAAGCACGACCGCGACGTCGCGATCAAAGTGCTGCACCCCGATTTGGGCGCCGCGCTCGGCGGCGAACGGTTCCTGAGCGAAATCCGCACAACAGCCCGCCTGCAGCATCCGCACATTCTCCCGCTGCTCGACAGCGGCGAGGCCGACGGGTTGTTGTACTACGTGATGCCGCTGGTCACCGGGGAGACGCTCCGCGCCCGCCTCGAGCGCGCACGCCAGCTCCCGATCGCCGACGCCATCCGCATCGCCCGTGAAGTGGCGAGTGCGCTCGACTACGCGCACCGGCAGAACGTGATCCACCGGGACATCAAGCCGGAGAACATCCTCCTGCACGATGGCTCAGCCATCGTGGCCGACTTCGGCATTGCGCTCGCAGTGCAGACCGCTGGCGGGCAGCGCATGACACAAACGGGGCTCTCGCTGGGGACGCCGCAGTACATGAGCCCCGAGCAGGCGATGGGCGAGCGTACCATCGATGCGCGGAGTGATGTGTACGCATTGGGCGCCGTACTATACGAAATGCTGGCCGGTGATGCGCCGTTTACGGGCGGCAGCGTGCAGGCCATTGTCGCGAAAGTGTTGAGCGAGCGACCCACGGCGCTACGCACGTTGCGCGATACGGTGCCGGCGCATGTGGAACACGCGGTGTTCACCGCGTTGGCCAAGTTGCCGGCCGATCGGTATGCGAGTGCCGCCGAGTTCGCGACCGCGCTGTCGAACACCAGTGGTGCGACGTTTGCCTCCACGAGTGCGACAGCGCCCGCGCGATCATTCGCACGCGACCCGCGAACGTGGATCACGCTGGCCGCCGTCGCGACGAGTGTGGGTGTCGCGGCCCTGTACGTCATGCGCCCAGCCGTATCCACGGCGGTGAGCCGACAGCGCGTGCAGCTGTGGCAGAGCAGCCTCCAGCCTGCGTTGGCGCCAGGCGTACGGGCCGCCGCCGCGCAGGCTGCGATCGCACCCGATGGATCGAGCATCGTGTTTGCGGATACCGTCAACGGCCAGTGGATGCTGAAGCGCAAGCTGCGCGATGCGAGCGATGCGACGGTCATGACGGGCACCGACGGCGCGAGCTCGCCCTTCTTCTCGCCCAACGGTAAGTGGGTGGCCTTCCTCACCAACGACTACAAGCTCAAGAAAGTCCCGATCGATGGTGGTGGGGCCGTGACGCTCGCTGAAGATGTGGCGCCCGACATGCGCTCCGGTGCGTGGCTTGATGACAACAGCATGGTGTATTTCGCCGAGGCGAGCACCCTGAGGCGACTGTCGGCTGATGGCGGACCATCGGTGGTACTGTCGGGCTTCATCAGAAAGCGCGGTTCCGTGGCGTCCCTCACACCCTTGCCTGGGAGCAAGGGACTGCTGCTGACCGTGTGCCCCGCAAATTGCGCCGTCACATCGAGCGTGTACGCGTATGCCTTTGCCACGGACAGTCTTCGATTGTTGGTGCCCGGGGCGGCCGGTGTGTGGTATGCGCCGACAGGACAGCTCTTGTACACCGCGCGCGAGGGCGGGCTGTTCGCCGCGAATTTTGATCTGGCCACCATGACGCTCACGTCCGGTCCGATGTCGGTGATCGACGGGGTGGACCCGATACGCTTTGCGCTGTCGGCCTCGGGCAGTGTGCTCTACACGGCGGACGAGACGATGCGCACGCTCACGGATCTCGTGTGGGTCTCGCGCGACGGGCGTCAGACGGCATTCGACTCGTCGTGGATCGAGCACTTCGAGTACCCCGCGCTGTCGCCGGATGGGAAGACGCTGGCCGTCAGTGTCCGGGCGAAGACCACCGATCTCTGGCTGCAGCGGTCGGATGGCACGCGGCAGAAGCTGGTGACGCCAGGGGTCGCGAGTTGGCGTCCCTCGTGGATGCCCGATGGGAAGTCGCTGGTGTTTTCGTCCGTGGGCGATCTCGAGAAGGACAATAACGACGTGACGTTGTACCGCGCGCCGGCGGATGGCAGTACGAGGGCCAGTCTGTTGCAGCGCATCGGTGGCGCAGGGTTGTGGGAGGCCGAGCTCTCGCGTGATGGGAAATGGATGGTGATGCGGAAGGACGTGACGGGCTCTCGGAACGTGGTGATTGCACGGCAGGTCACCGGGGATACGACCTTTCGCACACTGTTCGATGTGCCGTCGGTGCAGTTTGCGCTCAGCTTATCGCTGTCGCCGGATGGGCGGTGGCTCGCCTACGCATCTAATGAAAGCGAAGGGACGGTGAACGTGTACGTGATGTCGTTCCCCGATGCGAAGGCCAAGTTCGTGATGTCGCGCGGCGGCGGCACGGAGCCGCGCTGGTCGCGCGACGGGCGGGAACTGTTCTTCGAGAGCGGGGGCATGTTGAAGGTGGTCAGCGTGCCGCCGGGTCCGACCTTCACGCCGGGCAACCCGAGAACGCTCTTCTCGCTGGCCGGCTATCGCCGCGCGCGGAACCGCCCGCAGTACGATGTCTCACCCGACGGCTCGCGTTTTCTGATGATCCGCGAGCGCGGGGCGACCACGCCGCCGACGGCCATTTATGTCGAGAACTGGCTGACGGAGCTGACGGCGAAGATGAAGAAGTAGCTGACAATCGGTGACACACAATCGGTGACAGTGCACTCATCTTCACTGGATGAGTGCACTGTCACCGATTCTGATGACGCGTAGCGCTCACGCCGCCTCGTCCGGGTCGTGTGCACGCCCCGTCGAGCGTAGCGAAGGTGCCGGCGCTGGTGCATTTTCAGCCACATATGACCGACGTCCTTGCCCGCCTGAACGAAGCCCTGCGTGACCGCTACCGCGTCGACCGCGAACTCGGCGCCGGCGGCATGGCCACGGTCTACCTCGCGCACGATCTCAAGCACGACCGCGATGTCGCGATCAAAGTGCTGCACCCGGATCTCGGTGCGGCCCTCGGCGGCGAACGATTTTTGAGCGAGATCCGCACCACGGCACGCCTGCAACATCCGCACATTCTGCCCCTGCTCGACAGCGGTGAGGCCGACGGACTGCTGTACTACGTGATGCCGCTGGTCACCGGCGAAACGTTGCGCGCGCGACTGGAACGCGAACGCCAACTGCCCATCGCCGACGCCGTCCGCATCGCGCGTGAGGTGGCGAGCGCGTTGGACTACGCGCACCGGCAGAACGTCATTCACCGCGACATCAAGCCGGAGAACATTCTCCTGCACGATGGCAGCGCGCTCGTCGCCGACTTCGGCATTGCGCTGGCCGTGCAAACCGCCGGCGGCCAGCGCATGACGCAGACCGGGCTCTCGCTCGGCACGCCACAGTACATGAGCCCCGAGCAGGCGATGGGCGAGCGCACCATCGATGCGCGCAGCGACATCTACGCGCTGGGTGCGGTGACGTACGAAATGCTGGTGGGCGAAGCGCCGTTCACGGGTCCCAGTGTCCAAGCCATCGTGGCGCGCGTGCTCACCGAGGAGCCGCGCAGCATCAGCGTGCAACGCAAGGCCGTGCCCGCGGGCGTCGAGCAGGCGGTTTTGCGCGCGCTCGAGAAATTGCCCGCCGATCGCTTCGAGAGTGCGAAGGAATTCATCGACGCGCTGGGGCGTGAGGGACAGCCGACGGTGTCGCGCACCGGCGCCAGCGCGGCGAGCGCACGGTCGTCACGCGGTCTTGCCGCCGCCGTGGCCGCACTCACCATCCTCGCCAGCGTCGCCGGGTTTGGCTGGTGGCGCGCCACGCGCCGTGACACGTCACGCGCGGCCGTGCCCCTGCAATTCACCCTCGACGTCCCAGAAGGCGCCCGCATCTCAGGGGGCTACGCGTCCATGGACATCTCGTCCACCGCCCAGCGCGTGGCGTTCGTGGCCCAGGACAGCGTGGGCGTCGCACGCGTCTACGTCCGAGCCCTCAGCGACGTGCGGGCACTGCGACTAGAGGGCACCGACGGCGCGCAACAGCTCTTTTTCTCTCCCGACGGCGCGTGGGTGGCCTTCGCGGCCAACGGGAAACTGAAGAAGGTCCCGGCCACCGGTGGCAACGTGGAGGTGCTGGCCACTCTCGGCATTCCGCGTGGTGGACACTGGGCCACGAACGGTTTCATCTATGTCAGCGATGCCGGACGCATTCTGGTGGTCCCGGAGAACGGCGGCGCCGTCAAGACCCTGAGGCCGCTGGCCGGCGCGGGACGCTCGGCGCTGCTTCCGCTGCTGCTCAGCGATGGAGTGACACTGCTCTTCACCGATTGGGCCGGCACTGCTGCGAGCTCCCGTTTGATGGCGTACTCCATCACGCGCGATTCCGTGACTCCGCTAGGGGTGGCTGGCTCACGGGTGATGGGCGTGGTGGACGGTCTGCTCGTGTACGGCGACGAACGCGGTGCTGTGTACGGCGTACCCTACGATGCCACGCGTCGCGCGGTGGCTGGCGACGCGCGATTGCTGAGTCAGGCGATCGCCAGCAACATCGAAGTGGTCGCTGCGGCACTGGCCGCCGACGGGTCGGTGGTCTACCGATCGGGGGAGAGCCGGAACGCGCTCACGCTCGTGCAACCGGGTGGCGCAGTGGAGCGCTTGAGTGATGGACTGGATCACGGCGCCGAGCCGCGTCTGTCTCCAGACGGGACCCGCATTGTGTTCGCCGCCGGCGTCGCGTCAACCGACGCCCTGATCTATGCCCTGAAGGCGCGCACCGTGATCCGCACGACGGGGGCGCAGTCGACCATCGTCCAGCAATTCCGGCGCCCCGAGTGGACGCCGCAGGGTGACCGCGTCCTGCTGCGCATGCAAACGGGCTCGGAGCGCTCCGTGCTCGTGTGGCGATTGGCCAACGGACGTGGCGCGCTGGACACGCTGCACGCGGATGCCAGGAATTCCGTGTGGGAAGGCGTGATTTCGCCAGACGGGCAGTCGCTGTTGTTTCGGGTGGGAAGCATCGCGGGAGCGGACATCCGTTACCGGCGTGTGGCGGGAGATACCACCTCGCGGGCCTTTGTCGCCACGCCCGCCTCGGAGTCGGACGCCCGCTTCTCCCCCGATGGAAAGTGGGTGGCCTACGCATCGGACGAAGCAGGCGGGGGGCTGGACGTGTATGTGCGCGCCTTCCCCGATGGCGCCGTGGCGTACCGGATCACCGAGACGGGCGGCAGCCAGCCGGTGTGGTCGCGTGATGGACAATCGCTGTACTACGTGCCGAGCGAAGGGCGTGTGGTGAAGGCACGGTTGAATGCCACCGCCGGCTTTCGTGTGGTCGCGCGCGATACGGTCGTGCGTGGTGGGTACGACCTGCCGGGCTTTGCCGGCCACGCCATGTACGACGTGATGCCCGATGGTCGGCTGGTGTTGATGCGTCCCGTGGAGTCGGCCGAACGCCTGGTGGTGACGTACGGCTGGCTTGGGGCGCTGCGAGCGGAGTGGGCGAAGGCGGCGCGATGACGGGCGCTCGTCGCCCCAGCGCGACACCAGCATTTTGCTTCGTACGAACACCGGGTTCACGGGTCGGTGTTGTTGTTCTGGTGACCGTCTGAGCGACGCCGGCCGCCACTTGTCGCAGGTGGCACTCGTTGTATATTGATAATATACATATCAACACGAGAGTGGCTATGGCGCTGCAAATCGCCAACCCCGTCGTCGTCAGGAAGGTTGAACTGATGGCGAAACGGCTTGGTCTCAGTAAGACCGCCGTAGTGGAGCGCGCGCTGGATCAGCTCATGAGTGCAGCCGACGGCGCCGAGCACCAGTCCGAGCGCTTCGACGCCTTGCTCGCGCAGCTCGACCGCATCGCCGACCGTCCCGACGCATACGATCCGCTGCCGTGGGATGAGCGCGGGCTGCCGACGTGATCGTTGCTGACACGTCCGCCATCATCGCGATCGTGTTTGCGGAGCCGGAACGCGAGGCGTTCATCGAGGTCATCCGACGCGAGCAGCGCGTCCTGGTGAGCACGGTCTCGGTGGTCGAGGCGCGCATGGTGGTCCACGGGAGGCGCGGAGAGCGTGCCGTCGTGCTCGTGGACGATCTGCTGCGCTTGCCCATGTTCGAGTTGATTCCACCAGGAATCGCGGAAATGGACGCGGCGTACGCGGCGTTCGTCGCCTTCGGCAAGGGAAGTGGGCATCCCGCCGCGTTGAACTTCGGCGACGTGTTTGGTTATGCGCTCGCGAAGGTGCGCGGACTGCCGCTGCTGTACAAAGGCGCGGATTTCTCAGAGACCGATATCGCGAGCGCGGCTCCGCGATGACGTTGACTCGCTTGAGCGCAGCCCTTGGCCGTAGCTACCTCGTCGACCGCGAACTGGGCCGAGGCGGCATGGCCACCGTATACCTCGCGCACGATCTCAAGCACGACCGCGACGTAGCGATCAAGGTGCTGCACCCCGATCTCGGCGCCGCACTCGGCGGCGAACGGTTTTTAAGCGAAATCCGCACCACGGCGCGTTTGCAGCATCCGCACATTCTGCCGCTGCTCGACAGCGGCGAGGCCGACGGGTTGTTGTACTACGTGATGCCGCTCGTGACCGGCGAAACGCTGCGCGCACGCCTCGAGCGCGAACGTCAGCTGCCCATCGCCGATGCCGTGCGCATCGCCCGCGAAGTGGCGAGTGCGCTCGACTACGCGCACCGGCAGAACGTCATTCACCGCGACATCAAACCGGAGAACATTCTCCTGCATGATGGCAGCGCGCTCGTGGCCGACTTCGGTATCGCCCTCGCGGTGCAGAGCGCGGGCGGGCAGCGGATGACGCAGACGGGACTCAGCCTCGGTACCCCGCAGTACATGTCGCCCGAGCAGGCGATGGGCGAACGCACCATCGATGCGCGCAGCGACATCTACGCGCTCGGTGCGGTGACGTACGAGATGCTGGCGGGCGACGCCCCGTTCATCGGCGGGAGTGTGCAGGCGATCGTCGCCAAGGTGCTGAGCGAGAAGCCCACGTCGCTGTTCACGCTGCGCGACACGGTGCCTGAGCACATCGAAAGCGCCGTGCTCACTGCGCTGGCGAAGCTGCCGGCCGATCGTTTTGCCAGTGCGTCGGAATTCGCGAGTGCGTTGGGTGCCGCGCAGCAGTCGACGACGATCAGCGGACCGCGTCGCAGCGCCGCGCCGTCGGTCAATTCGCGACTGATGCGAGTGCTGCCGTGGGCAGTAGCCGTCGCACTCGGCGCCATGCTCCTCTGGCAACGGCGAGCGCCAGCCGCGACGGTCGCCACCAGCCGGCAGCAGGTGGTGCTTTGGAAATACGCCTTCGCCTCGCCGGTGAACCCCGGTGCCACGCGACTCGGCTACCAGGCCGCCATTGCGCCGGACGGCTCAGCGATCGTCTACTCCGACTCGGGCGCGAGTGGTCGGATGCTCATGCGGAAGGCGCGCGACGCTGCCGAGGCCACACCGATTCCAGGGACGGAGCAGGGCGTCTCGCCGTCATTCTCACCCGACGGCAAGTGGATTCTCTTCAGCACGCAGACGGGCGACCTGCGAAAGGTGCCGAGTGCCGGTGGTGGTGGCGCCGTGACCGTCATCGAATCGAAGGTCATGACGGCCTTCAGCTCCAGCGCGTGGCTGAGCGATGGCAGCATCGTGTTGTCCATGGGCCCCGGTGTGCAACGCGTCACGGCCGATGGTGCGCCGCTGCCGTCACCGAACGTCGCCGCGGCCTACGGGAACGCTGGTGGTCAGAACGACGTGCTGTCGCTCACTGCACTCCCTGAGGGGAATGCATTTCTGTTCACCGTCTGCCCGTCGTCATGCAGCGTGGGCTCGTCGGTCTGGCTCTATGATGCCGCGGCAGACAGCGCCAGACGGCTGCTCCCGCAGGCCATTGGCGCGTGGTACGCCGGAACGGGACATCTGGTCTACACGCGTCGCGAGGGCGGTGTGTACGCCGTCCCGTTCGAGCTCAGTTCACTGCAGGTGACCGGTGGCCCGGTGGCCCTCATCGACGACGTGGTCCCCAGCTTGTTCACGCTGGCACCATCAGGCGCTGCACTCTACACCGTCGATCACGCCAAGGCGGCTCCCTCCGGGCTGGTGTGGGTGTCGCGCGACGGACGCGCCGAACCGGTCGACTCCGCATGGCGCGCGCAGTTCGATTACCCGGCGCTCGCGCCGGATGGGCGCTCGCTGGCGGTGACCGTCCGCGAGAAGACCTCGGATCTGTGGATCTGGAGAACGAACGGCACCAAACAGAAGGTGCAGAGTACCGCGACCACGAACTGGCGCCCGTCCTGGAGCGGCGACGGGCAATCCCTGGCTTTCATCGCGATAGGGAATGCGCGCGACTCCATCGCGGCTGTTCCGCTGATGGCGCGCGCTGACGGTATCGGAACTGCGAGGCCGCTGACGGCCGCCACTACCAACCATTTCGAAGTGGAGCTGTCGCGCGATGGACAGTGGTTCGTGATTCGCGCCGACGAAACGAGCGCAGGGACGACCCGGGTGTCGCGGCTCTTCGCACGACGCTTCTCCGGCGACACCGCCCTGCGCCAGGTGCCAACGGGAAGTGCGGCGGCACTGCAGCCAGCGTTGTCTCCCGACGGCCGCTGGTTGGCGTACAGCTCCGGCGCGGTGGTCGGCAGCCGAGAAATCGTCGTGCAGTCGTTTCCCGATGCGCAACAGCGCGTCGTGGTGTCGGCGAAGGGCGGCTCGGAGCCCCGCTGGTCCGGCAACGGTCGCGAATTGTTCTTCACCAGCGGCGGAAAAATGATGGCCGTCGAGGTGCCACCCGGCCCGGTGTTCTCGCCGGGGCCGCCGCGTGCCCTCTTCTCGGTCGAGGGGTATCGCTACGCCCGGAACCGCCCTCAATATGACGTCACGCCCGACGGCCAGCGGTTCGTGATGATCCGCGAAAATTCGGCCACGCAGGTGGTCTACGTCGAGAACTGGTTCACCGAATTGTTGGCAAAGGTCAAGCAATGATGAAGGGTCAGCCACACCTGCAGACGGTACTCGCGTGAGCGATACCCTGCGGCGTCTCACCGCCGCCCTCGCCGACCGCTACCGCCTCGACCGCGAACTCGGCGCCGGCGGTATGGCCACCGTATACCTCGCGCACGACCTCAAGCACGACCGCGATGTCGCCATCAAGGTGCTGCACCCCGATCTCGGCGCCGCGCTCGGTGGCGAACGGTTTTTAAGCGAAATCCGCACCACGGCGCGTTTGCAGCATCCGCACATTCTGCCGCTGCTCGACAGCGGCGAGGCCGACGGGCTGCTGTACTACGTGATGCCACTCGTGACCGGCGAAACACTGCGCGCACGGTTGGAACGCGAGAAGCAACTGCCGATTGACGACGCCGTCCTCATCGCGCGCGAAGTCGCCGACGCCCTCAGCTACGCGCACGGCCTCGGCGTGATCCACCGCGACATCAAGCCCGAGAACATCCTGCTGCAAAACGGCCACGCACTCGTGGCCGATTTCGGCATCGCGCTCGCGGTGCAGAGCGCCGGCGGCCAGCGCATGACGCAGACAGGCCTCAGCCTCGGTACACCGCAGTACATGAGCCCCGAGCAGGCGATGGGCGAACGCACCATCGATGCGCGCAGCGATATCTACGCGCTGGGTGCGGTGACGTACGAAATGCTGACGGGCGAACCGCCATTCAGTGGCGCCACCGTGCAGGCGATCGTGGCCAAGGTGCTCACGGAAAAGCCGATGGCACCCGGTACCGTTCGCGACACGGTGACGCCAGGCGTCGAGGCCGCGGTGCTGAAGGCACTGGCCAAGTTGCCCGCCGATCGCTGGTCGTCGACCACGGCCTTTTCCGAGGCGCTCGCGCGAACTGATGTCGCTGAGCGCCCGACACGCGGAAACGCCACATGGGGAACGCCGCCGAGTGAGCGCACGAACGGCACGGGCCGCCGACGCGCCGTGTTGGGCATTGCAGGTGCCGTGGCGTTGAGCGCGGCAACGGCGTGGCTCGGCTGGCGGGCGCATGAACCGGAGCCTTCGTGGTCGGCCTTCACGCAACTCACCGATGCGTCGGGGGTGGAGACGAGCCCCAGCATCTCGCCCGACGGCGAGTCGTTCGTCTACGTGAGCCGCGCACGCGGCACGGCGGACATCTATTCGCAGCGCGTGGGCGGTCGCAATCCGACGCTGGTGGTGGGCGACTCCACCATCGACGAAGTGTGGCCGGCCTACTCGCCTGACGGCAAGCAGATCGCGTACAACGTCGAAGGCGGCGGGATCTTCGTGGTGGGTGCGACCGGCGAGTCGCCCAGACGCGTCACCTCGACCGGCACGCAGCCGTCGTGGTCGCCCGATGGCACGCAGATCGTCTTCGGCGCAGGCGAGGGCAACTCGGCGTACTACACGCTGGGCGGCGGCACGCTGAGCATCGTGAGCAGTAGCGGCGGAGCCCCGCGTCCGCTCGAGGCCACGATCCCCCGCGCGACGAGCAAGCTCCAGCCCTCATGGTCGCCATCGGGCGCACGGATCGCATTCTGGGCGGTGGTGGGCGGCGTCCGTGACATCTATACGGTCGCGGCCGCCGGCGGGGTGGCGGTGGCGTTGACGAACGACGCGCCGGCCGATTTCGCGCCCTCCTGGTCGCCCGACGGCAAGTTCGTGTACTTCAGCAGTGACCGCGGGGGCGCGATGGGCATTTGGCGCATCGCGGTCGATGAAGCATCGGGTGCAGCGCGGGGAAATGCAGCGTTGGTGGCAATGGGCACCGATCTCCGGATGGAGCTGCCACGGCTCTCGGCCGATGGTCGCACGGTGATCTTCCGCTCGACGGTGGAGTCGGTGAATCCGGCGGCCTTGCCGTTCGATCCGGTCACGCGGCAGTTGGGGACGCCCCGCTTGCTGCAACATCGTACCGGAGTGCTGACGCCGAGTGATGTCTCCGCCGACGGCCAGTGGATGCTGCTCAACAATACGCCGGACCGCAACCAGGACGTCTTCCTGATGCGATCCGATGGCCGCGACCTGTCGCGGATCACGGACGACAAAGCGCGCGTCTGGGAGCCACGATTCATCGGCCGCGGCGACTCGATCGTCTTCCGGTCGAACGTGAGTGGCACGTACGATGCTTATTCGATGCGCCGCGACGGCAGCGAACGCACCCGCCTCACGAACATCACCGAAGGCGTGTTCGGCGCCGCGTTCTCGCCCGATGGGAAGCAG
>JANPFJ010000279.1:0-1928 GCA_031423355.1 Gemmatimonadaceae bacterium | reverse complement strand
CTGGCGGGGCCTGTGTGCGGCGAGATGTCCATGGCGCATGCCGTCACCGGGCAGGTTCGGGCCGCGGACTACCTGGCGCGCGGCCGGATCGTACTGAGCGCGGTCGATGGCGTGCTCAAGGCAGATCCGGACTTTCCGGCGCTCAGGATCCGGCTGTTGATCGATCCGTCGCGGGCATCGGTGGCAGCACTCGACTCGATCCTGGCCACGCGCGGTGGCCTCTGTGGCGCCGCGATCAGGCGGGCGGATGTCAGTGCGCGAATCCAGGGGCTGGTCGCGCGGGGATTCATGGTGACGATCCCGCAGCGTTTCTTTCGTGCGATCACCCTGCCGGTGGCCGTGCGACGAATCGTGCCGATGGCTGGGGCGGATGTCGCGCTTGACGTGCGGCCGAGCGACATTGTCGTCACGTCATCGGCCGTGTGGCTCGCCGCCGCAGTCACGACCACACGGAAGTCGTCAGCGGCTCCGTAGTGCAGCCGCTGCCTGAGGCGTCACGCCTTCCTACCACCACGCCGTCAATGCCAGGGTTCATCCCGCTCCCGTCGTATCGCGAATACCCGGTGTCCGAGATGCAGCAGCGCGCTGCGGACTTCTACGCCAACGCCGATCGCCGCCGCACGGTGCGCGGATTCTCGGATCGGCCAGTTCCGCTGGACATCATCGAGAACTGCATCCGAACGGCGGGGACGGCACCGAGTGGCGCGCATCAGCAACCGTGGCGGTTCGTCGTGGTCAGTGACCCGGCGATCAAGCGTCGGGTTCGGATCGATGCCGAGCGGGAAGAGCATGAATTCTACACGCATCGTGCACCACAGGACTGGCTGCAGGCGCTGGCGCCGCTCGGTACCGACGAGAACAAGGCGTTCCTGGAAATCGCCCCCTACCTGATCGTGGTGTTCGCGGAAAGCTTCGGTCTGACGGCGGATGGCGAGAAGGTGAAGCACTACTACGTGCAGGAATCCGTCGGGATTGCGACCGGCTTCCTGATCGCCGCCTTGCACCATGCCGGCCTGGCGATGTTGACGCACACGCCGAGCCCGATGGGCTTCCTGAACGAGATTCTCGGCCGGCCGACCAATGAACGGCCGTTCCTCAATCTGGTGGTCGGCTATCCGGCTGATGGGGTCGAGGTCCCCGCGATTCAACGGAAGTCACTGGAGGAAGTCGCGGTATTTCTCTGATGCTCAACTCTGTGTTTGCGGATCGCTGCGGAACTCGCGCCGAAGCGCTGCGCTCCTGCCGGTCGTCGCAGCACCACGACGAAATCAGTTGCTCACGAGTGCCGGCTCGATCGGCGCGTCCAACGCATGGCGAGCCAGCGGTCGTGCCGGCGGTCGTTTGACTGCGCCGCGAGGCGGTGCCGGCTTGCGCTGTTCGCGGGCGTCCAGGTCGCGTGTTCGGAACCCTTCCGCCGCCTCACCGAGTTTCGCCGCCTGCGCCCGCAGTTCCTCAGCACCCGACGCGCCCTCTTCGGCGCCAGCCGCCACCGACTGTGCCAGTGCGTTGAGTTCGCTCATGCTGTCGCTGATGCCGCGGACCTGATCGCGCTGCGCGGTGATCTCCGTCGTCATGCTGGCGGCGGTTTCGTCCACGCGTTCGACGGCGCTCGCGATCGCTGCCAGGACGCGCTGCACGTCGTCACGGAGGGTGACGCCCTGATCCGCGTCCTGCACGGCGGCGTCGATCATGGTGTTCGTGCTGCGTGCCGCTTCGGCGCTGCGCAATGCGAGTGCACGAACTTCTTCCGCGACCACGGCGAATCCGCGGCCGGCGTCGCCAGCGCGTGCCGCCTCGACGGCGGCGTTCAGCGCGAGCAGGTTGGTCTGAAACGCGATCTCATCGATCGTCTTGACGACCCGGCTGGTGGCGTCACTGGATTCCTTGATGCGGGTGATCGCTTCCCCGAGCTGCTGAATGACCCGAGT
>JANPFJ010000278.1:0-31361 GCA_031423355.1 Gemmatimonadaceae bacterium | reverse complement strand
CTCACGACGACCCCGTCCCACAACGCCACATCGGGCGCACGCACCTCACCGAGCAGGTGCGCCAGCGCCACTGATGTGTCGATGTAAATCACCGATCCGCCCGACTCTCATCCAACTCAGCCAGAAGCTCGCTCAATGGCGCCACCGGAAGTCGGGGTGGTGGCCCCTGCCCAATGATCGTCGGCAGCGTCATTGCGCCCTCACGGACCATCGAAGCAACCCAGGCATCCGCCAGCATCGGATGCGACGTCGCCGGTGGGCGCAGCTCGGCCACCACCCGATCCCGGTCGGTCACCAGAATCGTTTCGCCCGCAACCACGAGCCGGATGTACTCGCTGAGACGGTTCTTCAGGACTTTGAGGCCGACGGTACGCATGCGCGAAATGTAGCTACCAGAAGCTACTTCAGTATACATCGACGATTCCTCAGGTCAGCTGTGATGCCACACCATACCACCGTCACACCAACCAACCGTCACCAATTCCACCCGCCTCCCACCAAAATCACCCCGCCACCACTGTCGCCTTCCTTGATTTTCGGTGTTTGTTCGGTATCGTCTCTCTCCCCAACCCCACCCTCCACCGACGCAGTCACCCCATACCGCCGCGCCTCCTCCCATGCCGTCCCTCTGGCGCGTCGCCTGTGTCCGTATCCCCCGCTTCCCGGTCGGCGCCGTCTGGCGCGCCAACCAGGGACCAAAACAACTCGGACTCGGACTCGGCCTCGACCTTACCGCCCCTGAGTCCTTCACCAAGGCGGAGGACGACACGAGGCACTGGGACGACCGCCTCCTTGCCCTCGCTGACGGCAACAAGCTCCGCGCCGTGACCGCCGCCGCCGGCCAGGCACGGATCAGGGCCGGCATGACCGTCACCGCCGCCAAGGCCCGCTGCGCCCGCCTCGAAGTCCTGCCATGGGACGACATCGCCATCGCCGGCGCCCTCACCAGAGCGACGGCAGCACTCATCCAGGCCAGCCCGCACGTCTCCCCCGCCGGCACCATCAACGGCACCTGGTGGGTCGGCGCGACGGGCTTCGATGCCATCGGCGGTGAACGACGCCTGGCCCGGACACTCCTGACCATCGCCCAGCGCTGGCACCCGCGCGCCCGCGTTGCCATCGCCGACTCCTGCGCCGCCGCCCGCGCCGCTACCTGGCAGCATCCGCCCGCCGGCCAGCCTCTCGCCTTCTGCATCCCCTCCGGCGGCGACCCGGCCTTTCTCGCCCCCCTTCCCCTCGCCTTTCTCCCCCTCGACCACGAGCTGGTCGCCGCCCTCGACGCACTCGGCATCACGACCGTCGGCGCCTTCGCGGCACTGCCCTCCCCAGACATCGAACGCCGCTGGGGCGACTTGGGCTTGAGCGCCTGGCGCCTCGCCCACGGCGAAGACCCACGCCGCCCCGTCCTCGCCCGCCTCGAAGCGCAACGCAGCGTGACGGCGGAGCTGGGCGGATCAAGCGACACCATGGAGCCAGCGCTCTTTCTCGTGCGCGCGGCACTGGAGACCCTCGTCCGCGACCTGGTGCGCGACGGACTCGCCGCCGGTGCGGTCGCCATCACCCTCCATCTCGACGGTGGCCGGCAGCAACGCGACGATTTCACGCCAGCCGAGACGATCACCCGCGAGGTGCGTCCGGCGCATCCACTGGCACGCGTGGCACCACTCTTCGAACGGTGCCGAGCGCTCCTTTCCGATTGGACACTGGTTGCACCGATCTGCGGTGTCACCGTCACACTCACCAACACGCTGCCGGCCACCGGTGAACAGGGCGACCTGCTCGACGCGGGCTGGCGTGATCCCGGCGCGGCACTCGCCGCCCTCGAACGCCTGCGCGGCACCCTCGGTCCCGATGCCGTCATGCGCCCCGTGCTGCGCGACGATCATCGCACCGAACAGGCCGGCGCCTGGGCCGAACTGGTGGATGGCGACGATGCCGCACTCGCGGCCGCACTCAAGGTGGCGCAGAACGCCGTCACCACACGCACCGATGACGCTGCACCGATCACACACTCCGGCGCCTGGCTGCCACTCTTTGCCAGCGACCGCACCGCGGCACCCGCCGCATTGCGTCTGCTCGAAACACCACAGCCCGTGCGCATGACCTGCGACACCGATCATCGCCCCATCGCCGGTGTCTGGCAGTCGCACACCTTCACCGTCCAGGAATCCATCGGCCCCGAACGCCTCACCGGCGCCTGGTGGCGCACGCCGTTCGCACGCGACTACTGGTATCTCCGCACCCGCGAAGTCGGTACCCTGCTCATCTACCACGACCCCGAGTCCTGGGTGCTGCAGGGGTGGTATGACTAGCGCCACAGCACGGCAACAACTGCAACTGCTTGAACGCAAAGGCGCAGAGATCGCAAAGGCGCAAGGAGTTCAGTTGCGGCCGCAACCCACCGTGCATCGCGCACCAGACACTTCAGGGGAACTGCTCTCGCAGCTGCAGTTCCCAAAGCATTCCTCTGCGACTCTGCGGCCTCTGCGCCTCTGCGTCAAGGCCGTTTGTGTTGCCCCTGCGACTGACCGCCTTGCGCCTTTGCGATCTCTGCGCCTTTGCGTCAAGGCAGTTGCCGTTCCAACAGTGCCACTCCAGAACCCCGAAAGCCTACCCGATCGGATTTCCTTCCCGATCCGACACCATCACCCACACACTCTGCGTCCGCTTGCTGTAGAACAACCGCACCGTCACATCGCGCGGGTTCTGCTTGAACGCAAAGTGGAAGGAGAAGGTCGTGTCCAGTGCCTCACGCAGCACCCCTTCCTTGAACTGCCCGTAGAACTGCTGGACCTTGGTGCAGGGCGCCACCTCGCTGAAGAACTTCTTCCCGATCGTCGTGGCCTGAGGCAGCTGCGCCAGGCGGCTCTCCACGGCGTTGTATTTGAGGATCCGCCCCGTCGCGTCGAGCTGGATCATGCCGTACGGCAACGTGTCCAGTTCCTCACCAGACATCGTGTCTGCCGTCGACAGGATTTCGGCCTTGTGCGCCTCGTGCGACGCGGGCGTCAGACGCAATGCATCAGGTCGCGGAGTATGCGGGGTGTCCATGCACCGGAATATAGCGCCCGAGGTCTCCGATGACCGGCGCCGATTACGTCGAGCTCCACTGTCACAGCGCCTTCTCGCTGCTCGACGGCGCATCGTCGCCGGAAGAACTCGTCGCACGCGCCGTCGTTGCCGGACAATCCGCACTCGCCCTCACCGATCACGATGAACTCGGCGGCGCCGTCCGCTTCGCCCAGGCCGCCGACGCCGCCGGAATTGCCGGCATCATCGGCACCGAACTCACCGTTCAGGCCGACGGCGCACTGCAGCACCTCACGCTGCTCGCCACGTCGCGCGTCGGCTACGGCAACATCAGCACCCTCATCACCCGCGCCCGCATGGACGTGGCCGAGCGCGGCGCACCATCGGTGCCGTTCGCGTTGCTGGCGCAACACACCGACGGCGTCTTTGCACTGAGCGGCTGCCCGCGCGGCGCCATTCCGCAGGCACTCGCCGCCGGCAATGTCGCCGAGGCCAATCGGGTTGCCGGTGTGTTGCGTGATCTCTTCGACGACGCTTTCGCGATCGAAGTCTGGGATCATCGCCTCCCTGAGGAACACGCACTCGTCCGCCAGCTCATTCCCATTGCCCGACGCATAGGCGTGCCATGGGTCGTGACCAACAACGTGCATTACGCCACTCGCCAGGGTCGCCCGGCACACGATGCACTGACCGCACTCCGCCACGGCCGGCCGCTCGATGCCATGGGCACCCGGCTCCGCCCCAACGGCGAGTGGTATCTCAAGTCAACCGCACTGCACGCCAAGCGCTGGCTCGGTCACGAAGCGGGGCTGCGGGCCACCCGTGTCATCGCCGAACGGTGCCAGTTCCGGATCAGTCAACTCAAACCGTCGCTGCCGCGTTTTCCGCTGCCGCCCGGCGTGAGCGAAGACGACTATCTCGCGCAACTCGTCGAAACCGGCGCCACCGAACGCTGGGGACACATCCGCACTCAGGCGCAGGAGAAACAACTCGCCCACGAACTGGAGATCATCCGTCGCCTCGACATGGCGGGATACTTCCTGATCGTCTGGGACATCGTGCGTTTCTCCCGCCGCGAAGGCATCCTCTGCCAGGGACGTGGCTCCGCCGCCAACTCCGCCGTCTGCTACTGCCTCGGCATCACCGCCGTTGATCCGATTCGCATGCAACTGCTCTTCGAACGGTTCCTCAGCGAGGATCGGCGCGAACCGCCGGACATCGACATCGACTTCGCCCACCGCGAACGCGAACGTGTGCTGCAGTACGTGTACGAGCGATATGGACGCGAACACGCTGCGATGGTCTGTGAACAGATCACCTATCGCGGCCGCAGCGCAGTGCGTGACGCGGCGCGCATCCTCGGCTTCTCGCTCGAGCAGGGCGACGCACTCGCCGCGGTCAGCGATCGGTACAGCGCGCGCAGTACCGCCGCCGCACTCCGCGCCGGCATCGGCAACGCCACCGACGATGATCTCCGCCGAATCCCGTTCATCGACAACACCCCGCGCACGCTCGGCGGCTATGGCCCGGTGCATCACGCCGATGTGCCCGACGAGCAGCGTCCCCACATCAAGCGCGATCTGGCCAAGCAGGCGTTCGCCGCACCCGACGCCACGCCACTCACCGTCCATCGCCCATCCATTCGCACCGCGGCCGCTGATGTCGACGAGTACGATGGCGACAGCACACCCGGCCGCCCCGAGTTCCGCAAGCGCCTCGAGCGTGAAGAGCGACTCTCTGCCATTGTCGACATCAGCACCGCGCGTGGCAGCAGCAGTGTCGCTCCCACGTCCAGCAGCGCCGCCGCTGACATCGCCGGCCGTCTTGCACGGATTCCGGCCGAGCGAACGCGGCGTGTGACGCCGAACGAACGGTCGCAGATCGATGCCGCGACGGTGGCAGCGGTCAGTCGCGACGCAGGTGCGCGCGAGAGTACCACGGTGGTGTCGACGCAGGCACCTGCGTCACCGAGCGGAGCGCGACCCGGTACTGACACACGCAAGGCGCCACCAAGTGACATTCTCGTCCGTGCCAATCTTGATCCGGCCGATCCGCGGGTACGTGCACTAGCCGACATCGTCGACGGCCTGCACCAGTTGCCGCGCCATCGCTCGATTCATGTCGGCGGGTTCGTGCTCACCCGCGAGCCGCTGTCCACCGTCGTGCCGATCGAACCGGCGTCGATGCCGGGACGGACGGTGATCCAATGGGAACGCGACGATCTCGACGCCGCCAGCCTGGTCAAGATCGATCTGCTCGGGCTCGGTATCCTCACCGTGCTGCAGGATTGTCTGGTGTATGTGCGACAGACACGCGGCGTGACGATCGATCTCGCGCTGCTCGATACCAGCGATCAGGCGGTGTACGACGATCTCTGCGCCGCTGATACCATCGGCGTGTTCCAGGTCGAGAGTCGCGCGCAGATGAATACGTTGCCACGCCTCAAGCCGCGCTGTTTCTACGATATCGTGGTCGAAGTGGCCCTCATCCGCCCCGGTCCGATTCAGGGTGCGATGGTGCATCCGTATCTGCGGCGTCGCGCCGGCACCGAGGAGGTTGTGTATCCGCACCCATCACTCGAACCGATCCTCAAACGCACACTCGGCGTGCCGCTCTTTCAGGAACAGGGGATGCAGGTCGCCATTGCCTGCGCCGGATTCACCGCCGGCGAAGCCGACACGCTCCGCCGGGCCATGGGGCACAAGCGCAGTCATGAAAAGATGGAAGCGTTGCGCCAGAAGATGCTTGCCGGGATGCGTGCCAACGGCATTGAGGATGACATCGCCAATCGCATCTTCGCGCAGATCAATGCTTTTGCCGATTATGGCTTCCCGGAGAGCCACGCCGCAAGTTTCGCGTTGCTCGTCTATGCATCGGCCTGGCTGCGGCATTATTACCATGCCGAGTTTCTGGCCGCGATGCTGAATGCGCAGCCGATGGGGTTCTATGCGCCTGGTTCGCTGATTGAAGACGGCAAGCGGCACGGCGTCGAGGTGCGGCCGGTCGACCTCACCCGTTCATCGTGGGACGCAACACTCGAATCACGCGCGCCGCAATCCAGTGCACCGGCCGTGCGACTGGGTGTGCGCAGCATCCGCGGGCTTGGCGCCGCAGCACGCGGGAAGCTGGAGGCCGCGTTGACGGAAGGGGCGTTCAGTGATGTGAACGATGTCGTGAGGCGCACGCGCCTCGACCGTCGCGGGCTGCGATTGCTCGCCGAATCCGGTGCATTCGACGGGATGTTCGCCACTGAGCCACTCGCCACCCGGCGGAGGCGTGCCTTGTGGGAGGTGCTGGCGGCGGTGCGCGGAGACGCCGGCCCGCTGGCGCCATCGGTGCTGCTCCCCGACGCCGCGTTGCCGCGCATGTCGATGGCCGAGCTGACCGAGGCGGACTATCGCGTCACCGGTGTATCGCTGAACGGGCATCCGATGCGGCATCTGCGACCACTGCTGCAGCCGAACGGCATTCGCACCGCGCGCGATGTCCAGACCAACGGTCGCGACACCGAGCAGGTGGCCGTTGCCGGGCTCGTGATCTGTCGGCAGCGGCCGGCCACGGCGAAAGGGTTTGTCTTTCTCTCGCTGGAGGACGAGACCGGAATCCTGAACGTCGTCGTCAATCCGCAGCGCTTCGAGCGGGATGCGCTCAAGATCAGCACGTCGCCGCTGCTGCTGGTGCGGGGCACGCTGCAGGTGGAGTCGAATGTGGTGACGGTGCGGGGGCGGATTTTCGTGCCGCTCGATGCGCAACTGGGGGCGGAGCATGCGCGGAGTCATGATTTTCGGTGACTGTTCGACGATGAACACGGAATGTCAACGCAGCGAGCAGCAGAGATCGCCGCATCGGATCGCACACGCAACGGCAAGCGATGTTCCGTCCCGACGCCGTTCCGTGCTCGCGCCGGGGTCGCTACCGACACACCCGAGCGCCTGACGAATGCCTGCCAGGATCGGGGATCGCCTCCACTCACGCGCAGTGGGGTATGTTCACTGATAGCGAAGTGCCGGAGACCACCGCATTGTTTGGTGATTCGACACACCACGCACGGATGCGACTGCACTGTTGAGCAGCGTTCCCGCCACGGAGGCTACATGGCCCGAGCACCAGGCAAGAAAGCGAAACCCGCCTCGCACGCGGACGGAGGCACGAATCGCCCGGAAACCCCGTCCCTTGAAGGCCGGATTCCATTGCCCGAAGAGCTGACCGGACGCGCCAGTGGCACCAGCGAAGATCTGGTCGCCCTCTTTGCCAACCAGTCTCGGGCGCATCTCACGGACGGCTTCAGAAGTGGCAGCGAGGATGAGGAACACACGAGCATCGACACCGACGGCGTGCGGGGCGATACCACGCCGATCGATGCCACGGATCCGTAGCGCGCGCGATGGCAGGCGCGAGCGAAGACTGCGTCGCCTGACCGAGCCTGCCGCAGTCGGCGGATCAGCCGCAACGCGTTGACCAGATCGAAGACGACAGCGCGGTGCATGAAGAAACCCTCTCTTCCTCGAACCGAGTCGCACATGATCATTCAGCTGAATTCGGACAAGAACATCGACGGAAACGAAATCCTCGCGAACAAAGTGACCGTCGAACTCAAGCGGTCCCTGTCGCGTTTTGCCGAACAGATCACGCGCATCGAAGTGCACTTCCGCGATGCCACTGGTGATCGTCGAGGCGCGAACGACAAACGGTGCATGCTCGAGGCGCGACTGGCTGGTGAAGATCCGATTGCGGTGACGAACACGGCCGATACGGTCAACGGGGCGTTTGTCGGGGCGCGTGACAAGCTGATGCGAGTACTCGAGAAACATGAGGCACGCCATCGTCCGCCCAAAGGTCGCGATCCGTTCGAGAACGTCGGTGGCCTCTGATGGTGCGCTCATGACCACCATCGCGCAGCACCAGTTCAGTGACCTCCTCGCCGATCGCGCAGGGCCGTGCATCTCGCTGTACCTCCCCACCGACCGACGCTTCCCGGATCGGAAGCAGAACGCGGTCCGCTTCCGGAATCTGCTTCGCGAGGCGGAGCAATCACTGGCGTCATCGGGAACACCGCTCACCGACGACGAACGCACCGCGCTTGTTGCGCCGCTGCACACCTTGGCAGCGAATGATCGCTTCTGGCATCACACGCAGGACGGACTGGCAGTAGTCCGTGCGCCCGACTACTTCAAGGTGTTCAAGCTCCAGCAGGCAGTGCCGGCCCGCGCCGTGGTGGCCGAGAGCTTTCATATCAAGCCGCTGCTGCGCGTCCTGCAATCGGCGGAACGCTTCGAGGTCCTTGCCATCTCCCGCGAGCATGTCCGCCTCTTTCAGGGTACGCGCGACCGGCTCGACGAAATCGAACTCGATGCGTCCGTGCCGCGCTCACTCACCGAAGCACTCGGCGACGAACTCACGGAGCCGTATTCCGCCACCAGAACGGTCACCGCGTCGAGTGCGATCGGCTCCGGAACCGCTGTCCATTCCGGTAGCGGTTCAAAGAGCGACGAAAGCGAAAAGGATATCGTGCGGTACTTCCGGATCGTTGACCGTGCCCTTCTTGACAGTCACGCGCGAACGTCTGCGTCACCGCTGGTGCTGGCGGCCCTGCCGGAGTACCACGCGGTCTTTCGCGAGACCAGCCGCAATCCGCACCTGGTGGCGCAGGCCGTCGCCGGAAACCCGGACGCTCTCTCGATTGATGAACTCCGACACCGCGCCTGGGCCATCGTTGCGCCAGGGGTCGAGACGCACCTGAGGATGGTGCTGGACGAGTTCCACGCCGGGCTACCGCGCCTGCTGGCCACCGACGACCTCGCAGCCGTGGCAGTCGCCCTGATCGGGGGTCGGGTGAAAACGTTGCTGGTGGACGCCAATCGGGTGGTACCAGGTGCGGTCGACCGTACGACCGGGCTGGTGACGCACAGTCAACTGCACGATCCACACGTCAATGACATCCTTGACGATCTGGCCGAACTCGCCCTGCGCTTCGGCGGTGATGTCGTTGTCCTGCCGCAGGATCGGATGCCAGGTCGCACCGGCGTGGCCGCGATTTGCCGATTCTGAACCGCCCGCCGATACCGACGCGCGATGACGGGGACGGTGCATCAGAGTCGGCCCCCGCCGCACTTTGCACAGGCAGCGAGGGTTGTCGGCTCCTCGACTGTCTGCATACAGCGCCCTGAGTCTGGCCCGTGCACCAACCAAGGACCCCCGAATGCGAACCTGTCTGCTCGCCGCGCTGCTCGCCCTCGCCGCCTGCAAACCGCCTGTCACGCTGCCACCGAAGCCCATCCGCGACGAGCCCCTGCAGGACGAACTCTTCGCCGCCGACCGCGCCTTCGCCGCCGCCGTCGCCGACAGCGGCGCACCCGCCTGGAACGCCCGCCTCGCCCCCGACGTCGCCAAACCCGGCAACGGCGGCCTGATCCTGCTCCGCGGAATCGAGCCCGTCAGCGCGTTCGACAAGTCGATCTTCGAAGACCCGTCACGCATGCTGATCTGGGCACCAACCGACGCCGTATCCTACAGTGACCGGCGCACCGGTGTGACCGTCGGCCGGTCTGCGTGGGTACGCCGAAATGCCAGAACGGACACCCTGTCGAAGGGCCGCTACCTCACCCTCTGGCGCAAGCAACCTGATGGACGCTGGAAGATCATCCTCGACACGGGCTGGTCAGACAAGTAACCGGCCCCATCTTTCTGACTGACCATGCTTCGCGATCTCCTGCCCCCCGCCCTGCGCGACCGGTACGATGCGTCCCGCTCGGACAAGCATCTCATCGACGGGGTGTCGGTCTGGTTTCTCAACGAGCGCGAGGACATCAACGACGCCCAGCTCGTCGTCAACTTCACCGAAGCGCTGGCGCTGATCGGCAAGTACATGCCACGCCACCTCCGCCGGCTGCGCACCGATGTCAGTCACATCTGGGTCAAGCGCTGGCCGAACCGCGGCGTGTTCTTCCATGACACCCGCGTCATGGTGATCGACACCACCTTCGTGGTGAACCCGACCTTCACCCGGGCACAGGTCGCCGCGACCATCCTGCACGAAGGGATGCACGCGCGTGTCACCGCGATGCGCGTCAACCGTCGCCATACCAACATCGCCGACGAAGAACGGATGTGCCGCCGCGCCGAGATCACCTTCGGGGAGCTGGCACCTGGCGGCGCGCCGGTGGTCGCGCGCGCCCTCGAAATACTCGGCATGAGCGACGCCGAGGTGGCCCCGGGCATCGACCTCGCCGTCGCCGACGCCAAGCTGCGCGAGTTGCGCCGGACCGAAGGGGGTTCAGGGACGACCGCGACGTAGCTAGCGTTGGCCATGCCACGCGTCGCCTTCCTCACGCTCGAAAACGCCGCCGATTTCGTCATCGACGACTCACTCGCCATCGATGAACTCATCCGTCGCGGCTGGGCCGCTGTCGAAGTCCCCTGGTCGCAACCCGGCGTCGACTGGCGCAGCTTCGACCTGGTGCTCATCCGCACCACCTGGGACTACATGGAGCGCGTGACCGAGTTTCGGGATGTACTGGCACGGATCGACGCCAGCGGCACGCGCCTCGAGAACACCCTCGACATCGTCGAGTGGAACATCGACAAGCAGTATCTGCGCTCCCTCGAACGCCGCGGCGTGACGATCGTGCCAAGTGTCTGGGGCCACGGTGGCGACGCCCGCGCATTCGCCGCACTGTTCGTTGCGCTGCAGGAAACAGAGATCGTCATCAAGCCGACCATCAGCGGCGGCGCGATGGACACCTTCCGTCTGCACGCACCACTCAACGACGTCACGCTGCAGCATCTGGTCGACACCTTCGCCGATCGAGACTGGTTCGCGCAGCCCTTCCTGCGCACCGTCATCACCGAAGGTGAATACTCCCTCTTCTACTTCGCCGGCACACTGAGCCACGCCATCCAGAAAGTGCCCAAGGCTGGCGACTTCCGCGTCCAGGAAGAGCATGGTGGCGAGATCTCCGCCATCCCGGTCACACCCGAGCTGCGACGGATGGCCGACAGCGTCATGGCCACGCTCGACCCACTGCCGTTCCAGGCCCGCATCGATCTCGTGCGCCTCGACAACGGGAAGCTGGCCGTGATGGAAGTGGAGCTGATCGAACCGTCGCTCTACTTCCGCATGGACGAGCGGGCGCCGGCCAATTTCGCCGACGCGCTCGAGCGGCTCCTCGCACCGCCTGCGGCCACTGGTGCTCACTGACCCCAGGGCCGCCCACTCACGGCTCCCCGACTGACTCCACCAACAACGGCGCAAACTCGAGCACCAGCGGCGCCGTCGCACCACTCGGCATCCACATGATCGACTCAGTGTGAATCTCCGGCCGCTCCGCATCGGGCGTCCAGCGCTCCACCAGCCGAGCGTCGAGATCCACGATCCAGTACTCCACCCCATATCGCTGATACCGACCCCGCTTCACCACCCGGTCGTACCGCGCCGTGCTCGGCGAGAGCACTTCGACGAACAGCAACGGATGGCCAATCTCCGCCACCGTCCGCGGTCGACGGCCTTCGACCAGAGGCAACACGTAGACGTCGGGTTGCACCAGCGTGAACGCGTCGAGTTCGAGATCGCCGGGGGCGGCAAATGCGGCGCCGATACCCTGTGCCCGCGCGAACGCCTCCAGCTCACGCCAGATCAGCATCACCATCGACTGATGCGTCAACCGCGGACTCGGGCTCACCAGCAGCTCGCCGTCCACGCACTCGAACCGCTTCCCGGGCTCGTCCGGAAGCGCACGCACATCATCCGCCGACCAGCGGCGCGGGGCAACTGCAGGCATGGCCATAGTCTGCTCGGCAAAACGGTGATCTGGCAAGGGCGCATGCCACACAATGGCAGTTCGGCCCGCACCTACCATCACCGAATTCACGCAGTGCGCATCGCAACCGCGCAACGCCCGAAATGAACCCGCCCTGAGCGCCGGCCGAGAGCACCCTCATGCGGCGGCCGATGAAGACAGCGATGACAGTACCGCTCCCACGGCCAACCGAGGCCACCGAGCGAGCGCTGCTACGGTTTTCAGCGTAAAATGAGGAAGAACACGGCCCCTCCAGCACACTCCGCCATGCCGCTTCGTCGCCTCGCCCTCCGTACCGCGCTCCTCAGCGCCACGCTCCTCAGCGCCACGCTCCTCCCGACGCTCCACGCCCAGACCAGCGCCGGTGGCATCGACCCGCGCGCCACGCAGGCGCTGCGCTTCCGCAGCATCGGCCCCTTCCGCGGTGGACGCGCCACCACCGTCGCCGGCGTCCCGCAGCGCAAGTACGAGTTCTACTTCGGCGCCACCGGCGGCGGCGTCTGGAAAACCACCGACGCCGGCCAGAACTGGAACAACGTCAGCGACGGCTACTTCTCGACGGCCTCGATCGGTGCCATCCGCGTCGCCCCGTCCAACCCCGACATCGTCTGGGTCGGCACCGGCTCCGACGGCATCCGCTCCAACGTCATCGTCGGACGCGGCATCTACCGCTCCGATGATGCCGGCAAGTCATGGAAGTTCCTCGGCCTTCGCAACGTCGGCCAGATCGCCGGCATCGTGATCCACCCCACCAACCCCGACGTCGCACTGGTCGCCGCACAAGGACTGCCCTTCAGCAACTCCACCGATCGCGGTGTCTACCGGACCACCGATGGCGGAGCGTCGTGGCAGAAGGTGCTCTTCGTCAACGACTCGACCGGTGTGACGGACATCAGCATGAAGCCCGATGACCCGAACACGTTGTACGCCGCCGCCTGGCGCGGTGTGCGACGCCCATGGGCGATCATCTCCGGCAGCAGGGACGACGGTGGCATCTATCGCTCGATTGATGGCGGCACGACCTGGACGAAACTCGGCGGCGGCCTTCCCACCGGCATCATCGGCAAGTCGAATCTCGCCGTCTCGGCCGCAGCGCCGCGACGTGTCTATGTGCTGATGGAAGCGGAGAAGCCGAAGGCGGGGCTCTATCGCTCCGATGATGCGGGTGACACGTGGACGCAGGTGTCCACCATGAACGCCCTGCTGCTGCGGCCGTTCTACTACACCAACGTCGACGCCGACCCGACCAACGCCGACAACGTCTGGGTCCAGAACGAAACGATGTGGAAGAGCACCGACGGCGGAAAAAACTTCGCCGCGCTGAATACACCACACGGCGACAATCACGACATCTGGTTCAATCCCACCGATCCGAACATCCTGATTCAGTCCAACGACGGCGGCGCCAACGTCAGCATCGATGGCGGCCGCACCTGGAGCACGCAGTACAACCAGGCTACATCCGAGTTGTATCAGGTGTTCGTCGACAACAACTATCCGTATCGCGTGTATGGCGCCCAGCAGGACAACACGACGGTCATTGTGCCCTCGCTGCCACTCTTCAGCACGCGTCCCGACCAGCCAGCGCAGTACTGGATGGCCGGCCCCGGTTGTGAAACCGGGCCGATCGTGCCGAGCCCGTGGAACACCAACGTCGTCTACGGCTCGTGCAAGGGCCAGTTCTCGCGGCTGCACATCATCACGGGTCAGGAGCAGAACTCCTGGGTCGGTGCTCAGTCGCTCTACGGCAACGACCCGAAGGATCTGATCTACCGCTTCCAGCGGGTGTCACCACTCGACGTGTCCCCGCACGCACGCGGCACGGTCTACTACGCGTCGCAGTTCCTCCACCGCTCGCGTGACGATGGGGTGACGTGGGAGCGCATGTCGCCCGACCTCACCGCCAACACACCCGCCACGCAGGGGGTCAGCGGCGGGCCGATTACACGCGACGTCACCGGTGAAGAGTTCTACTCCACGCTCTACGCCATCAAGGAATCACCCATCGAACCGGGCGTGATCTGGACCGGCTCGAACGATGGACCGATTCACGTCACCCGCAACAACGGCGCGTCGTGGAGCAAGGTCACACCGACTGATCTGCCACCCGGCGGCCGAGTCCAGAGCATCGACGTGTCGCGCCATCGCAAGGGTACGGCCTACGTCGCGGTGTACCGCTATTTGCTCGGCGATTTCAAGCCGTACGCCTATCGCACCACGGACTATGGCCGCACCTGGACGCGCCTCACCACCGGCACCAACGGTGTGCCCGACGACACGCCGACGCGCGTCGTCCGCGAAGACCCCGAGCGCCAGGGGCTGCTCTACCTTGGCACGGAGTTTGGCCTGTACGTCAGCGCGAACGATGGCGCATCATGGCAGTCGATGCAGCGCAACCTGCCCATCACGCCGATCACCGACATCAAGGTGCACCGTCGCGATCTGGTGCTGTCGACCATGGGGCGCAGCTTCTGGATTCTCGATGATCTGACGCCGCTGCTCCAGTTCACCGATGCCACACCAGCGCGACGCTCGCTTCTTCACGCGCCTCGTGCGGCGATCCGCTGGCGGCATCAAGGGTCACCGGCATCCAGCAGCACACCCGAGTATCCGTCAGCCGGTGCCACCATCGACTATTGGCTTGGCTCGAAGCCGAACGCCGCGCCGGTGCTCGAGATCCGGTCGGCGACCGGCGCGCTGCTCCGCACATTCACAACAGCTGGCGTGTCAGAGCGCACCACGACCGAACAGGCGATGCGCGCACCGCGTGGTCGCACTGTCGCGGGCACATCGATTACCGACGCCGTTGGTGAAAATCGCTTCACCTGGGACCTGATGCACGCTTCATCACCGGGGGGCCGCGGACCGATGGTGGCCCCCGGTCGCTACACCGTGCGCCTGATCGTGGATGGCGACACGCTTCGTCAACCGCTGGTCGTGCAAGCCGATCCGCGCGTGCGCGTCGACGGCATCACCGACGAAGTGCTGGTCGCCCAGGAGAAACATGAACTGGCGGTGCGCAGCGCCATCGCCGACGCGCGCCAGGCATTGACGCGCGCGCGTGACGTTCGTACGCAGATGCAGTCGCGTGGTGCGCCGATGGTGCGGGAAGCAGACGATATCGTCCGCGCGCTCGAAACACCCGAGGGCCGCTACACACGCCCGATGCTCGTCTCGCAGCTCGAATACCTCTACAACATGACGCTCAGCGCCGACCAGCCCGTGCCGAAAGACGCGTCCGCGCGGCTGGTCACGCTGAAGCGCGAACTGGCGGAACTCACTCGGCACCTCGATGCCCTCTCCAGAATGACGACGACGTCACTCATCCCCTGAAGCAGGCAGCCGGCGATCACGATGGACGTGACCGCCGGCGCTTTCTTGTCACTGACTGACTACTGATACTGGATGTAGAACGGCTTCGGATATAACCGGAGCACTTCACCCGGCACCATGAGCTTCGATCGCCCGCGTACGTCATTCTTGTAGAACAACTTGAATCCCGTGAACTGCACCGGCTCGTCGCGGACGTACGACCGATAGCTCGAGATCTTGATCGGCGGTGTGCCCCAGCCATCCATGTGCATCACCACCTGCACGTTCGGATCGAAGCGGATGTTGCGATAGTTCGTCACCATCGGCCGCGTGTAGCGGTGCACGATCAGCACCTTCGGCGGCAGGTTCTTTCGCTTGACCAGATCGGCCAGCTGATCCTGCACCCAGTTGATGTCGCGCGCATCGTACGTCCCCACGCGACGCCCTGGGTTCGAGCCATCCTTCATCGAGAACTCCGGATCGATGCCAAGGTGCACGTTCGGGCGCTCGAGCCACTTCATCACCACCGGCAGCTCCTGCTGAATCGTGCTCTTCGCCACCTGAATGTCGAGGAACACGATCGCACTGCGCGTGTCCGCCCAGCGAATCACCTTCGCAATCAGCGAGTCACCCATGCGCGCGCGCCACTTGCCGTCCGATCCCGCCGACCCCTGCGCCACGGTGACGATCAGGTGCAGCGCCGGCAGCACCGGCGTCGCCGGATCGGCCGCCCGCCACGCCGCCACCTCACGATCCAGGCGGGCCAGCATTGGCTCGGGATCCAGCTCACCGAGAATGCCCATCCGTCGCGACAGCGGATTGCCGTAGAAGGCGACGATACGATGCCCCGGGAGCAGTGCGCCGGCGGCATACGCCGGTGTTCGCACCGGCCAGCGTGTGTCGTTGACCGAGTCGCGGTCGAGCGACGCGATCGCGGAACTGTCAGGCCCGGTGCGGCCGCGGACGACCGGCGGCCGTGTTCGCCGCTTCGGTGTCGTATCCTGTGCCGCCCGCACGGGTGGCGCCGGTGGCGACGCCTGTTGCGCCTCCACGACGCCAGACGCGAAGACCATTGCGAGAAGCAACGCGCATCGGCGCGCGTCAGCCATGCTGAGCAGAGACAATCGAAAGATCACGGCGGTCCGTCAGGAGAAAGTGGCAGTCCCAAACCTCAAGCCTAACCCGGTTCTCTGCGCCCCTCCAGCGCGGGCACGATCACATTACAGCGTGCGCAGCGTCTCCAGCCACAGTGCGCGCAGTCCGGATGCGCCGGCCGCACTCGGCTCATGTGGGTTGCGCCGCCAGAACCAGCGATCGTCCTCGGGGGCCGTGAGACCGTTTCCCATGAATGCCGCGTGGACATCGGCGACGACCGTCCCATGGAGCATCGCCGCGCGTTGCCGCAACTGTGCATTGAACTGCAGCAGCGCCGCCGGAGGAACCGCGTCGCCATCACGCGCGTCGGGAAACACACCCAGCCCGTCGGTCGGATCGGGCAGCGTGTTCAGGATCAGCGTCAGATCCGAGCACTTCGCGTGCATCGACTCGGCCAGCGCCAGCACCCCGGTCACCGCGTCGCGCACGATGGCGTCCATCCGGGCCGGAGCAGGGCGCGTCGCCACCGCACTCAGCAGATCGATCGCGCCGGCCGTCAGCGTGATCAGCATCGGCAGATCACTCGCGTCCAATGCCAGCACCTGATCGCCGAAGATGTCGCCGATGCTGGCCCCGTCGGCCGCCAGACGCACCACCTCGTCGCAGCCGCTCAGCGTCCGCAGATCATCGCCAATGAAGTCCGGCCAACGGTCATCATCGTTCTGAAAGAGCAGCGAACCCGCGCCGACCGGCGGCACGTCACCGCTCCGCGGATCGCGCTCGAGGGCCACGCTGACATCGGCCACTTTGAGGTCCAGCGCCGGCGTCAGGTCGGCCGAGAGCCCATCGCCCATCACCACGTACCGCGCAAAGGCGCGCACCGCGTGATCCGTCACCCGATCAGCGCCGGGTCGAGGCCCCGCGTCTGGAAGATGCGCGCCACGGCTTCTCCGATCTTGTTGTTTGGTGTGCTGGCACCGGCAGTGATGCCAACACGCACCGCCCCCGTCGCCGGCATCCATCCCGGCTGCGTCACTTCACTCATGTGGAGGCCGATCGGACGATATCGCACGATGCCCGTCTCGGGATCAATCCCTTCGGCATCCTCGACGTGGTACGTCGTCACCTTCTCGGCGCAGATCGCCGCCAGCGAGAGGGTGTTGCTGGAGTTGTACCCGCCCACGACGAGCATCACGTCGAGCGGCTCGAGCAGCAGTTCATCAACCGCATCCTGCCGATCCTGCGTCGCGGAGCAGATGGTGTCGAACGTTCGAAAGCTCGCTTCGCGGTACGCGGCGCCATGCGCCCGTGCCATCGCCTGACCCACTTCTTCGCCAATGGCCAATGACTCGCGAGCGAGCATCGTCGTCTGGTTCGCGACTCCGATGTGCTTCAGATGCAGATCGGGATCGAAGTCCGGCGAGGCACGATCGGCGGCAAACTTCTCCAGGAACGCCGCGCGAGTCCACTTCCCCTCGATGTAGTCGCAGACGAGGTGCGCCTCTGCCATGTCACGCACCACGAGGTAGCGACCTTCAGGATACTTCTGCACCTGCGAGGCCGTGGCGCGTGTCTCTTCGTGGTAGTGCTTGCCGTGGATCAACGACGTGAACCCGTCGCGCGCGTACTTCTCGACGCGCTTCCACACGTTGAGCACCGAGCCACAGGTCGTATCGACCATGATGCAGCCGAGTTCGCGCAGCGTTTCGAAATCCTGAATCGTCACCCCGAACGCGGGCAGGATCACCACGTCATCCGGCTGCACTATGCCGTAGTCGAACCCCGTTCCCTTCGCCTCCAGGAACGTGATGTCCATCTCGCGCAGCTTGTGGTTCACATGCGGATTGTGAATGATCTCACCCGCCAGAAACACGCGCCGGTCCGGGAACTTCCGGCGCGTCTGATACGCGTACTCCACCGCCCGTTCCACGCCGTAGCAGAAGCCGAATTCCTTCGCCAGGCGCACCGTCACGTCGCCCGACGTGAGCGTGTACTCGCTGGCGCGGAGCAGGTCCACCAGGCGACCGGTGTAGTCGTCCGCCAGTGTGTCCTGCACGACGGCTTTGAGGCCGAAGCCTTTGCGGTAGTACGTCGCTTCTTCGTCGGTCGGTGTCATGCAGGCAATCTAGCTTGGCCCGGTATCCCAGAGTTCGCGCCCCAGCCACCGCGCCAGTGCGTAGGTCACCAGCGGTTCGTACGCCGCTTGCCGCGAGATCAATCCTCCGGTCAGCAGCCCCACGGCACCCCGACCGTGCTTCGTGCCCGTCGTCCGTGCCACCTGATCCATCGCGTGGCCGAGCTCCACGCCCGAATCGAGGAGCGTGACGACGCCGGGCGGCAACGGCATCGCCAGCGAGCCCCCGGTGCTCACCTCACCGGCCCGGTCCACGATGGCCGCCCAGGCGCACGTGCGCACCGAGCCGTCCGGCTCCCGCACGACTCCCCCTTCGAGCCCCACCCCGAGATCCGCCGCTGGATCCGCCGCCAGCGCCGCTCGCGCCCGCGCAATCGCGCCTGCCCGGGTCTCACCGTCGCCCCACGGCTGATCCGGCACTCCTGACGGCACCGCGACACCATCCACGACCAGGTCGGACACGCAGCGACCGAGCACAGCCCGTACCGCAGCGATCTTCACCGGGTTCGTCGATCCGACCATGACGCGGTGCACATCGGGAAGCAGCGGCGAGCCGGTCATGGATGGAAAGCTACCCGTGGCCTGCCCCTTTTTGCTTGCGCCGGTGCGTTCCGTGGGTAACGTCGACCAGATCTCTTTACCGTGAAGGTCACCGTGTCCGCACTCGTTCTCGCGCCGTCAGATCGCCGTGCTTTCGTCTTCGTTGGGGATCGCCTCTGGCTCGATTTCGTCAACACCGACGATATCGAACTTGGCGTCCGCCGAGACGCCCTGCGTGACTTTGGGACCATGCTCGAGTGGCTCGCTGCCGTCGGTGTGCTGGACCAAGACCGACGGCAGGCGATCACACGGCGAGCGGAGCAGCAGCCGGCCGGAGCGACCGCCGCGTTGCTCGATGCACGCCGCGTGCGGAGCGCGCTTCGGGCACTCGCGGAACATGGGGCCGTCGCCGCCGACGCGCGCACCGATGCGGTGGCCGAGATCAATCGCGTGCTCGGCCGCAGTGCCGGAACGCGTCGTCTCGAGCTCTCAAAGGATGGGACCTATTCGCGAAACTTCGTGGCTGGCGGCGATGCGTTTGCGGCGCTCATGATGCCGATCGTCGATGATGGCGCTGACTCGCTGATCGCTGGTGAGCTCGGCCGGGTTCGATGCTGCAGCGATCCGCGCTGCCGACGTGTCTTTCTCGACAGTACCAAGAATGGCCGTCGGCGCTGGTGTGACATGGCAACCTGCGGCAACCGGGCCAAGGCCGCCCGCCACCGCGCCCGCGAACCACTGCGCGGCACACCGTCACCAGTGAACTTCCGACCGCTCATCGCGTCGTGACCCGACGCGATGAGCGGTGTTCTCAGGCCGCTTCCGGCACCGACTTGATGTAACCCATGTCGATGGCATAGCCGACCAGCTTCTTCTGCAGGATACGGCGACCGCGGAAGAGGCGACTCTTCACGGTGCCCTCCGGCACGCCGAGAATGTGCGCGATCTCCGCATACCGGAGTTCGTGGATGTCACTCAGGACGACCGCAGCACGATACTCGTCAGGCAGATTGTCGATGGCCGTCGTGATTTCCGAATCCAGGAAGGTCTCGTAGAAACGCGATTCAGGATTCAGGTCACCCGCTGGCTCGAACGCCCCCCAGCCTTCCGTCTCATCCGTGGCCTGCACTTCGCGCGCGTCGATCCTCCGCTTCCGGCTCACGAACACGTGATACAGAATCGTGAACAACCAGGCGCGGATGTTCGTCCCAAGGCGATACTGCTCCCATCGCTCGAATGCCCGGAGCACCGTATCCGACACCAGATCCTCCGCATCGTCGCGTGAACGCGACAATTTCAACGCGAAGCTGTACATGGCATCGAGATGTACCATCGCTTCCTGCTCGAACCGGGCACGTCCCTCAAGCGGAACAGCGACCAGCTCGATGCCCTTCAGTTCCCGTCGCTGCGTTGCAGCCATGTCGCGCTCCAGAGTGGACCCAGTCGGTGTCACCGCGATATCACGCGGTCGTATCATTTGCCCATGGGCGGTGTGAGGCATTCGTCACTGCTCACGGTTTGGATGCAGTGGTGCCTGCGAGTCGCGCACATACGTGGCTATGTACCGCTTCAATTCGGCCGCGATGCCTTCCATCACGATGATGTCTCGCTTCACTCTCGACATCATCAGCCCCCCTTCCAGCGCGGCGATGATGAACCGCGACAGGCTCACGGCATCCGCCGCATCGACCAGCTGCGGACGGGCCTCCCACAAGAGCGACTGGATCTGGCTCGACCACCGCACAAACACCTGGGCGATCCGCAGGCGAAAACCCTCGTGTGCATCTGCCATCTCGGTCGCCAGCGTGCCGAATGGCGAACCACCGTGACACCCGCGAGCCGCGTGCGCGGCGACCAGCGAATCGATGAACAGATGCAACCGCTCCAGCGGATCGATCATCGGCTCGCGGAGGATTGCCAGACCGCGATCGGCAAACAACTCGAACTGCCGATCGAGGACTTCAAAGCCGAGCTCTTCCTTGCTGCGGAAGTAGTGATAGAAGTGACTTTTGCCGCTCAGGTGCGACTCCTTGATGACCTCATCAATTGAGGTCGCGGAGTACCCCTGCCGCCCGATCAGGACGGCTGCGGCATCGACAATCTGGGCTCGGCGGGTAGTCACAGAGAAGGAAACTAGGACTGGTCAGTCCTAATTGCAACCCCTTCCGCAAAAAGCTCGCAAATCGCTGTATTGCTTATACTTACAAATGAAGAGCGCCGGCGGACATTGATAGATCTGTCTCATCGGCGCTCACGTTATCGGACCGGCAAGTCCGAGGGATCGGCGAGTCTTCCTCTCCCGCCCCCTGCTGGACCCTGCTGGACCCTGCGCAGGAGTGAACGCCCTGCACTCCTGCTTCAGCGCCCCTTTCGACCGCGCTTCTTCGGCGGAATCACGGAACGCCGCTCCTTGCCGCGCTGGTACTCCTCGCGCGATCGCTCGCGCCCTCCCTTCCGCTGCCCGTACTGATCGCTCAACGTCGCCAGCTCATCCGGCATCCACGGCGTATCGAGCGCTTCCTGCAGCTCATCGAGTGTCCGGCCACGCGCAGAGCCGCGCTGCCCACGCACCACGACGAACCGGTACGGGCGATCGAACGGCGGCAGCTCCTCGGTGACCAGTGTGCGAGCGATCTTCTCCGGCAGCCGCAGTCGCGCCACCCCGAACAGCGTTCCATCATCCCGTTCTTCGACGTCATACTCGATCGGCACCTGACGATCGCGGACCGAGACCTGATGCGGCAGTGCGTCGTAGAGCGCCCGATCCTCAGGAGTGATCCAGTCGTCCCACGTCATGCGCAACTGCAGGTGTTTCAGATCGTGCACCGACTCCACCGTCTCCAGCCGCGCACGGTACCACGCCGAAACCTCTGCCTGTGATGCGCGCGCCGTCACGCCACCACTCCGACGCCAGACTTCACGTGCCTCGGCAATCATCGGCCGATTTCGCTCCACCGCCGGATGCCGCGCCCTTTCGGTCGCGAACGCTTCCGCCAGCACATCGCGCGCGGCGGCAGCATTCTCTGCGCTGAATTCACCGAGTACCTCCGTCTCCCGCTCGAGCTCGAACCCACCGTACGTGACGCGCCGCGTACGCACCAGCTGCCCCTGCTTCTTGTGCGGATCGTAGGCCATCGTGCTCTCACCGTACGTCGCGAACTTCCGCAGCTGTGCCGGCGTGATCTGCGTCCCTTCGATCGATGCGCGCGGAATCCCCATGCGATCCGCAAAAAATCGCAGTGTCCCGGCCACCGCCCCCCAACTGCCACAGACGCTCGTCTTCCCCACGCGCGCCGACTCACCCCACGCCGTCTCCTCGTCGAGCACCAGATCAAACGGCATCACCTGCGCCAACAGCTCCGTGAATCGCGCGCGCGTCGCATCAGTGGCCTTCGGCAGCGCCTTGGGTAGCGGCGCATTCAGTGAACGGTATACGCTCGCCATGGCCAGGGCGGCATCCTCGAGGGATTTCACCAGCACACCCTTCGCTTCGGCCCACTCGACGATCTCCTCGTGAAACAGCTGACGAGGCAACCCATACACATCGCCCACATACCCATACTTCGTGAAAGCTTCCGCGTAGACGTTGTACGCCGTCAGGTGATCACTGCCGGGAATCAGCATGCCGTCCAGCACGCGATCCTCACGCGTCATCCGGTGCAGGCTTTCCACCCCGCTCATCACCGCCACGAACGGCACCAGATCATCATCGCTGTTCACCAGCAGTTCGGCCCACGGCCGTTCCACCGGCATCTTCTCCACCGCGCGCCCATAATCCGTCAGGCGGCCGTTCGCCACGATGTTGCGCGTCTCGAGCAGCGCCACCGCACGACGATAGGCGATCTTGTCCAGCGGCACGGGCAGGTCGAGATCATCCGCGCGCACACCGATCGCCGCACACGTGATCGCCACCCGTTCACTGTCACCAGCCAGCTGAAACTCCGGCAGCTCCGGCTTCAGCTTTTCGAAGGGAATACGCCGGTCCGAGAGGATGAACACGCGACCGCCGGCAACGCGGCCATGCACGCGCCCTGCCATCTGCAGCAGCTCATTGGCGCCGAGGTGCACCCTCGTCAGCACGTTGCGTCCCTTGTCCACCATGTTCGTGAACCGCGTGTCGTCGATGATCACCGTATCCAGCCCCTGCACGGTGATCGCACTCTGACCCGCCGCTGTCATCGACAGGAAGAATGGCTTGTCCACGCCACCTTCGTCGAGGTACTGCCGGATGACGCGGATCGGCTCGCCGCCGTGATAGTGTTGCGCATGAATCTTCGGATAACTCTCCTGCACGTGGCGCGCCGCGTCTTCCGTTCCGGCTCGCGTCGGCAGGAACATTGCCACGCCACGTCGCTCGGCAATCACTTTCTTCAGGAACTTGTCGTCGAGAAAGTCCGCGGGACTCCGTGACAGGACTTCAACCGTGGCCTTCTTCGCTTCGTCGAAGCTGTACACTTCCAGCACGGCACCGCTGCTCAGGTACTGTGAATAGAACGACGGATCCACCGTCGCCGAGAGCCAGATGTACCGGCATCGCGCCCGCTTGCCGAGTGCCAGGCAGAGCTCGAGTTCAGCCGACGTCTGATGGATCTCGTCGACGACGACTGTGTCGCGGTGATCGATGTCACCGTCCTGGAACCAGCGCCGCGCTATGCCGGTGGTGACGATGATCACATTGCACTGCGGCGTTTCCGGCGTCGCTTCGCGTTCACGATTGACCACGCCAACCCGCAGCGCCTCCCCGAGGATCGTTTCCGCGATCGGCCGCACCGCCAGCGTCTTGCCGGTGCCCGTTCCGGCCACGATCCCGAAGCCCTGACCACTTGCCGCCAGCTCTCGCAGCCGGGCACCGTGATGAGTCTCGAGATAGGTCGGGATGTTGAGCGTGAACGCCAGCTCGATCGTCTCGCACGCTGCACGCGTCGGAGCAATGATGATGATGCGCCCTTGGCTCGGGCGGGCCGCCCGGAATGCTTCCGGATCAGGCAGGTATCGGTCGCGGGTGTCACGCATGACGGAATCTACTCGCGGCCAACACGCACGGCTGACCGCCCCTTTCGCGGCCCTGCGCGATCGCGCAGCATACCAGCCTTGCCGCCCACGACGCTCCGCGGTCCGGTGGCCTCCGCCCGCCTCCCGATCTCCGCACATGTCGCTTCGCACGCAACTCCTTCGACTGACCAGTCTTGCCGCCGCCGCGGCCTGCGCGTCAGCGCGCGGCGGAAGCGCCACGACTCCACTGGTGCCGCTCGAGCAGGTGACCGCGGTCGGCACCCGCACCCGTGAGCCGATGCTCGTACAGCATCCCAACGGCGCGCTGTTCGTGGCGGGATACGCCGTGGCATCGCAGGGCGTGTGGACGAGCACCGACCTCGGCAAGCACTGGACACCCGTCACCTTCGGCGGGAATGCCGCTGGCCTGATCGGCAACTCGGATACCGACCTCGCCGCTGCCCCTGATGGCACGCTCTACTTCGCATCGATGACGTACGACCGACGCGTCTTCGAGGGAACGCAGATTGCGATCGCCGTCAGCCGCGACGCCGGTGTGTCCTGGAGCTGGTCGCTGTTGTCTCGCACCCGCTTTGACGACCGGCCCTGGGTGAAGATCGCGCCCGATGGCACTGCACATGTGATCTGGAATGACGGCAGTGGTGTGCAGCATCGCATCAGTCGGGATCGCGGCGCGTCATGGATCACCATGCCACGCATCAGCGAACGTGGCGGCTCGAGTCACCTGGCAATCGGTGCCGGCGGCCAGATCGCGGTGCGCGTCGCACCGATCTCCGCATCGGGCAATCGCAATGACCCAGGTGTCGATTCGATCATGCTGAGCACCGATGGGGGCACCACCTGGCAATCGCACGCGGCGCCAGGGCACCCGATCTGGTCCGCCACCTCGCTCGATCGCTGGGTTGAGCCGCTGGCGTGGACAACCAACGGGCATCTCTTTGCCGCCTGGACGGAAGGCACGGATATCTGGCTTGGTCGATCCACGGATCTCGGCGCAACGTGGGTGTCGTGGACGCTCGCTCGCGGCACCTCCAAAGCGTTCTACCCGTACCTCGCGGTCAGTGCGACGAATGCATTGGCCGTGACGTGGCACGCCGGTGCGGCGGACTCACTCCGCTGGCACGTCGCCACGCTCGACGCTCCAACCGGCACAGCACCCGGTCCAGTACGAGTATCGGCACCACTGCTGCTCGACGCGTGGACGTGGCCTGCTGACAAACCCGACGTGCCGCCCGTTCGCTCATCAGCGGGCGAATATCTCGCCGCGCTCTTTCTGCGCGATGGTGGGCTCGGAGTCGTGACGCCGGTGCAATCAAAGGCGCGCGACGGGTTCACCTGGTGGCGATTCGTGCGGTAGGCGCCCGGCCATCCCCTGTCACGCGCCTGAAGAAAGAGACGAGGTCGACAATGAGCGGTTCATGCGTTGGATGGGGCTGCCACGCGAGACTGGCCGTCAGCACCTCTGCCGCCGTCGACGCAGGCCGCCATCGTTCGATCTGTCGGCGCGACGCATCGAGCACCCAGTACTCTGGCACGCCCTCCGCGTGAAAGAGCTCGCGTTTGACGCCCCGGTCGCGACGCCGGGTCGACGGCGACACCACCTCGACGGCCAGCAGCAGCGGTTGCACATCGTCCCAGGTGCGCGGCGCGGTATCACTCGGATTGGAAAACGCAAACAGGTCGGGCTGCACGACAGTGCGCTCTGAATACTTGATGTCGGCGGGCGACAGCAAGATCGTGATACCGATCGCCCGTGCATATGGCGCGATCTCATCGTAGAGTTTCAGCAATACCCATTGGTGCCCTGCCGCCGGCGACGGCGTCACGTGCAGCACGCCGTCAATGATCTCGTACCGGTTCCCGTCGTCCGGCAGTGCGTGCAGCTTCGCGACGGTCCAGTCGTCCTGCGACAGGTTCGGCGTGGCCATGAAGACTCTCCGGCGGAGCGCGGTATGTGGCGAGGAGGCATGCGCCGACAGTGCGGCGCACCCGACCAACCTACCGACTCCAAACTCTGCGAGCGTCACCATTTTCGCGCACCGGCGAAATTAACCCACCGTGAGGCTCACCCGACTCGTCGTGTCGTTACCGAAGATGTAGCTCCCCGTCCGGTGGTCCTCGAACTCCACGAACTACGTCGAATCGGCGATCCCCGAAATCTCTCTTTCCACATCGAAGTTCTTCGGCCGCTGAATGACGTCCTTCCGGCTTTCGTCGTCGAAGTCCACCGCCCAGCAATCCACCCAGTCGGTCCACTGTTTGGTGAGGATATTGCGCGTCATCACGCTCAACCGAGCGACAGCATCGCGGCGCACATCAGCGCTGCCGTACCGACGTAATGCACAGCGACGAGCGACAAGCGTCGCGCGCCGTCGCACACGGGCGTCAGTCCGCCATCACCGCACTGTCCCGCGTCTCCGGCATCAGCACATACACCACCAGTGACAGCGCAATCAGCACCGTCACGTAGCCGAAGAACCACTGCTCGTGCCCGATGCTCTTGAACCAGAGAGCGAGATACTCTGCCGTCCCACCAAAGATCGAGACTGCAACCGCATACGGGAACGCCACGCCGAGCGCGCGGATGTTCGTTGGAAACAGTTCGGCCTTCACCACCGCATTGATCGACGTGTATCCACTCACCACCAGCAGTGCCAGCGTCAACAGCCCAAGCGCTGCCCAGAAACTTCCCGCCGTCGAGAGCGCGGTGAGCAGCGGCCACGTTCCGAGCGTGCCAAGCACACCGAAGAACATCAAGACCGGTCGACGCCCGATCCGATCCGAAATCGCACCGAAGATCGGCTGCACGCACATGAACACCGACAGCGAAATCGCTGACACCAGCGTCGCGTCCGACTTGCTGAACCCCGCCGTATTCACCAGAAACTTCTGGGCATAGGTCGTGAACGTGTAGAACGCCAGTGCGCCCCCGGCCGTCAGCCCGAAGACCGTCGCCACCGCTCGAGGATGCGCCATCAGCCCCGCGAATGCCGACGTCGCGGCGACACCGGGCTCCCGCGCACTCCTGAACGCGTCCGTCTCCACCATCCGCCGGCGCAATCGGACCGCGACCAGAGCGCACGCGCCGCCGATCACGAACGGAATGCGCCACCCCCACGCCTCGAGCTGCGGCGTCGTGAGCACACGCTGCAGGACCAGCAGGACGCCGAGCGCCAGCAGCTGGCCCATGATCAGGGTCACGTACTGAAAGCTCGTCCAGAAGCCGCGGTGCCGGTGCCCCGCCATCTCGCTCAGATACGTGGCGCTCGCGCCGTATTCACCGCCGACGCTCAGCCCCTGCATCATCCGCGCGATGACCAGCAGCGCCGGCGCGGCAACACCGATCACCGCATACGATGGCGTGACCGCAATCAGCATCGACCCGGCACACATCAGCAGCACCGACGCCGTCAGCGCAGCGCGACGCCCGTGCCGATCGGCATATCGCCCCATCAACCAGCCGCCAAGGGGCCGCATCAGAAATCCCACCGCGAAGACAGCCGCAGCGTTGAGCAGCTGCACCGTCTGGTCCGCTGGTGGAAAGAACGCCTTCGAGAAATAGAGCGAGAACGCCGAGTAGACGTACCAGTCATACCACTCGACGAGGTTTCCGACCGACCCGCCGATGATCGACCGGAGGCGGTGTGCAGCGCTGGGCACAACGTTCGATGCCATGCCGGAAGCTATCAGCAGCGCCTGCATTGAGAGCTACACCGCGCGAGTATCGATCCCCAGCGACGTCCTACTGCCCGACGACGCGCACCCGGGCGCCATCCCGGTTGAACAGTTCCACACGGTCCGCCTGGCCGTCACCGTTCCGGTCCGTCCAGATCTGCACCAGCCGACCATCCGGGTCGAACCACTGCACGCGATCGGGTGCCGCACCGCGCGCAGGCATCGCGAATCTCGCTGCAACATTCTGATTGCCGAACCAGCGCTGCATCTCCGCTGGACGCTGGCCTTCGGTCCAGAGCAGCGCGGTGCGCATCGAGGGCAATGGCGCGCCATCGCAACGCGCCTCGCGCGAACCATCGGTACACACGTCAGGCCCCAGACTCTCGTCGCCGCTGCGGAACGGTGCGCGCAACCGATCGTCGTCCCGCGCGGAGCGAAGGGAAGGCCGCGACCAATCGTTCGGCGTGACTGAACTGCGCTTCGGCTCGGGGCCGTAGATCACGGTCGCATCGACCGGCTTCGTCCGCAGCGCCGCGCGACAATCCGTCGGGGCCGGCTGCTGCATTGGCGGAACGTCGCGCAGCCAGACGCGACACATCCCGGCGGGCGGCACATACGCGGGCGGAACCTCCGGCTGCGCAGGCGACGACTGTGCCGCAACTGCCGCGGCACCGCCTGCCATCCACACACCCATCAGCCCCCACCTCCACGCACCCCTCAACACGGTCTCTCCGTCGCCGGTGTACTCGCCGCAACCGCTGGCTTTGTTCGTACCCTCAAGCGCAGGGCCGGTGCCACCACCACAGGAAACGGCAAGTGTCTATCAATCAACCACTTACCGTGGACTCACTGCGTCCGGGGTTCGGCAATTCGTCCCCTGCAGTGGACACGTGTCTCACCAGAGAGGTAACGCGGTAGCGGGCTGGAGAATGTTCCCTCAGTCGCCGAAGGAGATCCCGGTCGCACGAGCAGTGAGCACGATGTCGTGGTTCGGATCGACGCGCTTCACTTGGCTGAGCGCCTCGACGATCGGAATCGTCACGATGTTCGGCGAGTGCAGCGCGACCATGTGGCCCCACTTCCCTTCAGCCACCGCACGCACGGCTTCACCGCCAAAACGCGTTGCCAGCAACCGATCGTATCCGGTCGGCTGGCCGCCGCGCTGCAAGTGACCCAGCACCATCGAGCGCGCTTCCTTGCCGGTCTTTTCCTGCAGCGTCCGCGCCAGTGGGCCGGCAATGCCGCCAACTCGCTTGGCCTGGCCGGGCATCGATGGGCCCATGATCGACTCCTCACCGCCGATCGGGACTGCGCCTTCCGCGACCACCACGATCGAGAAGCGACGGCCGGCGAGGTCGCGGGAGCGGATCTTCTTGACCACCGTATCGACATCAAACGGAATCTCGGGAATCAGCACCACGTCGGCACTGGCTGCGACACCCGAGTGCAGCGCAATGAACCCGGCGTCGCGCCCCATGACTTCGAGCACCATGACGCGATCGTGGCTCTCGGCCGTGGTATGCAGCTTGTCGATCGCCTCGATTGCCGTCGTCACCGCCGTATCGAATCCGAAGGTCGTGATCGTCCCGCTCACATCGTTGTCGATCGTCTTTGGAACCGCGACCATCTTCATACCCTTTTCCACCAGACGCTGTGCGATCGACAATGACCCGTCGCCGCCGATCGTGATGATCGCATCGATGCCGAGCGCCCTGGAGTTTGCAACCACCTCGTCCGAGCGATCCACCTCGCGGAACGTCCCGTCACCGTTCGGAACGGGGTACGCAAAGGGGTTCCCCCGATTCGTCGTCCGGAGGATGGTGCCGCCGAGGTGGCCGATCCCGGAAACCATGTCCCGCGTCATCGGCACCACGTCATCCTCGCCGAGGAGGCCGTAGTAGCCGCGCTTGATGCCGAGCACTTCCCAGCCGCGATCGAGGGCGGAGAGGACGGCGGCGCGGATGACAGCGTTCAGGCCCGGGGCGTCTCCGCCACCGGTGGAGAGGGCAATGCGCATGACGTTGGTGTTGGGGGGAAGTCAGCCAAGGAAACTAACCGGACTTGGCCATGTTCCCACGGGTCAGCGTAGAATTCTGCGGATGCGCCTCCTCACCCTCGGTTTCCTGACCCTCGCTGCCGAGGCCGCTTCCGGTCAGGCGCAGACTGTCCCGTCGATGCCGGCTGAAGATTTCTCGGTGTTCCTGCAACGGGTGCCGGGCCTCTTCTTCTTCCTCGGCGTGCCGCCGCTGCGACCGGCGAAGTAATGACGCGGCCTGGAGCGGTGATCTTCGATTGCGACGGCGTCCTGGTGGACAGCGAACGGCTGATGAATCGAGAATTCTCGGCCATGCTGAACGAAATCGGCTTGCCCTATTCGGCCGAGGCGACGACCCGCACCTTCATGGGTCGCTCCATGAAGAGCTGCATGCAGATCGTGGAGGCACAGCTGGGGAGGCCGGCCCCCGACGATTTCCTGCAGGTACTCGATCGGCGCGCCTACGCAGTCTTCGAGCGCGATCTGGTCGCGGTGGCTGGTGTCGAAGCGGTCCTCGACCTGCTGGACCGGTCCCACACGCCCTACGCCGTCGCCAGCAGCGGCTCGCATGAGAAGATGCGCACGACGCTTGGCATCACCGGCCTGCTGCCGCGCCTCGAAGGCCGCATCACCAGTGCCACCGAGGTCGCACACGGCAAACCCGCCCCCGATGTGTTTCTGCTCGCCGCCGAACGGCTCGCGGTGCCAGCCAGCGAGTGCATCGTGATCGAAGACTCGCTGCTTGGTATCGAGGCCGCACTGGCTGCCGGGATGCGGGTGATCGGGTACGCGGCGATGGTCGGGGCCCCGGAGATGATCGCGGCTGGCGCGACCGGTGTCGCGAGCACGATGGCTGCGGTGCAGGAACTGCTCGCACTGGAGTGATGACGTCCGCACCAATCCGGTGTGCAGTCCGGCTTTGGTGGCACCATGCTGACCGTGTCTCGATCACGGAGCGGCCAATGCGAGCGGGCTACACCCTCATGGAGTTGCTGATCGTGCTGGCGATCACGGCGCTGCTGTCCACGCTGTCGGTCCGAGTGCTGGTAGGGGTGCGCGACCGTCTCGCGGTCCGCCTCGCCGCCACCGACGCGACGCGCACCTTGCACGATGCGCGATCCATCGCGATTGCCGCCTCGCGCCGTACGGCGGTGCGTATCGACGACAACCGGAATACGATCGCAGTGATGGACGGCATCGATACGCTGCGACTGCTGCGCCTCAATGACTATGGCGTTCAGCTCCGCAGTACACGGGACTCCATCGCGTGGGGCCCGACCGGCATTGGCTGGGGCGCGAATACGGCGACCATTACCCTCACACGTGGCAGTGCATCCGCTGCGCTCGCCGTCTCCCGACTCGGTCGCGTCCGGCGGTCGTGAGTCGCGCGTCTCACCTCGCCCGACACGCGCAGTCACACTCCGGTCGCCACCGAACCAACCGCCCGAACCAACCGCCCGAACCAACTGCTCAAACCAACTGCTCAAACCAACTGCGTTGACAACTGAGAGACGCAGAGAGGGGCAACGGCGTTGACAACTACACTCGCCGTTGGCCCGTGTCAGTTCTCTGTGGCTCTGCGCCTCTGCGTCTCTGCGTGAGGCAGTTTGTAGCAGTTGCCGTTTGTGGCAGTTGCCGTTTGTGGCAGTTGCCGTTTGTGGCAGTTGCCGTTTGTGGCAGTTGCCGTTTGTGGCAGTTGCCGTTTGTGGCAGTTGCAGCAGGAATCACGCCT
>JANPFJ010000277.1:0-29434 GCA_031423355.1 Gemmatimonadaceae bacterium | reverse complement strand
GGTTCGCATGTGTTCTCCATGTGCAGATGGTCACGCCACGACATCTGAAGTCCCTGTCGTTGCAGCGCTTACCCACCTGATGAGCAAGCCTCGTACCAGCAGCCTCCGCGCCCTGCGCGCGTTGGTGCCTTTCGTGCGTGTCTACCGTGGCCGGATGACCCTCGGGCTGGCCTGTGTGATCGGCTCGAGCGCCATCGCAAGCGCCATCCCCTGGCTGCTGCGACGCGCTGTCAACGATCTGACGGTCGCCGCTCCGTCCCGCGAGCTCTGGCTGCTGGCGGCGGCGATGGTCGGCATTGCCCTGGTCACCGCAGTACTCCGCTTCCAGATGCGGAACATACTCAACGCGATCAGCCGATACGTGGAATACGACCTGCGGAATGCAATGTTCCGGCATCTGCTGACGCTCGACGCCGGCTTCTTCGGCCGGAACCGCACCGGCGACCTGATGGCACGCCTGACCAACGATCTCTCGGCGGTCCGCATGGTGGCGGGCCCGGCCATCATGTATCTGGTCAATACGATCGCGGGCGGCATCTTCGCGATCATTTTCATGCTCCGCATCAGTCCGCAACTGACCGGGATCGCCGTACTGCCGATGGTGCTGCTGCCGGTGGTCATGGCCGTCCTCGGCTCGTTGATCCACAAACGGTTCGAGGCCGTGCAGGAGCATTTCGGCGTGATGACGACGCACGCACAGGAGAACATCAGCGGCGCCCGGATCGTCCGCGCCTTTCGGCAGGAACGTGCGGAACAGGCGCACTTTGCCAACCTCAATGACGAATATCTGCGCCGCAACATGGGGCTGGCACGGCTGTATGGCCTGATGTCGCCGGGGCTGCAGCTGCTGGCCGGCATCGGCGCGGTGGCGGTGCTGGGCCTCGGTGGCGCGGCCGCGCTCCGCGGCACGATCACCGTCGGCGATTTCGTGGCGTTCGGCCTTTATCTTGGTATGCTGACGTGGCCGCTGATCGCACTCGGCTGGGTGATCAACCTCTTCCAGCGTGGCGCGGCCAGCATGCAGCGCATCAACGATGTGCTGCATGCCACTCCGTCGGTCGTCACGCCCTCGACACCGGTGGCACTCCCACCGGCGACCGATCGCGGTCGATCGGTCGAGTTCCGGAATGTGGGCTATCACTACCCCGTGGCCGAGGGCGGTGTGGCGCGATGGGTGCTGCGGCACGTGTCCTTCACGGTGCCGGCCGGCGCGACCGTCGGGATTGTCGGCGCGACCGGCAGCGGCAAGAGCGCGCTGATGGACCTGATTCCCCGATTCTGGAATGCGCAGGAAGGCCAGATTCTGGTCGACGGCATCGCGATCGAACGGGTGTCGCTGGCGGAACTGCGCTCATCGATCGGCTATGTCCCGCAGGAGACGGTGCTGTTCAGCGATACGATCCTCGCGAATTTGACGTACGGTGGCAACGACGACGACGCGGCGCGCAGCGCGGCGGCGGTGGCCCAGCTCGACGCCGCCATCGTCGACCTGCCCGGCGGCTACGAGACCATGCTCGGTGAACGCGGCATCAATCTCAGTGGCGGCCAGAAGCAGCGGGCTGCCATCGCGCGCGCGCTGGCCCGGAACCCGCAGATCGTGCTGCTGGATGACGCGCTGAGCGCCGTCGACACCGGCACCGAAGCGGCCATCCTGCAGGGCCTGCGTGACGAACTGACCGGTCGCACCGCGCTGATTGCGTCGCATCGTGTGAGCGCAGTGCGTGATGCGTCGTGGATCATCGTGCTGGATGAGGGCCGGCTGGTTGAACAGGGCACGCACGACACGCTGGTATCATCGCGCGGCCGCTATTGGCAGCTCCTGCGTCGTCAGCAGATGAGTGACGAACTGGACGCGGTGGCGGTGTAGACGAGAGCCCCATCCGCGGACGCCTCGATCGTTCGATGCGCCGCGGCTGCCTCCGTCAACCGCGGCGAGGACCGCCGCTGCGCTGACACTCGGCACACACGCCGTAGATCACCAGTCGATGCCGCTGTCGGCTGTAGCCATGCGACTCGGCGATGATGGTCGTCATGCGCTCGAGACGCTCATCGCGGAATTCGTCCACGCGGCCGCAGACGGTGCACAACATGTGCTCGTGATGCGGGATGCCGCGTGATGGCTCGAAGCGCCGGAAGCCTTCGCCGAAATCACGCTCGACGACCAGGCCACTCCTGACGAGCAGATCGAGGGTGCGATAGATGGTCGCCGTGCCAGCGTGCTCGCCCTCGGCCGCCACATCGTGCGCCACCTCTTCGACGGAGAGGTGCCGGTCGGACGAGAAGACCACGTTCGCGATCGCGAGTCGCTGCTGCGTTACCGGCAGGTTGTGCTGCCGGAGATAGGTCCGAAACAGCTCCAGATCGTTGCGCACCTCCATGTCGCTTGCGCCGATTCGCCCGACTACGCCGCCGCCGGGGCGATCAGCAGCGGCGTCACCAGTGCCGCCAGTGCGTCGTGGCTGACCTGCTCCGGGTCGGCCGGCTCGGTGCTGCGATGCCGGACGCCGCGCAGGACGGCTTCGACCGCCGCGAGTGGCGCGGTCGCCTCTTCCTGTACATCGACGGACCACTTCCCGCGATCGACTCCCTTGATCGTGTGGCGATAGGCGGCCGTCAGGATACGCATGCGGGGCGATGGAATCAGCAATGGCGCGGCGATGTCGATTGACTCGGTGTCGGTGTCGGTGTCGGCGTCGGCGTCGGCGTTCGCCATGCGTTCGTCATTCGCGTCACTTGCGTCACTTGCGTCACTTGTTTCAGGTGTGGCGGGATGAGGCACGGGAGCATGAGATACGGGAGCATCATCCGCGGCCACGGCGTCGCGCGCGGTCGCTTCGGCCTCCGGTTCGTCGAGGTACGGCGACTCGTCATCCGGTGCCGGCTCGACGGTACCGGCGGGCGCTTCAGCGGTCTCGGCCTCCATCAACTGGGCCACCGGTGCCGGCGGCAGCACGGTGGCGATGACCGCCACGCCGGTCTCGAGCGTCCCGCGGCGGATCGGCGGGAAGAGGTGCAACTCGACGACCGAGTCCAGTGGCACACGGGAGAGCACGGTGCGGAGGAAGCGTTCCTGCGTTTCGGTCATCGGTTGGATCCAGAGGTGACGGCGACGGCGCCGCGACGCGCATCGAGCTCACGCTCGACAAAGAGGCGAAGGATGTGCATGAAATCCTGCGCGTTGGTGACCACACCATACGCCTGATGTGTGCCACGGTCCTTCAGTTTGCTGACCACGAATTCACTCGAGTCGACGCAGATGGTCGGCAACTCGCGGATGTCGGTGTCGGAGTGTTGCACGTAGGCCGGCAGCATGTTGCCGGTGGCGATGGAGTGCAGCGCCGTGGCAACCAGAATGGCCATCGTGGCCTTCACGGTGTGCACGCGCATCGCATCCTGCCCCTGCAACATGTCGGTGTACACATCGGGCAGCGGTCCGTCATCGCGAATGCTGCCGGTGAGGACGAACGGCACGTTGCCTTTGACTATCGCGTGCATGATGCCGGTGGTGACGATCCCCTGCTCCACCGCCGCGCGGATCGAACCCGCAGCGCGAACCTTGTTGATCGCGCGCACATGCTGTGCATGCCCGCCCTGCGTTGGCGTGCCTTGCGCATTCATCCCCAGCGTCGTGCCGAAGATCGCGGCTTCGATGTCGTGAACAGCCACAGCGTTGCCCGCCAGCAGCGCCCCGACAAATCCGTGCTCGACAAACCACGTCATATCGGCGCGCGCGCGACTGTGCACCAGGGCCGGGCCGGTAACCCAGATGACGTAGCCGGCCTGCTCGCGCTCGTCGACCAGCAGTTTGGCGAGCTGCTGATAGTCGATCGGCTTCTCGCGACTGACTTCGGACGACATGAACTGGAACTCGTCGCTCTCGACCTCGGGCCGGAAGGCGCGGGCGTGGACAAAGAGGCCGTCGCGGCCGTCCTCGTGCTGGCCGACCGCCACCCGTTCGCCGCGCCGAACGCGACGCCCCTCGCGGACCCACAGCGTGTCCGTCTCGTCGAGCACGAGGACGCCATCCATCCGCGGCTCACGCGGCAGCCGCCAGCGGCCGGCGATACGGGCGAAGGTGGGCAGATTGGTGGTCGGGAAGAACCCTTCGGGCAACACACCGTCCGCCGGGGCCACGAGGAACGTGGCGTCGGAAGCGGCAGCGAGAACGGCAGTACTGAAGTCCGGCGGGGTGTAGGTGGCCACGAATCAATTTGCCTGGAAGAACGTGCGGGTTCAATGCACCGGATGGGTTCGACGACCAACACCACCCTCGCCCGGGACCGACTGAGCTGGATTGCGCTAGTCATCTGATCATCAGATGTTTAGTGTATGACCACCGTCACCAGACTCTCGCTCGCCGACGCCGCGGCCGCCCAGCTCGAGGCCCGCATCGGCAAGGGCGAGTGGACGGTCGGCAGCCGGCTCCCGGCCGAACCTGTACTCATGACCCAGCTCGGCGTCGGACGTTCCACCGTCCGGGAAGCGATCCGGACCCTGGCTCGGGTCGGGCTCGTTCAGGTACGTCAGGGCGACGGCACGTACGTCACGGCACGGCCGGTCGACGACGAAAGCTTGTTCACGCGCTGCCAGCGCGCGCAGCTGCATGAGATCCATGACGTCCGTGAGGCGCTCGAGCTGCAAGCGGCGCGCCTCGCTGCCGAGCGGCGCTCCGACGAGGATCTGGCCGAGCTGAGGCAGCTGCTCGATGCGCGTGCCGAGGCCAGATCGGCGCGGAATGCGAGTGCCTACGCCGCAGCCGACGTGGCCTTCCATCGCCGAATCGTGACCGCGACGCAGAACACCATGCTGGTCGATCTTTATCGCGTGCTCAGTGACACGCTGGTTCAGTCGCTGACGTTGCACAAGCGCGCCAGCGCATTCGAGGATGTGGACACGACAGCGGAGCACGAGGCCTTGCTGGCCGCGATCGCGGGCGGAGATCCTGCGACCGCCGCCGATGCAGTGACGGCGTTGATGCGCATCGGTCGCCACCTGTCACAGCCGCTCGCAGGCGTCGCGGACGCACAATGACCGCGGTGAGCACTCCACTCCGTCGCACCGATGCCGCGCGTGGCTTTGATCGCCCATCGGTGCTGCGCCTGATGCTTGGCCACGGTGCGACCGATTTCTATCAGGCGGCCGTGCCGGCGCTGGTGCCGTACTTCATCGCGACGTTTCATCTGACGCTGGCGCGCGGCGCGAGTGCGGTCTTTGCAGCCACGATCCTGTCCGCAGTGCTGCAGCCGTTCTTCGGATGGCTGGCCGATCGACGTGCCACACCGTGGCTGTCCACCTGGGGATTGATCCTCGCCGCGGGGGGCGTCGCACTGGCGGTGATGGCGCCGACGTACACCTTGGCGCTGGCGGCAGTCGCCTTCGCAGGGATTGGTGTGGCCGCGTTCCATCCCGAAGCCACGCGCGCCGTCAGTACGTTCTCCGGCGAACGGAAAGGGGCGGGGATGAGCTTCTTCACCATCGGCGGCAACATTGGCTTCGCTCTCGCGCCGATCGTGGTCGTGCCGCTGGCGAATCCGGCGAGTCGCAGCGTGCTGGCGGCGCTCTGCCTGTTGAGTGTTCCGGCCGCGTGGATCCTCAGTCGCGCGATGGACGCCTTGCCGCACGATCGCGGTGCTGCCGCACGATCCGTTGCGCAGCGCGATGCCATGCCGGCGGACGCGTGGGGTGCATTCGCCCTGCTTGGCGTGGCCATCGGCATTCGCAGCATGATGTTCGTCGCGATGAACACCTTCCTGCCGACCTACTGGTCGCGGACGTTTCACGTCACGCTGCAAAGCGGCGCTGTTGCACTGTCGATGCTGCTCGCCATTGGACTGGCGTGCGTGTTCCTTGGCGGCCGACTGGCGGATCGATTCGGCGCGAAACGCGTCATTCTCGGGAGCTTCATCATCCTCGGTCCGGCGTTCTGGTTGCTGGCGCACGCCGACACGTTGATCGCGGCATGGCTCGCGCTGCCGCTGCTGGCGCTCGGATTGTTTGCGCCCGGCGGCGTGATGGTGGTGCTGGGCCAAGCGTATCTACCGCGTCATGTTGGCACCGCCTCTGGCGTGACGGTCGGACTGGCCGTGACGTTCGGCGGTCTGGCGGCACCGGTGCTTGGACGCGTGGCTGATATGCGTGGGTTGCACGCGATGATTCTGTTGCTGGCGGTGTGCGCGCCGATTTCTGCGCTGCTGGCGTGGCGACTGCCGGACCGGCGCCACAGTTAGTGGACTGGTGGCGCGCGCGACGCCACGCCCGGAACAGGTTCCTTACGGTCTCGGGTTCCAGAGTGGAGTCACCGTACCGCCGACTTCACGATACCCGGTGAGACGGTACTCCGCACGAGCGGGTAAGAACGCGAAGCGCGGCATCCGGATAGCCCAGTCCGCGACGATCCAGAGGCCAGACTGCAATCGGCTCAGGACGACGTAGCCGCCGGCGTGCGGTGCGCTGACGGGGATCAGTCTCCTCGAAAACACGTACCGGAACTCGATACGCTGCAGCTCGCCGCTCTCAGCGTCGACGAACGCGGTGCCTTCGACATCCGGCACCGAGCGACCGCGCACCGGCCGAAACTGCAACTCCGCGAGCGCCGGATTGGCGTCGCGCTTCGGTGTGTCGAAGCAGTGGGTGCCGAGGAACGCCTCGCTGAGTAGCACCATCTCGTCCGGTGCAAAGAACGAGAAGTCGCCGTTCAATTCCTTTCGCACATAGCCGACCGACGCGAGCGAGTCGGGATCCAGCGCCAGGAACGCCCGGCCAACGCCATTGCCATCGCGAAGCAGCTGCGAGCTCAGCTCCTCGAGCGAGGGTGACAGTTCGCGCGCGCGCTCCTGCACACGCGCCAGCGTCGCGGTGGAATCGGCACGCGAAAGCGTTGATGCGCGCAGCGCGAGCGTGATCTGCTCCCAGAGCATCGCGGTGCGGTTCTCACCTTCAGGCGCGCGTCCACAGATCCCGCCTTCCGCAGTGACGCGGACCTGCGAGAGCGTCTGACGTGCGCTCGTCATGCGGAGTGGCAGCGCGACCACGGCACCGGATTCGACGCGAATGCCGGCCACCTTCTGCGGTGTGATGCCGATGCGGCGAATGCCGAATGACCAGAGGCCGGCCGACGGCAGGCGGAACGTCACCATGCCACGATCGTTACTGAGGCCATCGGCGCGCTGCCGACCAAGGGAATCCGAGGCACTGACCAGGGCACCCACGACGGCGCTGTTGGTGGCGGAGTCACGGAGCTCGAGGCGCACCGTCTGGGCATTCAGGGCGCCGGCACAGGCGGTGATCGTCAGGAGCGTCACGAGGTTCCGCACGCGCATCTGCGCACGCCGGGCATCGCCTGCGACACCGGTGGCCGCGCACGGTTGCACTGACTGGGTGTTCGGGCCGTGCGACATCAGGGTTGTCCGGGCGGATAGTCAATGTACGTCTGTAGCTGGATGCGCCCACAGACGTTGCCGCTGAAGATGTTCAATCCGATGACCCGACTCGCCTTCGCCATCATCGTATCGGCGTCGTACACCTCCATGGTGGCGATCTGCACGGCGCGCAACTGCTTCAGCTCAGCGACACTCAGTGTCGTGAAGCGACGGTCAAGAAGAACCTTCGGAAAGCACAACGCTGGTCGAGCGAACACGTCGCCCGATGCCGGAAGTGCCATCATTGGCAGTTCCGCACCTGGTTTCCATTCCGGAGCAAGCAGCAGATCCTGATCGCTTGTCGGTCCTGTCATGTCGTGAGGGACGCGAAAGGAGCGGACGTCTGGCACGCGAAGGATGAGCTCGTGCACCGTCTTGGCGCCCAAGGCCGCGATACCCGCCGAGTCGAAAAAAACGCCCTCACCCTCGGCGCGTCGCTGAGCAAAGCGGGTGCGGGCCTCCACCGTGCGAGCACTGACGAAGAACAGGGGAACGCCGGCTCGACTGGCCGGTGAGATGATCCGGCGAATCGACGGGTCTGCGTTGGTCATGACACGCGCGGAATCCCCCGGTCCGCGAAGCCGCGCCAGGCTGTCGCGCTCCGACAACTGCTGCAGGAATGCCAGGGAGTCTGCTCGCGCCTCGTCCGCGGACAACGTCGATCCACCGGACTCGAGGTACCCCGCCAGCGTCCGCGTCGTCAACCACGATGACCGCACGATCTCCGGCATGCGAATCGTCCAATCCGACACGATCCACTGCCCGCTCGGAAGGCGCTCCAGCGACACTTCACCTCCGGCATGCGTGGCCTCCTTCGGGATGAAGGCTGCCGCGCCCACGTACCGGAAAACGATGCGGCGAAGTTCTCCACTCGCAGTATCGACGTAAGCCACCCCGGCGATATCAGGCACCCTTCGCCGCGGGATCGGCTGAAATTCGAGTTCGGCCAGCGCGGCATCCGCATCGGCTGATGGCGTGCGAAAACAGTGTGTCCGGACAAATGCATCCGACAACATCACGACTTCGTCCGGGGCGAAGTAGGCGAGCATGCTGTCCGGTTCACTTCTGATGTAGCCGAAGCGCGCGAGCGAATCCGTATCCGCAGAGAAGAACGGCCGACTCGTGCCGTCACCTACCCTGACGACATGTGAGGAGATCGGCGCGAGATCCTTGTCCCGGAATCGTTCGTGCAGTCGTACGCGGAGCCTCCGCGACTGCACCGAGTCACTGCGCGCAAGTGCACTGGATCGAAGCGCCAGCGTCACCTGCTCCCAGAGCGCCGACGTCCGGTCAATCCCTGACGGTGCACGACCGCATACCCCCGCCTTGGCGGCGACTCGGACACGCGGAAGCGTGAATCTGAAATTCGCGACGTCCAATTGGACCGGGACGGTGGCGCCTCTCGCCACAGCAACTGTAGCCGCTGATTTCGGTACGATCCCGATGCGCCGAACCGAGGCCTTCCAGCTGCCGGGATTCGGCAGGCGGATGTTGACGCGGCCCTCAGCGTTGGTCAGCGCGTACGCGCGCGTGCCGTTCGCCTGATCGGTGGCGGTGACCATCGCGGCAACCACAGGAGTTCGAAGCGAAGAGTCGCGAACTGTAACGACGAGCTGCTGCGCGCCGCCATCCGCAGCGGCGCCCATGAACACCCCGGTCGCGATCACATTGCGCATTCGCTTCAACACAGCGTCACCATTCCGGACGAATCCGTCGATCATCGTGAACGCGATCCTACCCCTATCAAGACTATTCGATTCGAAGTCCTTGGGAAGCGCACGACTCCCTACAGCAACGTCACCGGATCCCGATCCCACGCCAGCCGCATCTCACCAGCGGAGGGCAGCGGCCCATGCTCCACCACGTAGCGGCCGATACGCCCAAGCGCATCAGCGTCCCGGCTCTTCACCAGAAAATGCCAGCGCCAGCGCTGCTTGATCCGCTCCACCGGACACGGCGCGGCACCGACGATCTCCACCGCACCAGGCATACGTGTTTCGATCAGGCGACGCGTCCAGTCGGCGAGGGCCAGCGCGGCATCTGCCGTCGCGACTTCGTCAGTGCCACTCACCACCGCGTTGGCAAGGAACAGCGCGGGCGGATAGGGTGGCTTCGTGCGTCCCTCGAGCTCCTCGGCCGCGAAGCGCAGATAGTCGTGCGTCACGGCGCAGGTCACTGCATGGTGTGTCGGTTCACGCGTCTGGATGAACACTTCGCCCCCCTTCGCGCCGCGACCGGCGCGTCCCGCCACCTGACTGAGCAGCTGAAAGCAGCGCTCACTGGCGCGAAAATCGGGCAGGTTGATCCCGACATCGGCATCGATCACACCAACCAGCGTGACATTCGGGAAATCCAGTCCCTTCGCGATCATCTGCGTGCCGAGCAGGATGTCGACCTCCCCCGATGCCACCCGATCGAGGATGGTGGCGTGCGCCCACTTGGCTCCGGTAGTATCCATATCCATGCGCGCGATCCGTGCCTCGGGCCAGCGCTCGTTGAGCAACCGCTCGAGCTGTTGCGTGCCCAGCCCACGTTCACGCAACGGTGGCCCGTTGCAGTTGGAGCAGTGCGCGGGCGGTGCTTCACGATGCCCGCAGTAGTGGCAGGCCAGTCGCTCTGGCGTGCGATGGTACGTCAGCGCGATCGCACAATTCGGGCACTGGGAGACGGTTCCGCAATCGCCACACTGCATGAAATGCGCATATCCACGGCGATTGAGCAACAGGATCGACTGCTCGTGTTTCTCCAGTCGCGCCGTCAGGGCCTTCTCGAGTGCAGGCGTGATGGCGTGCCCGAACTGCGACCCCTGCGGAACGCCGGCTGATCCATGCATCGGCAGCCGCGGAATGGGCGCCTCCTTCCGTCGGTCGATGACGTGCACCGTCGGCAACAGCGCGCCGCCGGCGCGTTCGGGCAGTTCGAGCAGTGTCAGCTCACCACGCCGTGCCTGTGTCCAGCTCTCGAGGCTGGGGCTGGCGCTGCCGAGCACGAAGGTCGCACCTTCGATCCCGGCGCGCACCCGTGCCAGATCACGCGCATGATAGCGAGGCGATTCACCCTGCTTGTAGGTGGCTTCATGCTCCTCGTCGACGACGATGGCGCCCAGTCGATGTACCGGCGCGAACACCGCCGAGCGCGCGCCGACGACGATGCGCTTCTCCCCGCGGCGGATGGCGGCCCAGGCATCGTATCGTTCACCATCCGAGAGCGCGGAGTGCAGCACGGCCACCTGATCGCCGAACGCGCTGCGAAAGCGATCAACGGTCTGCGGGGTGAGTGCGATTTCCGGCACCAGCACGATGGCCCCTTCTCCGCGCCGCTCGATCACGTCGCGAAGGTACTCGATGTAGACGAGCGTCTTGCCGCTGCCCGTCACGCCGCGCAACAGCGCACCGGCGCCGGGTGACATGGCCACCAGTGACCCAATCGCCCGGCGTTGCGCCTCGGTCGGTATCAATCGGTGCGGTGCGGCGATGGCGCGCGTGGCAAATGGATCGCGCACCAGCGCCATCGATTCGACCTCGACCAATCCTCGAGTCACGAGCCCGTCGAGCACGACCGCCGTCACACCACCCTGCTCGAGCAGCGCACGCACGGGATGTGTGCCACCAAGGGACTCGAGCAGCTCGTAGAGCATTCGCTGCTTCGGCACGCGCTTGAACAGGGCATCACGCTCGAGCAGGCTTTCCAGTGCCGTCACGATGCGCGCGACGCGGTGCCGCTTGAGTGGAGCCACCGGTGCTGCTGCACCGGTCAGTGCAACGGGCAACATCGATCGGAGCACAATGCCCGGCGGCGCGGCGTAGTACCGGGCAATCCAGCGGCCGAGCGCGAGTAAGGACGGCGTCAGCGCGGCATCGGGATCCGGCGCCGCAACGATGTCGCGCAGCGTCCCCTTTACCGGTGCGGGGACATCGAGTGCCGTCACGATGCCGATCAGTTTGCGGCCGCCCAGCGGAACCACCACTCGCGCTCCCGGGGTCACACGCGCGCGCAAGTCATCCGGCACCGTGTAGACGTAGGCGCGCGGGACGGCGACAGGCAGTGCGACAGCGGCAAGCAGGGTGGTCACCCCGGAAAGTTACCACGCTCCGCCGGCTACCGTCGCGTGACGCCGAGGCCTGGTGCGGTTGGCAGGGCCACCACACCGTTGACGATGGTCGCACCAACGAACGGATCGTGGCGCAGCAGGGCCGCCCCATCGAGATCGACCGCATCGAGCAGCGGCGACAGATGCGCCGCTGCGGTGATACCCAGCGATGTTTCGATCATGCAACCGGCCATCACCAGCATGCCATGCGCCCGGGCAGCGTGAATGATCCGGATTGCTTCACGCAGCGATCCACACTTGGCGAGCTTGAGGTTCACGCCATCCACCACACCGACCAGTTTCGCGACATCGGTCGCGACCAGACAACTCTCGTCAGCGACGATCGGCAGGTCACAGCGCTCGCGAACGAGCCGCAGCCCATCGAGATCGTGCGGTGGCAGCGGCTGTTCGATGAACTCGACACACAGCTCACGCAGCAGCGGCGCCATCGACAGCGTCTGCTTTGCCGTCCAGGCCGCATTGGCATCCACCCGGAGAATGGCATTCGGAGCTTCATCTCGCACCAGCTGGATGATGCGTCGATCGCGGTCGCTGCCCAGCTTCACCTTCAGGATCGGGTAGCCGGCCGCCACGGCCTCGCGCACGCGCGCACGCAACGTGTCGTCATCGTTCGCAATGGCGATCGTGAAGCTGCTGCGTGGGCTGGCGGACGGCGTCAACCCCCAGAGCTTCCAAAGCGGTACGCCGAGTCGCTTGCCCTGCAGATCGTGCAACGCGGCGCTCACGGCGCAGCGCGCGGCGGCATTGAAGCGGAGTGCGGATACCATCGCCGTCTCCAGCGCCTCGATCTCGGACGCATTGCCCGCCTCGATGATCGGGCGCAGCCGTTCCAGCGCTGCCAGCACGGTCTCGGCCGTCTCACCGTAGAAGCGACTCGGCGCCGCTTCGCCCCAGCCTTCCAGTCCATCCTCATCGATCAGCCGCACCCAGACCACGCGCCATTCGCTCGACCCACCGCGGGCGATCACGAACGGATGGGTCGTATGGACCGTAATGACTTCCGTTTCGAAACGAATCATGGCACGAGCGATGGCGTCAGACGACCCAGTCGCGCCGCGCGCACTGCTGGCGTGTCGAGCGCCGCACCATCGATGACGCGAATCAGGGCGTCGGCGAGATCTGTCCCGCGCTGATACCGCTCACCCGCTGCCTTGTTGAGACAGCGCATGGTGATCTGCGAGAGCCCGGGTGAGACGGCCGGCGCGGTCACGTCGAGCGGCGTTGGCAGTTCGTGCACATGCTTGTAGCCGACGGCGTACGAGTCTTCACCGTCGAATGGCGGCACGCCTGCAAGCATTTCGTAGAGCATCACCCCACAGGCATACACATCACTCCGGCCATCCACCGGTTTGCCCATCGCCTGTTCCGGCGACATGTAATGGGGTGTACCCATCGCCCGCCCGGTTCCGGTCAGTCCTTTGTGAAAACCGGCGGTCGCAATGCCGAAGTCGGTGATCAGCGCCGTCCCATCCGTGTCGAACAGCACGTTGTCCGGCTTCACATCGCGGTGCACGATGCCATGGCGATGTGCGTGATCGAGGCCGGTGGCGATCTGCGCCACGATGGCGGCGCTTTCGATCGGCGGCACGGTGCGGTGACGCGCCAGACGATCGGCCAAGGAGCCTCCCGGCAGGAACGGCATCACCACGAAGGTGCTGTCGCGTGTGACGCCGGCATCGAGGATCGTGCAGACATTCGGGTGGCTCAACCGACTGGCCGCTTCCGCCTCACGCCGGAACCGCTCGCGCATTTCCGGATCGCGCGACAGATGCGAGTAGAGCACCTTGATGACCACCCGTCGGCCGAGCACCGAGTGCGACGCCTCGTAGACATGTGCCATCCCGCCGCTGGCGATGCGGCGCACGATGGCGAACCGTCCGCCGGTGGCGCGGCGCAGGGCAGTGATCTCGGCGTCAGGCACATCGACTGGCGGCGCCGCGACGTTCGGCAACTGCTGTCCGCAGCGCACGCAGTTCGGGGCGGCGGATCGATTCCAGGTGCCACATTCGGGACAGAACATGCAGGACGGGGCTCGGGCTAGAACTGAAGTCGGACGAAATCGTATACCGGCCATGGACCGGTCAGGCGCAGCGTGAGACCCGGCGACCGCACATCCTCGGCCGTCACTTCTGCCGCGAATCGCTCCCACGAGGCCCGATCCACCAGAAAGGCCTCGGTGGCAATCGTCGTCCCGTCGCCGACCGTCTCGGAAGAGACAGGCACGGTGGCGGCCGCGTAACGCCTCAATGCACGGAACGATTCGATGGCTGCGGCTGAGGGCGCCAACACCGAGGGATCCGACGTGGCACCGGCCAGATCGCGCCCGGCAGTGACACGCCCGCCGCAGCGGCCATCGACGTAAGCGAGCCCGTCCGTGAGTGCCACCGCATGGAGCTCCAGCCACTGCAGCACGCTCGCGCCCGATCGGAAGTTGGTCAATGGAGGCGCCGGGATGATCGTTGACGCGCGCGACAACCCGGCGATCAGCGTGTGGTGATCGAGCAGCGCGGCGTCGGACACCGGCTCGGCGCGACTGGCGCAGGGCCGAACGATGGCGCTCACGTCGTTGAAGACGATCCGGTCGGCACCGCTGCCCGCCATCCGCACCGCATCGGCGCTCATCTCGGCCCGCACCACCCCAATCAACCGATAGGCGGTGCCACGTGCAGACGACACCGTGCCAAGCCCCGAACTGGGCGTCGGCATCAGACGAGCGACCACTTGCGCAGCAGCCACACCAGGAAGGCGCCGAGGCCGAGTTGCACCGCCAGCATGATCCAGAAGCCATGCTCGTGGTGCGAGAGCGGAATATCCTGAAAATTCATCCCCCACATGCCGCTCACGACCACGAACGGCACGCTCAGCGTCGCGATCACACTCAGCCCCTTGGTCACCTGCCCCAACCGGTTTGACACCTGCGACAGATAGCTGTCCATCACGTTGGCGAGCAATTCGCGGTAGGTGTCGACCGAATCGTTGATGCGGAGCACATGATCGTAGATGTCGCGGAACCAGACCTGCGACTCCGGCGGCAGGAACTGTGTCGGCCGGTTGGTCATGATATTGAAGACTTCGCGCTGCGGCATCAGGTGGCGACGGAGCGACAGCACCAGCCGCTTCACCGAGAACACATCGCGCATCACATCACTGTCAAAGCGATGGTAGACGCGCTCTTCGAGACCATCGACGAATTCGTCGATCTTGTCGAGCACCGGGAAGTACTCGTCGACGGTGATGTCCATCAGCGCGTGTGCGACACGCTCAACGCCTCGCTCCAGCTGGTCGGGATTGGCGATCATGCGATCGTAGACGATGTCGACCGGCGCGCTTGGGCCCGAGTGCACCGTCACCAGCAGATTCTTCGCCAGGAAGAAGCAGAGATTGTACGTCTCGACGTCATACGGATCGTCGGTGTTGTCGCAGAAGCGCAACCCGCGCACGATGACGAACAACGAGTTCCGGTACTCGTCGATCTTGACGCGACTCTGTGGATTGAGCGCGTCCTCCACGGCCAGCGGATGGAAGTCGAAGACCTTCTCGAGCAACGCCACCTGATGACGACTATCGGTGTCGACATCCACCCAGAGGGTGCCGGTGATGCTGCCGGTGGCCACCATGTCGCGCAATTCCACCGGGTGCAGATCGGTGCGCACGGCTCCGCCACCCATCATGTAGGCGATCCGGGGGATGCTGCTCGGCGCGACGGTGGGGCGTGGCGCCTCACCGCGCTGCTCGGCCTCGACGGCGTCGAGTTCCTGCGTGGTCATGGTCCGTGTATCGTCGCCGCGCCGAAGCCGCGGCGGCATGGGGCGCAGACGCCGACTCTTCCGGCTCATGGCGCCAGCTCGGTCTGGAGTGGGGGGTGTGGCATTGCCCGCAAGATACCGGGAGAGCCCTGCCCTACCGCAACGCCCGCAGGTGCGTCACACACGCCTCGCCGAGCCGATCGGGGACGTATCCGCCCTCGAGCGCACTCACCAGGCGCCCACCGCACCACGCTTCGGCACCCGTCACCAGCAGCCGGGTGAGGTGCGCGATGTGCTCCATCTCGAGGGTGAACCCGCCGAGTGGGTCACCGGCAAGGCAGTCGAACCCGGCGGAGACGAGCACCAGGTCCGGGCGCCATGCATCCGTCGCTTCACCGATCGCCAACGTCAACGCATCGACGTAGGCCGACGGCGGCAATGCCGGCTCCATCGCCACGTTCCACACATTGTCGTGCGGTCCCCGATCCTCCCTGGCACCGGTACCCGGATACCACGGCCACTGATGCATGCTGACGAACCGGATGCCGGCGTCATCCTGAACCAGATCCTGCGTACCGTTGCCATGATGCACGTCCCAGTCGACGACCAGCACGCGCTCGGCCTGATGCTTCGTGCGCGCATAGTGCGCGCCGATGCCCACGTTGCCGAACAGGCAAAATCCCATCCCCGTCGCGCGCAACGCGTGATGTCCAGGAGGACGCACCGCGCAGAAGCTTCGCGTCACCGAGCCGTCAAAAGCCCAGTCGATCGCGTCGAGCACACAGCCCGCGCCCGCCGTCGCGGCATTCCAGCTGCCCGGACTGACGACCGTATCGCCATCGATGCGACCGCCGCCAGCATCGGCCATCGCGCGGACTCGCTCGACGTATGCAGGGTCGTGCGCGAGTGCGAGTTCCTCGGCCGTCGCGTGCCGACCCTCACGATGTTCGATGGTGTCGAACAGATCGAAGTCGTAGCGAAGCGCACGCGGAATCGCACGCAATCGACCGACATGCTCGGGGTGATTCCACCCGGTGTCATGCGTACCGCAGTCGGAGTGCGACACATAGGCGACGGTCATCGACAGCACCTCATACCAGCCCTCTCCAGCGACGAAGGACCCAGGACGCCACCAGCGACACCAGCGCCGCGACGAGCAACCACCGCAGATCGATCACGGCGCGAATGTCGCGCCGCGTTGAACCGACATTGGCGTCTCGCGGCTCCGGCAACCCGACTGCACTCGCCAGCGCCGCGAGCGGTGCCGCTGTCAGTGTGTCTGATTCAGCAGCCGTGACGACGCGCGACGCCGGTGCGCTGAGCGACACGACGCTCGCAAGCAGCGATGACCACCAGCGGCGGTGCGCGATCGGGGCATCATCGTTTCCGCCCATGCGCCAGAGCCACGAGTTCGCATACCCAACCTGTACCACCCGGCCGGCACCGACCCGCCGCGCGGCGACGGCCGTCACACCATCGCGCGCCTCGAGGATGACGCTCCCCGCGGCCAGTACTGCGATGGGCACCAGGTCCAATCCATGCCGAGGCGTGTCCGAGGCCTCGGCACCAAGCACCCCGGCGATCGACACACCCGGCGAACCGGCGCGAAGCGGCCCCAGTGCCGGAATCCGCGCCGATTCACCAACGATCACCAGCCCGCCGCCATCCCGCACGAAATCCGGCAATCGCGATACCGCCGCCGCTGATGCGCCCGGCAGCAGCACCACCACCGCGTGTCGCGCGTGCGTCGGCAGCAGCGTCGTCCCCTGCGTGATCGTGACGCGTGGAGCCAGCGTCAGACCGGCCTCCACGGGCCACCCTGCTTCTTCCAGCGACGCCACGAGGAATCGCGATTCCCAGGTGGCATCACCAAGGACCAGCACGCGGGCCGTGACAGGTGCGCCGGCAACGAGGGGCGCGACGGACGCGCGCGCAGTGCTGGCGTCGATGGCCAACGCACCCTGCACCGGCCCCGATCGGGGTTGGAGCCCGGCGGGGCCAACCCGGAGCGAATCGATCAACCCCGCTGCGTCGCGCAGCGATACGAGTGAGGAGTCGCCCGACACCAGCTGGATTCTGGTACCACCCGTGCCGCGCCACTCCTCTTCGGCCGCTGTCGCCAGCGATGGCAGCGGACGTGACGCGAACAGGCGCACCACGTGCCCACTGCCACGCAGCGCGCGAAGCGTCGAGCGCAGGCGCGCATCCGGCACACCGGCAAGCGTCACGTCAACCGTTTCCGCGGCGCTTCGCAGCAGCGTGAGCAGTGGCGTATCAGTGGCACCGTTCGGCGACACGGCGACACGCAGCGTGCCACGGCCAACCGGCGCTGCCAGGATCCAGAGCACGAGTGCCATGCAGACGAGCGCCACCGTATGCAACACCGCCTGAACGACAGGCAGCGCACGACCCCACGCAATCCCGGGAACGGAATGCAACGGCGTCGACGTCTCAGCGCGTGAGGGCATACACCACCAGATTCACGCCAAAGCGCGTGTTGTCAACCGACAGAAACCGCTTGTTCTCCGGATGGAACGACCACTCGGAACTGTAGTCCTTGCTGCTGTAGATCACCGCCAATCGTCCGTTGCGTTCGATCCCCTGCAGATGATCATGCACGAGGTTGTCGCCCCACCCGTTCAGCTCATGTGACGTGGTCGGCGGTCCGTCGGCAAAGGTGAAGAAGGCGCGATACAGGGGATGCGTATTGGGAATCGGCTTCAACGGTCCGATGGTCTGCGCCAGTTCCTCGGTGCAGGTCTTGTGAAAAACGCCATCGATGTCGTGGTTGTGATCATCCACGAACAGCAGGCCGCCGCGGTCGCAGTACTTGCGCAGCATTGCCCGCTCGGCGGCGGTGAAGCGCACCGGCAGATGACCGGTGAGGAACGCGAACGGGTACCGCAGCATCGCCTCCGACGACAGCGGAACGATCGCCCCCGATGGCGCTACATCGACACTGGTGTACCGCGCGAGCGCATCAATCACGTTGGCTGCCAGCAACGGGGCGGAGTCCCAGTCACCCGACTCGTACTGCACGGTGGCGAAGGTGAACCTCATGGCGCACCGCCGAGCCAGAGCCCCGGTGTTCCGCTGCGCTGCCACGGAGTGAGCGCAAGGCGGCGCGCGCGGAGAATCGCCGCCGTCGCATCACGGCGTCCTTCCACTGCATCGATGACGGCGCCCAGTGCAGACGCCAACGATTCCGCACCACCCAACGCGTCGAGCCGCAGCAATCGCAGCGTGTCCGCCGCAGTCGAATCACGCGCGATGAGCAGCGCCAGCGCGCGCAGCGTACGCTCGGCCAGACGACGTTCGGTGGGGGGTAGCGCATCGAGGGCGCGACGCTGCTCGAACCTGGCCGAATCCGTGCCGATCAATCGCACCTTGGCCAGATCCACCACGGCCGCCGGTGGCGTTCCACGCAGATATACGCGCTCCGCCGACCGCGCCCGCTGAATGGCTGCCAGCGCGCGCCGCATCGGATCGAGCGCATCGCGCGGCACTCCCCCTTGCAACGCGCGGGTGGCATCCCACATGGCATTGTAGGCCTCGAGCAGTGGTCGATTCACCGCCACCACGGGTGTTTCGTCGCCATGCGAATCGAGCATGCCGCCGAGGCCGCCGGTCGCACGATCCGCCGCCTTCAGGATCCCCTCGGGCGTCGCGGTGCTTGCCAGCTCGGCCGCATTGTGATCGTGCCCGTCCCCGGGAAAGTGCGCGTGCTCGCCGGTCGGCGTGTCACCAAGTCGTGCAAACACGATATCCGCGACCTGCTTGCGCAATCGGGCCTGATCGGCGCCGATCCGTTGCGACTCGGTCAGCATCGTGGCGCGATCGATCTTCGGGATTCGCGCCACGAGTCGTTCGGTGAGCAGCAACAGTTGCCTCTGGCTCAGCACGCTCTTGTCGACCGGCGTCGGCGGCAGCTGTTCCACCGACACCGAATCACGCTCATCCAGTCGTGGAATCCGGATCGTGCGTGTCTCACTTGCACCGAGTGACGGCCCACTCAGCGTGTTGCCGTCGTGCGCCGTGAAGCGGACGTGCATCAGATCGCCCGGCCTGAGGCCGAGGGTTCCCAGATTCAGCCTCGCGTCCATCACGAGGTTCTGGCCGAGAGGCCCGCGCCGTTCATTCACGACGCCGGACTTGAACGTAAACTGCTCGCCGCCACCGCTCGAGATGATGTACTCGACCCGTGCATCGCGCAGACCGAGATCATCGTGAATCGTGCCGGTGAAGCGGATCGTGGCCGTCGTGTCGAAGACCAGCGTGTCAGCGGCAGGCCGCACCAGCGTGGCCACCGGCGCTGAATCGGCGACCGGTGTCACCAACAGCCATCGCTCGCCGGCCGGATCACGGAGTCGGAGCGCGAGCGGAACGGTTCCGACGCGAACCACACCACGCCACCCCGCGTCGTTCGGCAGCGTGACCACCGGGCGCGGCCCACCGGCACCACTGTCCGATGACTCCTGAACCATCAGCGTCGCCTCGCGCTTTGCGTCGCGCGCATCGATGCGGATCACGCTGCCGGCGAGCGCTGCGACCGTCTCGCCGAACTGCATCGGGCGTTCGGCGCGACCGGCGTACGCCGGCGGAATCAACAGCGCATCGGCCGCGACACGACCGCGAATCGTCGCACCGGTCGTTGCCGCCACGGCGCGCGCCAACGCCAGCGCGTTGAGCGAGCGCGTGCGCCACGGGTACGCCGCGATCAGTGTCACGGCAGTCAGCAGCACCCCTCGCGACAGCAGCCGCCGTCGATGCAGGAACAGCGCGCGATCAACGGAGGGAAGCCAGGCCGTGATACTCGCATACGCTGCCAGCCGTTGCTGGACCGGATCGGCGTCGTTGACGCGGGACTGTTCCGCCAACGTCACCAGGGCGTATCGAAGCGCAGGCGCCTGCGATTCGGCCCACAACGCGGCATCGAGACGCTGCACGGCACCGGGGCGCACAACGCGCCAGCGCCACGTGGCCACCAACGCCGCGGCGCTGGCAGCCAGCCCCCAGAGTACGCGAATCTCGGGGGCGCCGAATACCATGCGACAGAGCGCGCCGGTGACGAGTACCACTGCGGCCGCACCAATCGACGAGATCACGATCGTCCCAGCCGCGATCGAGCGCAGTGCGCCGCGCAGCTGATCGAGACGCGCGAAGAGTTGCAGCGGCGTCATGCCGCCTGCCTGCGCCGCAGGATCAATTCAGTCAGTGCCAGCAGGAATGCTGCGGCAACCAGCCACGGTGCCGCCCCGGACGACATCGACGTTGCGACAGCCGCCACTCGAGCGCCGCGCGGCGGTGCACTGAGCCATGCCGGCGCTGCTGCAACGCCGCTCCCGTCGCGATCGCAGGCGGTGATCAGTGCGGCCAGCCATGCCTGCGCACCAAGCGACAGTGTCTGATCCCCCGCCGCCGGCAGCGAAACGCCGAGTGAGAGCACACACCCCCGTCCCAACGATTGCATCCTGACTGCTGGTGAGCCATCGGCCCACCAGCCCACGGCACGCCCGCTGATCGCGGCGGCGCGGCGGCTATCACGTTCGAGTGCAGCGATCCACGTGCGCGAACCGACGGTGATCGCCTGCAGGATCGGAGCACTCGATGAGGCGCTTGCTGGCCACCAGACGACGGTCGCCCCATTGCGCGCCGCGAGCGAGTCTTCAGCAGTCAACGAGACGCCGCGCTGCACCACGGCACCCAGTGGTGCAACACTGTCGCCGAGCAGGTGCGCCGTCGCAGCGATCGGGTCGTCGCCGATGGCGCGGACCGCAATCGGTCCGCGCGCCAGCGGGGCGACGGGCGCAACCGTCACCGGCAGGACCACGATCGAGTCGGGAACGAGCGCGCGGATGATCGGCGTGGCCGGATCGATGCTCCCCGGACCAAAGCGCGACGCAACAGCAATTCGCATCGTGCTTGAGCGCTGCACGAGCGAATCACGCGCCCGCAGCACGCGACTGAGTGCCGCGCTGAGCGAGGCCGATGCCGCGACGACTGGCGTCGCGGCGGGAGCAGTCAGCAGCACGGCCGTCGTGTCATACGGGATCACGACGTCAGTCGGCATCAGCGCTGCCAGTGCCGCGCGTTGCGCCTCCCGCGGCAGCGTTTGATCGAGCAGCAGCACTGTTCTCGCCGGCACCTTCGTACCGGTGACGACTGGCTGTGCGACACCGAGTGCCAGCAGCGTCACGATGCAGAGGCGCAGGAGCATCCACCAGCGGTCGATCGGGATCGTCTGCAGTGTGGTGGCTTCGAGCATGCCGGCGGGGAGGAACCGCGCGGTGGCGAGCGCGAGCGCGCGGGGACGCTGACGCGACAGCAGATGCGCCGCGACGACGCCAAGCAGCCCGACACCGCCCACCGCCAGCGCCCAGGGTGCCAGCCATGTCATGTGATCGCACCAGTGCCCGTGGCAGCACGCACGAGTGTCCGGACGGCATCTGCGGGCGCCTGATCATCGGTGATCTCGATATAGCGAGCGCCTGTCGCCAGCCAGCCGGTGCGCATCGCTGCACGGAAGTCGCCAAAACTCACGTCATACGCGCCGCGGGCGGAGCGCGAGAGCGGCCGTCGAAGCGACGCGTCCTCGGGATCGACCGCCACCGCGCGTTCGGCGCCCAGCGACAACTCCGCACGCGACACCAGATGCACCACGATTACCTCCACACCGCGTGCCACCAGCGAAGCGCCACGCCGGAGCAGCGCCGCCGCGTCGCCGAGCAGGTCGGAGATGATCACCACCCGTTCGATACCGCGCATTCCCTCGAGCAATGGTGCCAACGCCGGCGATCCATCGACGGCGAGGTCGTCGACGACACGAATCATCTCGCGCACGACGTCCCCCCGCGCACGCGGTGCGAGTCGGCGCGTGCCGTTGCCAAGGGCGATCAGCAGGCCGACGGGATCACCAGCGCCACGACCAACGGCCGCCAGTCCGACGCAGAGCATGCGCGCCTGTCGCCACTTGGTCTCACCACCAAGCCCTGCACCCATGGAAGCCGAGCCATCGAGCAGGATCAGCGTGGGTGAGGTGGCGATGTCAGGCGCGAGCCGAACGTACGCACGATCGGTGCGGGCGAGCAGCTTCCAGTCGAGGCGCCGCGGATCATCGCCCTGGCGGTATGGCCGGTACTCGGTCACTTCGACGTTCGGCCCGATGCGTCGCGCGATATGCGCACCGACATTCGTCGTGCGTGGACGCAGGCGTGCCATCCATCGCGCGCCGCGCAGCGCATCGAGTAATGCGCCGTATTCATGAAGGCCTGGCACTGCCACCGCCTGCTCGTGCCTCAGGGCGCGAAGGCGCCGCGCGGTGGCTCGAGCCGCGCCAGCAGATCCTTCACGATCGTGTCGGACGACACGCCATCGGCTTCGGCGGCGTAGTTGGGCAGCACTCGGTGGCGCAGCACCGGCATGGCGACACGCTGCACGTCGGCTGGTGAGACGGCCACACGACCATTCAGCAGTGCGTGCGCCTTGGCGCCCAGAATCAGCGCCTGACCGGCACGCGGTCCGGCTCCCCAGCGCACGTACTTCGTGACGAGACCCGGCGCGCGAACGTCGCCGGGGCGGGTGGCGCGCACCAGCTGCGCCGCGTACCTCAGCACAGTCTCCGATGCGGGCACATCGCGCGCCATCTTCTGCAGTGCGCGAACCTGCAGTGCGTCCAGCACGGGCGTCAACGGATCGCCGGCGGCCCCGGTCGTACTCCGGAGAATTCCGACCTCGTCGTCTTCGCCGGGATAGTCCACGCGGATGTCGAACAGGAAGCGATCGAGCTGCGCTTCCGGCAGCGGATAGGTCCCTTCCTGCTCGATCGGATTCTGCGTCGCGAGCACGAAGAACGGCGCCGGCAGCGACATCGTTTCGCCGGCGGCCGTCACGCGATATTCCTGCATCGCTTCCAGCAATGCCGCCTGCGTCCGCGGCGGCGCGCGGTTGATCTCGTCGGCCAGCACGATGTTGGAAAAGATCGGCCCGCGGACGAAGCGGAATGCACGATGCCCGGTCGCCGCGTCTTCGTCGAGCAGCTCGGTGCCCGTGATGTCGCTCGGTACCAGATCCGGCGTGAACTGAATGCGCCGGAAATCCAGTTGCATCGCCTCCGACACGGCACGCACCATCATCGTCTTGGCGAGTCCCGGTACACCGACCAGCAGGGCGTGACCACCGGCCACGATCGCCAGGAGAATTTCGTCGAGCGCCTCGGTCTGGCCGACGATGCGTCGTGCGACTTGCGCGCGCATCGCCTGTGCGGCCTCGATGAGCGCCGCGGGCTCCATCTCCGTTCTCAGGCTCGAATCCGCCGTCGCAGGCACCGTCACTTGATCGGCTGCCGACGACGGAAATGCAGCAGCAGCGTGGATCCGTCCTTTACACCGGCAGCGGCCAGCGATTTCGCTTCATCGCGAATCTCGAAGCCACCGAGTTTCGTCACGACGTCGCCTGGCTGCGGGACGTCCGGCGCCAGCACCGTCAGCGCGCGGGCCTTGACGGTGGCCACCGGCGTGTCCGGTGCCGCCACGATCCTGACCGCGTCCCACGCCTCGAGCAGCTGCACGCGGATGGTCAGGGCGTCGGCGCCAACGGGCGCGATCAGAATCGACTCCGCTGGGGTGCGAAGCTGGGTGACGAAGGGTGGCATACGCGGTTGGACGGGACTGAGAGAGAAACTGTTGCCAGCGTCGGCAGCGCCGGTCCGAGAGCACAGTCTCGTGGTTTACGCGCCGGAGGGGTCCGGAGTTGCGCCCGCGGTCGTCTCCTCGAGCGTCGGAGCCGGCGGCGGTGCCACGTAGGCCGGCAGCGCCGACAGAAACCGCGCGATCTGCTGGTCGAACATGTAGCTGGAGCCGGTCACCCGGGTGCCGCCCTGAATCGCCGCGACGCCGAAGAGCACGTCCTCCCCACCCTGGCCGCGGAGGGCCACATAGGTTGGCCCGGATTTCTCCGGGAAGGCCGCGTAGATGCCGTTGCGGGTGGCGAAGAACTCGGTTGCGGCCGCCAGCACGGCGGCGCCGTCGAGGGAGGTATTGGTTTCCTGCTGGGTTCGGATCGCGCTCGTCATGCGATAATTCTAGCGCTACCCGGAACGGATGGTGCCGGTCAGCTGACAATTCGAGCGCCGATGGTGAGACGTGCGGCTGCGTGCGACCCGCCCCTCACGGTCACGCCAGTGAAACCATCAGCGCCTCACGGCGCGCGGCGATAGAGGACCTCAGTCGCCACGGAACGCCGTCACCCGATGCGACCCGTCGCAAAACGGCATCTCCCTCGACGCCCCGCACCGACAGAGCGCCATCGACTCCGCCTCCCGGACCCGCGTCCCATCCTCACGTTCCAGCCGAACCGGACCCTGCAATACGAGAGGTCCGTTGTGTCGCAACCTGATCCGCAGCGATGGCGTAAGGTCGGTGTCTGCTTCATCCATGTCGTCAATTTAGCTTGCAGCAGACACCTCTACCACGGAGAAACGATGAGTGACGTCGCATCACGCAAGATCATGATCTCGAGCTTCCAGACGCCCGAAGGCGCGGAAGCCACATTGCACCTGCTCAAGGCCGCGCCGGTCACGCTTGGCAACGTCGCGATCATCACGCGTGACCAGAACGGCAAGGTGGCGTTCACCGAGTCGCAGGACTGGGGCATCGGCAAGAGCGCGCTCGTCGGCGCCATCGCCGGGTTGCTGCTGCCCGGCGTGGGCACGATCACGATGGCCGCCGGCGGTGCACTGGCCGCGTACTTCATCGACCTCGGCTTTCCTGATCCACTGCTCAAGCAGATGGGGGAAGGGCTCAACTCCAACAGCTCGATTCTCGTCGCGCTCGTGGACGAGGCGGGACTCACCCGCGCCGCAGAGGTGATCGAACAGGCGCACGGCAAGGTCGAAGGAACGAGTCACGAGACCGATCTGGCGGCGGCACTGGCATCGATGCAGCCGAAGTAGCCCGCCTCGAACCACAGTACGCACGAACGGCGCGCCTGCATCGGCGCGCCGTTCGTGTCTGCGGGGCCAGCGAGGCCGTCAGGCGGTGATGCGCGCCTGCACCCAGCCGCGCACCTGATCCATCGCGACGCGCACCTGCGCCAGCGAATCGCGTTCACGGATCGTCACGCTCTGATCGGCCGCCGACTCGCTGTCGATCGTCACGCAGAACGGCGTACCGACTTCGTCCTGCCGCCGATAGCGCTTGCCGATGCTGCCGGTTTCGTCGTAGTCGGCGTGAAACGCACGACGCAGCTCGTCGGCCAGTTTCGTGGCCATCTCGGGCTGTCCATCCTTCTTCGTCAATGGGAACACCGCCGCCTTGATCGGCGCCAGCGCCGGGTGCAGTCCGAGCACCACGCGTCCCTCGTCCTCGCCCGCCACCGATTCTTCACGATAGCCGTTGACCAGTGCGGCCAGCGTCGTCCGATCTGCTCCGACCGATGTTTCGATCACATACGGCAGATAGCGCTTGTTCGCCTGCTGGTCGAAGTACTCGAGCTTCTTGCCACTGAACTGCTGATGCTGCGAGAGATCGAAGTCGCCACGATTGTGGATGCCTTCGATTTCCTGAAAGCCGAGCGTGCCGCCGAAATCGAAATTGATGTCGAATGCTGCGCGCGCGTAATGCGCCAGCTCGCCCGCTTCGTGCTGATGGAACGTCAAGCGATCAGCGGCGAGACCAAGCGACTGATGCCACGCCATGCGATCAGCCTTCCAGCGCTCGAAGTGCTCCATGTCGGTGCCGGGCTCGACGAAGAACTGCATCTCCATCTGCTCGAACTCACGCGTGCGGAAAATGAAGTTGCCCGGCGTGATTTCGTTGCGGAATGCCTTGCCGATCTGCGCGATCCCGAACGGGACTTTCTGACGGCAACTCTGCTGCACGTTGAGAAAGTTCACGAAAATGCCCTGTGCCGTCTCGGGCCGCAGATAGATCGTGCTGGCGCTCTCCTCGACCGGCCCCATGAACGTCTTGAACATGAGGTTGAACATCCGTGGTTCCGTCAGCTGACAGGCATCGTGCTGCCCGGGGATCTTGCTGGGCTTCTGTGGACAGCGTGCATCTTCGAGCTTGTCGGCGCGGAAGCGGCCCTTGCACGTCTTGCAGTCGACGAGCGGATCGGTGAACCCGGCGACATGGCCGCTGGCCTCCCACGTCTTCGGGTGCATCAGGATCGCCGCGTCCAGCCCTTCGACGTCATCACGCAGGCGGACCATGCTCGTCCACCACAGTTCCTTCAGGTTCTTCTTCAGTTCCACGCCGAGCGGGCCGTAGTCCCAGACGCTGCCCGTGCCTCCGTAGATTTCGGAGCTCTGGAAGATGAAGCCGCGGCGCTTGCACAACGACACGAGCTTGTCCATCACATCGGGGTGGGCACTGGCAGACATCGGATGGCCTCTTGGTTCGGCACCCCTGGATGCCGCGAACAGGTGTCGCGACTGGGTGGGATGCACTGGATGCTGAAAGGTAGCGGGCCTTGGAACACTCGCCGAGTCGGATCGCTGCTTCGCGGAAGCATCCACCCAACGCGTTCCCCCGCCCCGGGATGCTCTCCGCACACGTCTCGCGGTCTGTCGGCGCGCCCAGGCGCCAGAGTGGGCTGCCCGCTGTGATTCGGCGTGTGGTAAACGCAGGAGCACATCCAGAGGTTGTGACGCGGCGCCACGACGGGCCTCGGCCCTGCCAAAACTGACGCACGGTACCGATTCAACAGCGCAGGGGAACAGCCGTTCGGCATGTCACCCGTCACGTCAGAACGAACCTGTGAATGCGACAGCGACGTAGCGACGTTCGCCTTCGACACGAACTGCCGGAGCGCGACGCAGGTCAGTACCTTTGCGACAGCTTTCGTGAGGAAGGTGGTATCCCACCGGATGATTTCCCTCGGAATCACTGCGGGCCGCCATCCGGGCAATAGCTTTCGCGATGGCCGAGTGCCCCTCGATGGCAGCCGCTCATCAGGGTGTGACTTGCGAATGATTCGCGAGTCAGAGACTACCGAGGAGGACGCATGGCAAGGCAAATCATCGATCGAATCTCTGACGCTCTGTCTGCAGCACATGCGATCATGCGTGCGCGATGGTTCCTCCGTCATACGCAGCTTGGAAGAAAGGTGCGCGTCTGGGGCACACCAGCGATCTCGAACCGGGGACGGATGATCATCGCTGACCGCGTGCGCCTGTCGTCCACGATGGCAACGACCGAGCTAGTCTCCGGTGAGGATGGCACACTCGAGATTGGGGAGAGCGCATTCATCAACCACGGGTGTGCGATCGGCGCGCTGCTCCTTGTGCGGATCGGGGCACGCTGCAACATCGGGCAACAAGCGATCATCATGGACAACAATTTTCATCGCGTCGAGCCGGAAAGGCGCGATGAGTACCCCGAGTCAAAACCGATCATCATCGAGGAAAACGTATGGCTCGGCGCACGCGTCATCGTGCTTGGTGGCGTGACGATCGGAGCCGGCAGCGTCATTGGCGCTGGCAGTGTGGTGACGCGCGACATTCCGCCGAGATCGCTCGCTGTCGGTCAGCCGGCTCGGGTGATCCGTACGCTCTGAAGCCCCGGCAGGTAGCGTTGAGCCGGTTTTCGAGCGGCGCGCGCTGCTGACGGAGGTTTGCGGTGTTTCAGCGGCTCGCCACTGACCGGTGCAGCGAAGATTCTGGTGTGGACGCAGGCGTGCGTTCCCTGCAACGCAGCGTCAGCGCTGCGTCCCGAGCTCCCGATTCCAGGCGATGAACGCCCGCTCGTAGAACGTCGGACCGAACAACGCCCATTCGCCCAGCATGGTCGGTAGCGTAAATGCCTTTCCGGCGTCCGCCGCCGACATGCCGCGCGCGTAGGCGGCACGCGCCGCGGCCTCGAGCTCGCCGAGCACAGCGAGATACCGATCGATTGCCGCGGCATCGGCGACCGCGCCATGGCCGGGGATGTACACGGTGCTGCGATCACGGCGCAATGCGCGGACCTGGCGCGCCAATTCGGTCGGCACTGCGTCGACGAAGTTCGGGATCATCCCGTTCCACACCAGATCACCGGCGAACACCAGACTGGGCTCATCCAACTCGATGCTGACATCGCTCGACGTGTGTCCCGCCCGTGGCACGATCCGGACACGTCGACCGCCAAGGTCCACCACCGTCTCACCGCTCGCGGACAGGACCGTGACGTCTCGCAGCGCAGCGATCCGCGACTCCACTGCCGGCGTGTTCTTCGTCAGCACCAGCTCGCGCGTGGTCGCCGTCGTCAGAATCCGTGTCGGAAATCCATCGGCGATGTAGCCGTCAACTCCGTTGGCATGGTCCGCGTGATAGTGCGTCAGGACGACGTGCGTCGGCCAGCGACCTGTCAGCTGTCGCGCTTGCGCGGCCATCCACCGCGCGCCGTGCGTCGTGAACAAGCCTTCGATCGCCATCACGCCGCTGCGGCCGGCGATGATGCCACCGTTCGACAATGTGGTGCGATCGCCGCTCAGGGGTGCGGAGATCAGCGCCCAGACGCCATCGGCCACGCGCTCCAACCGTCCCCACGGTTCGCGCGCAGTGACCACGCCTCGCGGCGATGCCGCCCACGCCGTGCGCACCACCAGCGGTGCCAGGCTCGCCGCCAGCGCGAGATGCGCGGCACAACTGCCTGCATCGGCGAGGAACGCCCGACGCGACGTGCCGCCCCTGCGGCTGCGGTCAGACATGGAGCTCGCGACCACGTCGCTCGACGATGCGCGCCGCGATCAGGTCGCCGTGAAAACGTCCATTCTCGATGAACGTCTTGTTGGCATCGAACCCCGAGGCCAGCACACCGGCGATAAAGAGCCCGGGAAGCGGCGTTTCCATCGTGGCCGGATTGTGCGTCGGCACACCGGTGTCGGGATCGATCGGCGCCTGAACCTGCTTCAGCAGCCCCGTCTCTGGCATGTAGCCAAGCATCGTGAAGACGTGCTGCGCCACCACGCGCGTGAGGGCGCCCGCCTGTGCCACGTCCACCCAATCGGGGCCGATGCGGATCACCCGTGCGTCGAACAGCGCCGTGATCGCGCCATCCTTGATGCGCCCATCGATATCGGGACGCACCCACGGCTTCACCTTCCGATCCAGCGTCGACTCGAAGTGCACCAACGTGACGCGTGCACCGGCGCGATACAGTTCCAGCGCCGCGTCCACTGCC
>JANPFJ010000276.1:0-1804 GCA_031423355.1 Gemmatimonadaceae bacterium | reverse complement strand
CGTCGTGCTCGACCTGCTGCGGCAGCTCGAGGATGGTACGGGAATCGTCTATGCGTCGACCCGCAAGACGGTCGAACGCATGGCGCAGTTCCTCGACGACAACGGGGTGCCCGCGAGCGCCTATCACGCCGGCCTCGATGATGAACGCCGCCGACGGGTGCAGGACTACTTCATGGCCGAACGCACGCGCGTGATCGTCGCGACCAACAGCTTCGGGATGGGTGTCGACAAGTCCAACGTCCGACTCGTGATTCACTACGCCATGCCGGGCACACTCGAGGCGTACTATCAGGAGGCAGGCCGCGCCGGCCGCGACGGACAGCCAAGCCGCTGCGTCCTGCTGCACGCGTTCCCGGATCGGTTCACCCACGAGTTCTTCATCAAGTCTGCGCTGCCGGATCGTGCCCTGATCGAGTCGGTGCATCGACGCTGTCAGCGTGAAGCGGATCGCGGGGGCGTCGTGTCGGCGACGGCTGAGGAAACGGCCGGTGCGATTGGTGGCAAGACCTCGGTGAAGGCGGTCGAATCGGCGTTGCGCGTGCTCGCGGATGCGGGGGTGCTGCGATGGGATCCGGAATCCGCAGGGCTCATTTCGCTCCGCCTGCTCGCGACGCCCGAACGGATTCGCGACGAACTCGGAGAGGGTTTCGAGATGGAGCGCGAACTGCTGCGGGCCTGCTGGCGTGTGGGGCGCGAACAACTCTCGCGGGGCGCGGTGATCGATCTGGATGGGCTGCCGCCGGGCTTCGGTGGCTTCGTCGGCGCCTTCCCGATGCTGGAGGCGCTCGAGTCGCGTCAGTTCGTGGTGGTCGAACGTGTCGGCGGCGGGCTTCGCCTGATCGATGCCACCACCTCGCTGGATCGCGTCGCCATCGACTGGCGGTCACTCGATCGTCGCCGGCAGCGGGAGTTCGACAAACTCGACGCCATGCAGCGCTACGCGTACGCGACCACCTGCCGACGGCAGGCGTTGCTGCAGTGGTTCGGCGATCCGGCGGCGAAGGCACAGTGCGGCGCGTGTGACAACTGTCTCGGTGAACGCCGCGCCGCGCCTGCCATCCGGGGGGCCTTCGGCCCAAGCGCCGGGCCGCGCGAACGGGCACCGCGTGATTCAAACGCCCGGCGGGACACGGAACGCAAAAGCAGAGAGAAGGGTGGGGCGGTCACCGAAGCCGACACGGACCTGTTCAATGCGCTGAAGGCGTGTCGGGCGGCACTGGCAGGGAAGCAGAAGGTCCCTCACTATGTCGTCTTCCCCGATGCGACACTGGCGGCGTTTGCGTCGCGTCGCCCACTGACTCCCGCGGCAATGTCGTCACTCCCAGGTGTCGGGCCAGTCAAGCTGGAGCGATACGCGGAGTCGTTTCTGGACGTCATCCGGGCCCACCGCCGCTGAGACGTCGGCAGGCCCTCGGGCGTCAGACTCCCGGAAGGCCACCGGCAACGCATGCCTGAAACTCCGGTCCTTCGCCAGGCCTTTCATCACAGTACGTTTCGCCGTCTACGGGCGCCCGCAGGTGGCTGCCCCCCAACACCCGATATGAGATATGGACGATTCACTGTACTTCAATGAGCAGCACCTGCTGGTTCGCGAAATGGTGCGAGCGTTCGCGAATGACCACGTCAAGCCGGTCGCGAGCCTGCACGACGCCGAGTCGTCGTTTCCGTGGGAGAACGTGGCGAAGATGGCCGACCTCGGCCTGCTCGGTATTCCCTGGTCGGAAGAGCTTGGCGGAGCCGGCTTCGATACGACGGCCTTCATCATCGCGATTCATGAACTCGCGAAGGTGTGCGCCAGCCACTC
>JANPFJ010000275.1:0-1296 GCA_031423355.1 Gemmatimonadaceae bacterium | reverse complement strand
GGAGTGCACGGAAGGTGTGCAACGCGAGCTCGTGCGATAGCTCCTCCTCAAAAAAACAAGCGCTGGTTGCGACGTTGCATTTCAAGGCGTGTGCCTCCGTGTCCTCCGTGTCCTCTGTGATTCGGACAATCAGTGTTTGGTATTTGAATCACGGAGGACACGGAGTGCACGGAGGGTGAGCGACGCGAGCTTGTGCGATAGCGCCTCCTCAAAAAACAAGCGCTGGTTGCGACGTTGTATTTCAAGGCATGTGCCTCCGTGTCCTCCGTGTCCTCCGTGTCCTCTGTGATTCGGACAATCAGTGTTTGGTTTTTGAATCACGGAGGACACGGAGTGCACGGAGGGTGAGCGACGCGAGCTCGTGCGATAGCTCCTCCTCAAAAAAACAAGCGCTGGTTGCGACGTTGTATTTCAAGGCCTGTGCCTCCGTGTCTTCCGTGTCCCCCGTGATTCAAACAATCAGTGTCTCGTGTTAAATCACGGTAGATACCGCGACCACGCACGTGCCCGACCGCCGAATGATCGGCGACTACGGGCCCCGCTCCAAGACCGCGACACGCGACTGTTGCGCCGTCACTACGTACCCGTGCATGCCAATCGAAGTAAATCCCGCCGTGCGCATCGCGGCCCGACACCATGCCCCCGTGCGAGGCGTCGGCCAGTTGGTGTCGCCCTCGATGTGGTCGGCGCGCGTGAACAGTTCCAGATACGCCACGCCGTCTGTTTTCCGCGCCACCTGCGCGAGCCCCGCGCGGAGCACCTTCGGCGCGAGGTAGTTCAACATGCCACAGCACACCACCACATCATACGCCGGGCGCAGATCGAGCCTGTCAAGCTGGTCAATCCCACCCTGCTGCAAGCGACGGCGCTGCCCATAGCGCGACACCGCGTACGCACTCGGATCGACGCCGTCGTACAGCACGCGCGGGCGAAGGCGTCGTAACTCTGGCAACCATTGTCCCTCGCCACACCCCACGTCCAGCACGCTCTTCACTGGGCGCCCCAGCACCCACTCAGCCATCCCGACCACAAAGGTGACTTGACGACGCAGTTCAGTCGGCGTTTTCACGCGATGGTGTGGATGGCGATACCACTTATCGAAGTACGCTTGATCGTACTCCTTACTCACATAACACTCCAGAACGCGCGATCGATGTCGATGGCAAATCGCCACCCGCCGTTGCGCAGTCCACGCGCAACATCAACGCGCACGAGGTCATAGAACAGCAACGCACCGGTGCCAACCGATGGCCACGCGCCGGCCACACGCGACGGCACGGATGGAATACCGCTGGC
>JANPFJ010000274.1:0-25805 GCA_031423355.1 Gemmatimonadaceae bacterium | reverse complement strand
CCGTCAACGTCGTCTTGCCGTGGTCGACATGCCCAATCGTGCCCACGTTCAGATGCGGCTTGTTCCGCTCGAACTTTGCCTTGCCCATGACAGCGCAATCCTGGAAAAGAGGTGGTGAATGAACCGTGCAAACATCAACGCGCGCCAAGGCATCTGCCGAGGCTAGTGCAAGCAGCGGGTCCGCTCGTGCCGCGTGGCACGGGACGAATCCGCCGAGGTGGTACAACCCAACCGAAACCCCAACAGAGCTCGCAATCGGGATCGAACCGATGACCTCATCCTTACCAAGGATGTGCTCTACCGACTGAGCTATGCGAGCGTACCCAGCGCCGACGCGGCGCGGGGCAAGTCTGTGAAGGTAAGCGGGGGAGGGGTGGGACTCAAGGGCGGGGGTGTTGCCCGATCGGTGGGCCAGGCGTCTGCGTCTCGTGGCCTCTCGAGCGCCAATCGCGTATCATACAATCGTCAAATGGCGCATGGGGGCGACATGGCAGCAGACGCGGTCGCCGTCGTCCTCGGGGGACAGGCGGTCTTCCAGAAGGTGATCGACACCGACCTCGGCCTTGCCCGCGAAGTGGAGGCGGGGTTTCCATCCGCGGCCCTCAGCTTTGTGATGCAGGGGCTGCACGATTCCGGTATCGAACAGGCGGCGGTGTACGCTCTGATCGGCAGCGCCCGAACGTTGCAGCGCAAACGGACCGAGCGCACCCGGCTGTCGCGGGATGAGTCTGACCGACTCGCCCGCCTGGCACGCATGCTCGTGCGAGCGGAGGAGGCACTCGGTTCGCGCGAACTGGCCACCCACTGGCTCAGGAAGCCGAATCGCGCGCTATCGGGCTCCGCGCCTCTCGACATTCTCGGGAGCGACCCGGGCACTGTTGTTGTCGAGCAGATACTGGGACGAATCGAGCACGGAGTCTTCGGCTGATCCGCGCCTTTCGACTGTGCCGAGCGCGGTATCAGGCGCTCGATGGCGCGGGAGCGCGCCGATTCGGCGGACGGTGGAATTCACCAGGTATTTCAGTGGTGTATCTCGCCAGTTCCGTCTCGCTTGCGGCCCTCGAGTTGCTGGTGCATGTCGATCCCGAGGATGCGCCGGACGATCTCGTGATTCTCGAGGTCGAGGTGCCGTCTGATGCGGGGGTGCAGTCGCTCGACGCGACCGCGCTGACGCACGTGCGCGGGTGGCGCGACCAGCCGACACCGCCGCCTGAGGCGCAGGCTGTGGGAGCCGCGTGGGTGAACGGTGGAGTATCGCTGGCGCTGTCTGTGCCGTCGGTGGTCATTCCGAGCGAGAGGACTCTGCTCCTGAATCCGGCCCATCCGCGGATGGGTGACGTGCGTGTGGTGTCGGTGACGCCCTTCCAGTTTGGTCCACGGTTGTTGTTGGGGTGACGGGCGTGCGAGGCTCAGCGTTCGCATCTTCGCTGCGAGCACTCGACGCTTGCGCCTCCCGGCGCGGATTCGCCTGACGTGCGTCGACGCTCGATTGGCACATTCCGCGTCCAGGCAGAGAGGCTGGCAGGACAGCCTCCGAGGTCGCCCTCCCATCCGGGCGCTGCGCCGTCACTTGCCGAGCCGCGGGCGTTTATGCATGATAAAGCGCAGTCACGATCCCTTACTCCCAGAGTCCTCCGCCGCCGTGCCACGCAAACCGAGCATCGATCGCACCTCGCGGCGACCGAACGACGCAACACCGACATCGCCGTCGCCGTCGCCGTCGCCGTCGCCCCAACTGCATGATACGCTCCGGCTCTCGGCCGACGGGCTCGCGAAGGTGTTGGGCGACCTCGAGGCGCGCGTCATGGCGGCGATGTGGCACATCGGAACGCCCTCCACCGCACGCTCCGTGCATGCATACGTGGCGCGTACGCACCACGTCGCGCTGCTGACCGTGGTGACAGTGCTCAACAAGCTGGTGCGCAAGAACCTGCTGCAGCGCGAGGAACGCGACGGGCTGTTGCACTTCGACGTGACGATGACGGAAGCGGCCTTCATGCAGCATGCGAGTCGGCGCGTCGTGGAAGGAATCCTGTCGTTCAGCAGTAATGCGATGGCCGCCTCCCTCGTCGACGTGCTGGCCGAACGTGATCCGGATCAGCTGGCTGAACTGGCGCGGCTGATCGCGGCGCGGCTCAAGTCATGACGTCGGGCACTGGGGCGGCGCGTGACTGAGCACTCCGAGGGGGTTTCACTCCGTTCACAACGTGTCGGAGAGGGGGAGGCGCGGCATCGCCGTCGGCTCCTGATCATCATTGGTGTCGTGTTGCTCGCCGCGACGAGCCCCGTGCTGGTGCACCACGCCACGGGCGGGATCGCGGCACTCCTGAACGGCCGTGATCACCTGTGGCTCGTTTGTCTGGTCGCGCTGCACCAGCTGCTCGAACCGGTGCATACCGGCTTTCACGTTCTCCTGATTGCCGGCATCATCTACGCCGTGTTTGATCGACTGCGCGCCTGGCAGAGTTTCCGCCGGGCACTCGGAATGATCATCACGCGATCCGCCATCGAGGGCGATGTGACCAGCGCTGCCGCGAACACGGCCGAGGTGCCCATCAGCAGGGTACGGCTGGTCGATGGGCTGCCGATCCCCGCTTTCACAAGCGGCTGGTTCAGACCGACAATCCACATCAGCTCCCAGCTCGAGGGGGCACTCACTCAGGCGCAGCTTGCCGCGGTGCTCGCGCACGAGTACTCGCATGTGCTCCGCCGCGATCCCGCACGGCTGACGCTGCTGCGTGCGATGGGATGCCTGCTGTTCTGGCTTCCGGCGATGCGACGGCTTGCCGCTGATGTCGCTGATGATGCGGAGATCATTGCCGACGATTTCGCCGTGCGTGGCGATCCGGTCACGCTGGCATCGGCGATCCTCGCGCTCGCACAGTGGCGTGCGTCCGGCACCACCGGTCCGGATTCGCTGCCGCACGGTGGAGCACTCGTGGGGTTCAATCGTGACAGGATGCTGGACCGCCGAATCAACCGTCTGCTTGGTCGCGAGTCCACGATCGCGACGCACATGACGAGGCCATCGCTCCTTGGCGCTGGGTTCGCGTTAGTCCTCGCGTGGAGCTCGGGGCTGGCGGTTGCACATCCGATGGCCCCTCATAGCGATCACTGCGCGCACTCACACATGGCGCCGTACGAACACCTGTTCTGCCTTGTTGGACACGCCAAACCGACTGCGATCGATTGTCCGCACCGCGGCGACGCCTCATAGCTGGCGACCGCCACTTTTCTCCCCGCCTCATCCTTCCCCGTTCGAGGACACTCATGCACTACATGACCGCCCGTATCATTGCTGCCGTGATCGCAGTCGGGGTTGCAACACCGGTCGCAGGTTCCGCTCGTGCGGTCGTTGCCGTCATCGCGGACACCAAGCAAAACACGCTACCGCACGTCGCAACCGACTCCGCCGACGCTGCGGCTGTCGTGACGGCCTTTCATCGCGCACTGGCCATCGGCGACAGTGCCGCTGCGATGGCACTGCTGGCGCCTGACGCGATCATTCAGGAGAGCGGCAGCGTGGAAACGCGGAGCGACTATGCGGGGCACCACCTCCCTGGCGACATCCGATTTGCGCAGGCGCTGCCCGGTGTGCGCAGCCCGCAGCGCGTAAGCATCGTTGGCGATGTAGCCTGGAGCACGTCGACCAGCGCGACCAAGGGCAGGTACCGCGACCGCGAAATCAATTCGGTGGGGGCCGAGCTGATGGTGCTCTCGCGCGCGTCCGGCACGTGGCGGATTCGTGCGATTCACTGGTCGTCACGGACACCCAAGGCGTGACGCGAGGCGCGCGCGCGCTCGCGAGAGCGGCCCGCCAGCCAAAGCCGTTCTGACCCTTCCGCGCACCGCGGGAGCCCAGTACTTTACGCGCAGTAAACCCCTGCACCCTCGACGCCGCCGTTGAACGGCCAGAAGGAGTGTGCGTCGTCCAGTGTTCCGTCGCCTGACCCCATGCCGTCTCAGCTGTTCACGCCACCTTTCCCGCCCGGTTTCCGCAGCCTGAGCCTCTCCGCATCTCGCGCCCTGCTGATGCTGGGCGCAGTCGTCGGGTGTGCGACAGTCCCCACCAAAGGGGGCCTTGGCACCGTGCAGGAAACGACACGGAATCGACTGGGGTTGCGGGTCGACTGGATTCAGAACCAACCGGAAGACTCGCTCGTACAGGGCTACGTGACGCGCTCCCTGAAGGGCGAAGTGCCGGTCGATTCAGCCATTCAGATTGGGTTACTCCGCAACAAACGGCTGCAGGCGTCGTTCGAGGACCTTGGCATTGCGCAAGCCGACCTGGTGCAGGCGGGCCTGTTCGGCAATCCCGTGGTGTCGGCTGGCGCGGGACTTGCCCGCGGTGGAGGCCCGTCGATGTTCGCGACGAGTATCGCTCTGCCGTTCATCGACTTTCTGCAGCGGCCGCTCCGGACGCGCGTTGCACAGCATCTTTTCGCCGCGGAGCGCGCGCGAATGAGTGCGGCGGTCCTGACCCTTGCCGCTGAGATCCGGATGGCCTACGTCGAGGCGCAGGCGGCGACGCAACTGCTCGAAGTGCGGCAAGCGGTGACGCAGGCGCTGGATGCGAGTGCAGTCGCCGCGCAGGCGATCCACGACGCGGGAAACCTGTCTGAACTCGAGTTGGCGCAGCAGCGCGCCCTGGCTGCGGACGCTCGTCTCGAATCGTTCCGCGCCGCTGGGGCACAGCTCGCAGCGCGGGCGGATCTTGAACGGCTGATGGGTGTTCCCGGCGGCGGATCGTGGACGCTCGTCCCACGCTTGCCCACGCCGACGGACAGTCTCGCGTCGGCGACGACATTGACTGCGACAGCGCTCGGCCGACGCCTCGATCTCAGCGCGGCGCGCGCGGACGCCGAAGCCTCCGCGCGCCAGCTCGGACTGACTCGCGCCTTCGCGTTGCTGCCCGATGGCACCATCGGTCCCACCTATGAGCGCGAACCGGATGGTACGTTCGTCGGCGGGGCGCTATCGCTGACCCTTCCGCTATTCGATCGTGGGCAGTCACGTGTTGCGCGGAGTCGCGCACTGGCCCGGCAGGCGATTGCGCGCCACGACGCACTGGTCGTCGAAATTGGAGCCGAGGTTCGTCAGCTGTCGGCTACGCTCGACGCAGCGCGTGCACGGGAGGCGCACCTGCGTCTCGTCGTCCTGCCGTTGCGGCGGCTCGTCGTGACCGAGTCGCAGAAGTTCGTGAATGCGATGGCGCAGAGTGTCTTCACGTTGCTGCTGGCGAAACAGGCGGAGATCGATGCCGGCCAGGCATACGTGGATGCGCTGCGCGACTACTGGCTCACGCGCGCGAAGCTGGAGCGAGCAGTCGGGGGCAGCTTTGCGCCACTGACGAAACAGGAACGGCTGGGCACCGAGGCGGCGGCCGACACGGCACGCCGTCCGCCATCCCCCACTTGAGAGCATTGCGGTATGTCTGAGTCATCAATCACACGACGGGCGCTCCTCGAACAGGGCCTGACGGTACTGGCTGCCGGTGCCGCGACCGCCTCGCTGCTGCAGGCCCAACATGCAGGGATGGTGATGCCGAAGGTCGAGGCAGCGCCGGAGCCTGCCACGCCAGCACGTCGCAGTGTGCTGGCCCGCCGAGCGCGCACGCCGGGTCTTCCGCGGCGCGACTACACGCCGGTGATCACGCCGAATGGGTCGACACTGCCGTTTCGCATCGTCGACAACGTGAAAGTGTTTCACCTCATCGCCGGTCCGGTCGAACATGAGTTCGCGCCGGGACTGAAGGCGAGTTGCTGGGGGTACAACGGCAGCACGCCTGGTCCGACCATCGAAGCGGTCGAGGGAGAGCGGGTACGGATTTATGTCACGAACCGGCTCCCGGAGCCGACCAGCGTCCACTGGCACGGGCTGCTGGTACCGTCGGGCATGGATGGTGTGTCCGGCCTGAGTCAGACCGCGATTCCTCCCGGTGAGACATTTCGCTACGAATTCGACCTGAATCAGTTCGGCACGTACATGTACCACCCCCACTACGACGAGATGACGCAACAGGCACTCGGCATGATGGGCATGTTCGTGGTGCATGAGCGCGGTGCGCGGCGGCGGCCGGACAAGGACTTTGTCCTGCTGTCCAGTGAGTGGAAAGTCGACCTCGGCACCTCGCGGCCCGATCCGAACGAGATGACCGATTTCAACGTCCTGACGTTCAACAGCAAGGCGTTCCCTGGCACAGCACCGCTGGTGATTCAACGGAATGACGATGTGCGGATCCGCCTCGGGAATCTGAGCGCGATGAGTCATCACTCGATCCACGTGCATGGCGTGCCGTGGCGAGTGGTGGCCACCGACGGCGGTCCAGTGCCGGCCACGGCACAACGGCCCGAGGCGACGACGCTGGTGCCGGTCGGCACGACGCGCACCGTCGAGTTCAAGGCGACGGCGCTGGGTGACTGGGCCGTGCATTGCCACATGACGCATCACGCGATGACACAGATGGGGCACAGCGGCGTGAACCTGGTCGGAGTGGATGAGACGAAGATCAACGATGCGACAGCGCCGCTGTTGCCGCAGTACATGACCATGGGTCAGACCGGCATGGGCGAGATGGGGTCGATGGGGATGGCCGTCCCGAGGAATTCGATTCCCATGATGGGCGCGCCGGGGCCAAAGGGGCACATCGAGATGGGGGGCATGTTCACGTTGCTCAAGGTGCGCGAGCGGGTGTCGGGACAGGCCGATCCGGGCTGGTATGTCGATGAACCCGGTACCGTGGCGCAGGCCGCCACGGCCGAAGAACTGCGACGCGATGGCGTGACGGTATAGGCGGAACGCTCGATCTGTCGTTTTCGGTATTGCAGTCGCTGTTGCTATCGCGGTGCCGCACACGGGCGCCGAATGCTCAGATTGCGGTCGTCGGCAATCCTCCTCGCTTATTCCGGACTCAATTCATGAATCGCAACACACTGTTCGTCCGTGCCGCACTGCTTACCGTCGCCATCGCCGCACCGCTGTGGGCACTGGCGCATCCGAAGCTTCTGTCCGCCGTCCCCGCGGTCAACAGCCATGTGGCCACGGTACCCGCGGCGATCCGCCTGACGTTCCAGGAGGTTTTGGAGCCTGCGATGAGCAGAATCACGGTCATGCATGCGGGACAACATGCCGTGTCGCTCGGCACTGTTGCAGCCGATAGCGCGGACCGGAAGACGCTGGTTGCGCAGCTCAAGACGCCGATGGGCGCAGGTGTGTATTCGGTCACCTGGCAGGCTGCCGGCGCAGACGGGCACCCGATGCGTGGGACCTACACGTTCACTGTCGACGCTCCCGCGACGAAGTAGTGAGCCCGACGGCTGATCCCGGCGGGCCGTCCCTGTGCCACGTCAGCGTTCGGTGCGGGCGCCGACACGTCGGTAGTCTGTTGACCGCAGTCGTGCTTGCGGTGGCGCTGCCAGCACACGCACATGGCGCTCCAACGGCAGCCACTCCGTCATCAAGGCTGCACCTCACCGCCGCGAGCGGGTTGCCGGCCCTCGGCGCGCGAGAGCCGGGCCGAGAGCCGGGCCGAGAGCGACTCCGAGTTGCGCTGGCTCAGACGTCCGTCGCACCGACGGCGGTCCAGATGGACGAGGGCACGACTGGTCTGACGGATGAATCCGTGTTCGGTGTCGAATCGCCAGCGTACGTGGCAATCCGCTGGCTGCAGTATGGCGCGCTGCTGGTCACCATCGGCGCGATTGTATTCGGACTTGTCGTGCTACCTTTTTCGGACCCGGCCGCGTGGCCAGTCACAGTGCCGGTGATGCGTGGACGCGTCGCGCGGGTTGGCCTGTACGCGGCTCTCCTCCTCGGTGTATCCGCGATGATGCGGCTGCTGGCGCAAGGCTACGCGATGAACGGCGAACCGCGCATGCCTGACCTCGCGCTCTTCGGCACGTTACTGCGCGTGACGCAATGGGGCCATGCGTGGCTGTTGGAGGCTGGAGCGATACTCGCTGCTGGTGCCGCGTTCGTTGCCACCCGGCGGGGGAGCCGATCGGCCTGGCCGGTCCTCGCCGTTGCGGGATGTGCGATGGCGTTCGCGATGGCGCTGTCGGGGCACGCTGCCGCCGCACCGACCCTTCGTACACCGGCGTTGCTCGCGGACGCGCTGCACATCATCGGCGCCAGCGGATGGATGGGAAGCCTGCTCGTGTTGGTGATGGTGGGTATCCCCGCAGTGCTGGGGACGGAGTCACCCGAGCGATTGCGTTGTGTCAGTGAGCTCGTGAACCTGTTCTCGCCAACCGCGCTTGCTTTCGCAGCACTCACCGCCGTCACCGGGGTTTTCGCGGCATGGCTGCAGGTCGGAGCCGTGTCGGCGCTCTGGGAAACGCGTTACGGACAGCTCCTCCTGATCAAACTTTCGGTGCTCGCTGTGACGGCCGGCCTGGGCGCCTACAATTGGCGTCGTGTGCGACCCATCCTCAGCACGTCCGCCGGCACCGACCGACTGCGGCGCAGCGCCGCGGTGGAATTGGGCACGGGACTGCTCGTGCTCCTCGTGACGGCCATCCTCGTCGCGACACCGAACGGAATGGACGTGTGATTGGTGCCGTTCGCGCAGACCACACTGCTGGTCCAGATTTCACATCGTAGCACCCACGACTCATCCGGAGACCGAAACATGACATCCCCGCGCCGGTACTGCCTTTCGCTGCTCCCCGCACTCGTGATCGCAAACGGTGCGATGGCCACGAACCGAATTGCTCCCCAGATCGTCGACACCGTTGCGGTGGCCTCCACGCGACCGACTGCACCGCGTGACTCGGCAGACGCCGTCGCGACGATTCGGAGCGTCTTTGCTGCGGCCGAACGCGGTGACTTTGCCGCGCTGGATTCACTCTACGCCGGGGAAAGTCTCACGGTGGTCGAGGGCGCCGGCATCAACCGCGGATGGGCCGACTATCGCGATCACCATCTCGCCCCCGAGGTCAAGGTGATGAAGGACTTCTTCTATCGGCCGGTGGACATCGAGGCGCATGTCTCGGGTGAGACGGCGTGGGTCCTGTTCCGCTACAACCTCAAGGCGGAGATGAACGGGCGGATGATTGATAACGTCGGTCGTGGGACGGCGATTCTCATCCGGCGCGGAACCGCCGCGAACAGCCGATGGGTGGTGCGCCACATTCAGACGAGCTCACGCGCACGCCGGGCGGGCGATCTGCCGGCTGAATGACGGTGTCGCGCCGACGTGTTGCCGACGGGGGAAACTCCCCCGCCGGCACACGGCGGACGACTGGCTGGAGATCGTGTCTACGGGCAGACCGGTCGCCCACGCGGCAGCGCCAGCGTGCACTGCTTCGTCTCACCGTCCCTGGTGATACTGATCTTCGCCGTTGCACTGCCGTCGTAGGTGACGACTTCGCGGCGTGATGACGACACCGGTGCGCCGCTTCCGAACGAGACGGTCACCGACATCGCGCGAATCACGGTGCCGGCGGTGGGATACGGAAACCCACTGGCGACGACAGGAATCACGAGCCCGGTGGTCGTGTCGCCCATCATCCGCACCGACGAGAACGCGCCGCTGGTGCTGGTGCCCTCGGTCGTCTCACGGCCGGCTGACCGTCCATTCACCGTCCGCTGCGTGCTGCCGGCGGCGAGCCCAGTGACGACGCGTGAGCTCGAACTGCTGACGGTGGTGCGAGCGGTGGTGATGTCGACACGCGCCGTATCGGATCCCGGCGGACCGAAGCCATGTCCGAAGCCCCCGCGGCGGCCCGGCGTGAACGTCGTGGTGCCGGTCACGCTGCGCGACGTCTCGATGCGATCGGTGGAGGCAGTGTCGCGCGCACCCTGCGCCACACCGGAGGCGGTGCTGAACTTGAAGGTGCGATTGATAGTCAGGCTGTCGCGCAGCAGCGGGGTACAGGTGACCACGCCCGTCGCGGCGTTGAAGGCGGTGCAGGTCGACAGCGAAAAGTGCTCGCCGAACGGGCCGCGCCCCACACCCGGACCCATGCCGACACCGCCACTGAACTCATCGCGCATGCCACCACCCATCAAGTCGTTGCGACCGAGTCCTTCGTCGCGGGTGCCGGGCGGTCCACCGCGTTGCCGTGGTCCGAACACGCCCGTCTTGCCGCCGGCGCTGTAGCTGCTCGACAGGGAGTCATACCCGGGAGCCGCCGTCATGAACGCTGCCGAGACGAGCGATGATTCGGCGGTAGTGGGTTGTGTGGCACCGTCGGTGCAGGCAACGGCGACCGTCAACAGCACGCCGGATGTGACGCAGAATTTCAGGACAGTCATGCGCAGAGTCTCCGATTCGAAGCGTTGCGAATCACAGTCGTCCGGTGACGTCCGTCCGCTGATGATTCGTCGCTGCTGCAGACACGGCATGTCCCGCACACCCCTACGCGATCACTCGGCGTCGTGGCCCGGCAGCCAGGATGCAAGCGCGACACGCAACATCCGGAGGGCTTTCCCCATCTGGTTCTCGACCGTCTTCGGAGCGATGTCGAGTGCCTCGGCAATTTGCGCGTAACTCATGTGATGTCGGCGCGACAGTTCGAACACCGCGCGACACCGCTCGGGCAGCGTGGCCACCGCCTGCGCAATGGCGGCTTCGAGTTCCGCGGCGTCGACCATGGCCGGTGCCGTCGCGGCGTGTGACTCTTCCGAGATGTCACGCGCCGCCGCACGCAGCGCCACCTGCTGATGTCGGACATGGTTGAGCGCACGATTGCGTGTCGCACGCATCAGGTACCGCCGCGGCTCCTGCTCGAACGCCAGCGTCGCCCGGCGGCGCCACACCTCCAGCAACACCTCCTGCACCACTTCCTCGGCGATGCCGGGATCGTGCAGCAGGTAGGTAGCCACGCGTACCAGCGGCGCGTACCAGGTGCGGAAGATCGTGTCGAAGGCCGCATCATCGCCTGCCGCGAGCCGGACAAAGAGCGCGCGCTGCACATCCTCTGGCGGAAAGCCCGTCTCGAGGCTGGAGGGAGCGTTGATCGACACGTCGGCGAGCGTCCTTGACCCGGGGAAGCGACGACGCCCATGTTGCGGCGTCAGCGGTGAGGTAGGGGTAGTGGACCCCATCTGTGTCTACAAGGTATATGAGCGATCACACGACCGGCCTCGCGCCGGATGAGGGGTCCCCGGTGCCCGACGCCGCGCTCGACACATTGCTGGCGCAATGGGTGGCAACATCGCCTGAGACAGTGGATGTCGAAGCGGCGCTCTCGCGCGTGACGGCACTGCGCCTCGCCGAGGCGGGCCTCGCGGGCGACCAGCGTGATGAACTCGCCGAACGGCGCGGCGCGCGACGGGCGCGAGTGTCGCCGCCCCGCCTGTGGCAGCGTGCCGGCTTCCGGGTCGCGGCCACACTGGTCCTGGTGCTCGGCGCGGCGACGATCTGGCGCGGCGCCCGCGCGCCATCGGTGACCGAATACCAGACCGGTACGGGGTCGTCACGATCGATCCGGCTGGCTGACGGCACCGAGGTGCGCCTCGGTCCGGCCAGTTCCATCGCGCTCGACAAGGCGTTTGGCCGGGACAACCGGCATCTGACGCTGCACGGCGAGGCCTGGTTCAAGGTCACTCACGATGAACGCATGCCCTTTGCGATCCGTGTCGGTACGACCACGGTCGAGGATGTCGGCACGGCGTTCCTGGTGCGCGAGTCGCCGGAGCGCGAAGTGAGTGTTCGTGTGGCGGAAGGTGCCGTACGACTGACCACGCCCGCAGCATCACGCGATTCGACCGTGCTACTGCAAGCGGGCGATGGCGCGGTGGCGTCGGCGCGCGGCATCACGGTGGCGCCGGGCGTGGTGACGTCGGCAGAAGGTATGGCGCTGGCAGCCGGCCGCCTGACGTTCACCGATGCGTCGCTGGTGGAGGTACAGGATGCTCTGCGGCGGTGGTACGGCGTGTCGTTGATCATCGCCGACAGCGCCCTCGCGTCGCGACATGTGACCGCGGATTTCACCGGGGAGCCGATGTCACGAGTGGCAGCCGTCCTTGGCCTGACACTGGGCGTGAGCGCTGACGCTCACGGCGACACGATCGAGTTGCACGCTGCCGCAGGAGTTCCTTCACGGCCATGACCGGCGGGAGACGACCCGCGACACGTCTGCTGCTGGTGGCAGCAGCCAGCGTGTTCGCCTGCGGCAGCATCGCAGCGCAGGCGGTTCCCTGTCCGGGGGCGGCCAGCGACAGCGCGCGCCGGTGGTCGCCTCCGCTCGATCGCCTCGTGACACTGCAGTCGAGCGGCGCATCGCTGCGGACCGCGCTCGATCTGGTGGCGGCACGCACCGGCGTGCGTCTGTCCTATTCGAGCGAGGCGCTGCCGCTCGACCGCGAGGCGTGCGTTCCGCAAGGTCGGATGTCGCTGGGCGCCGCCTTGACCGCGCTGCTGCATGGCCTCGCGATCACCCCCGTGGCGAGTGGCGGCACACAGGTGGTGCTCGCACCATCTGGCATGGCGACCGACGCATCGGTGAGCGCACGGACGGCGACACTCGACCGTGTGGTGGTGACCGGCAGCGCCGCCGGAGCAGCGCAACGCAGCCTGCCCTATGCCGTTGACATCGTGCAAGGGCGGGACCTGCGCGGCGCGGCGGCGCCCTCATTGGGCGCGGCACTGAATGGAGCTATTCCTGGTCTCTGGATCTGGGCCGACGCTCCGACGTCACTCCTCACGCGCTTTGGCAGCATGCGCGGCGCCAGTTCGTTCGGTGTCAACGCACCGAAGGTGTTCGTGGACGGTATCGAACTCGCGAATCCGTTGCTGCTGACGCGCCTCTCGGCCGATGCCGTGGATCGCATCGAGGTCATTCGCGGCCCGCAGGGGGCGGCGCTCTACGGTGCCGATGCGATCAACGGTGTGATCAACGTCCAGATGCGGCATGACGGTGCGAAGAATGGCCGGGGCGACGCGAGCGTTCGCTCGAGTGCTGGCGCAGCGCAGTCCGACTACACCTCCGCGGGCGCATTCACGCAGGAACACATTGTGTCGCTGCGGGCAGGGAGTGCGGAGCAGTCGGCTGGTGCCGTCCTCGCGCTGAACACGACCGGCGCAGTGGTTCCCGGAGGCGACACGCGGCAATTCAGCGCTGATCTCGGTGCGCGCCGGGTGTGGTCGCGCACCATTCTCTCGAGTACGGCGCGTCTCTGGGTGGCGCAGGCGGATTCGCCGGTGAACCCGATTTTCGCTGCCATCGGATCGGGCATCCCGGGGCTGCCATCACTGCTTCCGAACTCGCAGCAGCAGGTCACGCAATACACCCTTGGCGGCACGCTGACGCACGCACCAGACGCCGCATGGACACACACGGTGACCGCCGGCATCGATGGTTACCGTCTGGCCAACCTCGCGGTGGACTTCGTGCCGATTCCGTCGCCGCTGGACTCTGCCTTGCGTGCAACGCAGGGCGGCGCCGACAAAGGCACGATGCGGGCCACCAGTGTGCGGCGGATTGGAATCGGCGCGACGAGCAGCGGGACACTCACGCTGGGAACTGATCTCGCACTGCTCCGCGATGCCACCGAGTCGGCTGTCCCGCGGTGGCGCGCCGACTCGAGTCCTGTCAGGCGACCGACCGTTCTGAACGAGGACCCTCGGTGGCTCAGTACCGCGGGTATCAGCGCACAAGCCTCGATGGACATTCGCGGGACGCTCTTTCTCACGGCTGGCGTGCGCGGCGAACGCAATGACGGATTCACCGATGCCAGTCGGTTTGCCGTGCTGCCCGCGCTCGGCGCGAGCGTGGTGCGGCAGGCGGGCGACGTGACGTGGAAGGCACGCGTCGCGTATGGCGGCGGGGTGCGGCCAGCGCGCAGTCCCATGCGTGAGACGGCCTGGCGTGGCATTGGCGTCGGTGCGGTCGACAACAACCTGATGCCCGAGAGGCAGGTTGGCGTCGAAGCCGGCATCGACATGTTCTGGCGACGAAACCTGTCGGTGCAGGTGACACGATTCGATCAACGCGCCTCCTCGCTCATTCAGCAGGTGCCGCTGCCGTACGTGGCACCGGTGGGTGCGCCGGTGGGCGACCGGGGCGGCGACTCGCGCCCGCCGAAGTACGCCTACGCCCTCGAGAACCTCGGCGCGATCACGAATCGTGGATGGGAGCTGGCGGTGCGGCAGAACATCGGGTCGTTGAGCATCGCGGGGACGGTATCGCTGGTTCAGAGCCGGGTGGACGACGTGGCACCTGGGTACGTCGGCGACCTTCGCGACGGGGATCGGGTGTTGGCGGTACCGGCGCGCACCAGTGGTCTGACGGTGACCTGGACGCCGGCGCGCTGGCAGCTCCAGATCGGCGGTTCGCAGGTCAGCGACTGGATCAACTACGACCGGCTGGCGCTGACATCGACGTATCTGCGTGGCGGGGGCCCCTCGCGCGAGCTCAGCGGCGCCACACTCAGGACCTACTGGATCCGATACGGCGAGGTGACGCGGTTGCGCGCGTCGGTGGGTCACGACCTGACCAGGACGCTGACGCTGCGCCTGATCGGCGACAATCTGCTCGACCGGCAGCGTGGAGAGCCGGACAACGTGACGATCGTGCCCGGACGAACGCTTTCCGTGGGGCTCGGCGCCCGATTCTGACCGTGGCCCGGCGGGAGCGCCGGGAGGGGCTGCGACTGATGGAAGCGCAGATTCGGCTCGCGGGGCCGATACTCTGAGGGGCCGCCCCGCGCGTCCACGCCGTTCTGCTCCCATTTCGTTCCGCATGCCCCACGCGCTCCTTTACGCAAAATCGTTGGCGCTGTTGCTGGAGGAGGTACAGTCTGGCGCGGACCTGACGATGGTGCGCAGCGGCTTGCTGCGCGTCCGTCGGTTCTCGCGCTCGCATGGCGTCAGCATCGAACTGTCGGACGGACGGCTGACCGTCGGCGACACGAAGCTCACGCGCCCGATTCCCGGACTGCAGCGCCTGCTGCTGGCGATGTCGGCTCACCGTGTCGCGCAGATCAACATCAGCGCCGGTGCGCTGCCACGAGAACTCCTGAAGCTCGCGATGCTCCTGGTGCGCCCACGCACAACTGACAGCGAGACGCCGGACATCTTCGACGAGCTGCGTGATGCGGGACTCTGGTCCGTGCAGTGTTATCCGGTGGCACGGGCATCGGCTCCCGAGAAGACTGATTCGTACGCCGACGATATCGCGCTCGGCTCGTCAGCGGCGATCACTGCGCGCGGCGCGGTGATGGCAGAGGCGGTCACGGGTGCGCTGCGCACGAACGAGATCGGCACACTCGCCTCGGTGCTCGGATCGATTGTGTTGATCGAATCCGTGGTCACGCATTCAGAGCTTCGCGCTGCCTGGTCTGCGGTGTTCGAGTCTGCCGCGACACGGGAGGCGCTGCGGGCATTGTTGGTGGCACTACCGACCTGTGGCGACGCCATCGCATCGGCGATCGTCGTCCTGAGGCGTTCGGGCGATAGCGGTGCGGAACTGCTGCTGGACGAGTTACTCACAGGCGCCTCGATGGACGGGCGTCGGGCTTGCTTCGACGCATTGATCGAGATTGGCCGCGGCACCGCGAAGCTGCTTGCGATGCTCGAGCACGATCAGTGGTTCGTCGTGCGCAACGCGGCGTGCCTGCTGGGCGCCTTTCGCTCCCGATCGTCTGAGCCGGAGTTGACCAACGCCCTGAAGCACGACGACGAGCGGGTGCGCGCGGCCGTCGTCTCCGCGTTGCTGCTGCTCGACACCGCCTCATCACGCGCCACCGTCCGTGGTGCGATCCGCGACAGTTCTGCGGAGGTTCGGCGGCGCGCCGTCCGCGGATTTTTGGCCGAGGCCGGCACGCCAACCAGTGTCGAGAAGCTGCTGTCGGCCCTGGAGCGGGAGACGGAGATCGATGTGCAGCTCGAGTTCCTGTATGCACTCGGTACGCTGGCAACGCCGGAGGCGGTGCAGAAACTGATCCGGCTCTGTTCGATCGAAGGGCGCTATCGGCCAGCCGAGTTCCGCATCGCAGCCGCCGAAGCGCTGGCATCGGCGAGATTGGCCGCTGCCGTCCCGATGCTCAGAGTGATGCTGAAGGACCCGGATCAGCACGCACGCGCGGCAGCCAGGCACCTCATTCGCGCGGTCAGCTGAGTCGCTTAGAAGATGAGGCCAAAAGTGACTGGAATGGCCTGAATCGACTTCGTGTTGATGAAGCCCTCTTTAGTGTAGACGTTCTGGATCCGCGTCTCGACAAAACCACTGATGCGACCGAGCCGGAACGAGATGCCGCCGCCACCGTCAAGTCCGAGATCGGTGGTGCTGATCGCAGTGCTCGAGCCGAGGCTTCCACGGATCGTGATCGCATCCCTGATGCTGAACGCTCCTGCGCCGGCCAGCAGATATGGGCGCACAGGTCCACGGGCGAGATCGAAGCGCAGCGACATCACGCCGCCGATCTGGGATCGCGTGGTCCCGTACACATCGCCAGGCGCTCCCGAGATCGGGTCGCCGAACTTCATCCGGGCATAGTCGGCGCCGATGCGGAGTGCCGGGAAGCCCGGTGCAAGGCGGACGAGCACATACGCCTGCCCCGCAGCACCTGTGAGCACGTCCTGGAACCGGGCCTTTGTCCGGGGAACGACCGCGCCGCCGCCGATCCCGAATTGCACCCGGCGCGCGCGCTCGAACTCGGCACCGCCGAATCCCTGTCCATGCAGCAACGAGGCTGCTGACACCAAGGCAAGCACAGCGCTCGCAACACGTTGGATCATTGAATCTCTCCGGCTGGGAGTGATCGGGACCGTTGCTGACGCACACAGTATCGGGCACTGCTTCAAGAAACGCCAATTGCATGTAACGGCCTCGAGAGCGGGCTATGGTGACCGGCTCAAACGTGCTCGCCAATGGCGTGATCGGCGCTTTCGTCCGGCGCGCTACGGTCCATGCCGCGCACGCGCCAGCTGGTCCATCAGAAGAAGTATCGCCTCCACCCAGTGACATTGGTTCGGCGCATGCGCCAGAAGATCGCCAGCCCGGAGATGGTGAGCAGCATCAGCGAGAGCGCCCAGAACATGGCGACCACCAGCCCGCCATCACCAAATGCCTCACCGCTGTGGAGACGATTGATGAATGGCTTGTCGACGTAGCCTTCGGTGCGCAGCAGCGCGCCGGTGTTCACAAGCACCACAAACTTCCGGTCCTCCCCGCCGGTTGGTTTCCCAGTGTAGACGGCAATCGTGGGTGCGTCTCCCTTGAACTGCATTTCGATCCTGTCGACCGGGGCGCCGGGCGCCTGCCGGGCGGCGGTGGTCAGGGCGCGGCCGATCGCCGTCGTGATCACCTCGGGAGACGCGAGTGTGACGAGGCTGATCTGATCACGCGTTGCCTCGCGCAGCGCTTCATCTTCGCCGAAGAATTCAGTGCCGGCGAGAAACATCCCGGTACTGGATGCGAAGAGCAGAAAGACGGCGGCGGGCACACCGATCCAGCGGTGCCAGCGGCGCCAGAAAGCGGGAGTCATCGAAGCAGGGAAGGTTGGAGGAGTCGCCGTCGGTCGGTCGCAGTCCACGACCGCGCGCACCGAAGGGTTACGACGGGATGGATGTTACGGCGTGGGCAACGCGATTTCGAGCGCGCGACGCGCCGCTGCAAAGTGAGCCAGGAGTCTCGGATGATCGGCATCGGCATACCCGATCGCGAGTGCCTGATCCGCCGTGTCGAGTGCGCGCAGCAAGTCACGCGTCGCCGTCAGCCTGGCGGCCGGCTCAGTGCTGCCGACACGCGCAATCCAGACCGGCGCCGTGTGGGCGAACGCATACGAATCCATGGCCGGCCAGGCGCGCGTCGGCGGCCCGGACACACGAGCGGCGACCCACCCACCCACGGGCAGCTGCACTGTGCCTGCATACGTCTTCGATCCGGGCGCCACGAACCCAGCCAACCGCTCGACGACTGCGCCATTGACGACAATCTCGACGGTATCAACCGGAACCGCCGAATACACTTTCAGTGTCCACGACTGCGCCACGCTGCCGCGCGGAACACTCTGCCCCGGCCCTGCACGACCGACGTGAAAATCGAGCATCGGTCCGGTGGACACAAAACTTCGCCCAGCCTTCAACCCGGCGAAGTAGCTCCCCAGCTCCGACGGACGATCCGGTTGCACGTAGACGCGCGTGGTGCCGATCGCCATGGTGCGATAGAGATTGTTCATCGCATCGGTGCCGGCGGTGAGGACCATCGGAATACCGAAGTTGAGCACGCGATACCAGAGCTCAGTGGATCCACGCTCATCACTCCAGAGGCAGGCCAGCTCGATTGCATTGATCCGCCCCTGCACCGCATCCGCAACGAAGCCGAGCGGAATGGAGCGAAGCCCGGCGGGCGTGGCGAACGGAGCGGCACTGCTCACCGGATGCACGTAGGTATTGATCCCGCCCTGTGCCGCGGCGTAGTCGAGTGCCTCGGCGTTCGGTCGGTCGTCGCGTGCGTACACATCGTATCCCGGCCCCCAGATCCACGGCCAGAACAATCCCCGGCTGTTGATCAGCCCGACGTGGCCGAAGAAATGGGCGCGCACTTCCTGCGCCCACGTGATCCACGGTTTCGCGTCCGTGCGGCGATACGTGAAGAGTGCCTGATCTTCAAATCGCTGGGCGTGATTGGCCAGCATCGGCGTGAGTACGTCGAGATCCTCAGCCTTCCCCATCTGCACCAGCGCGCTCGGCTCCAGCCGGTAGGGACCACCGTAATTGAGGTGAAAGTGATGTTCCCCGCTCAGCCAGCCGCTGGCACGAGCATTCCAGACGGGAGTGAGGGTGAGTGTCACGGTGCGCGTCTCCCCCGGCGCGACACGCACCCGTTGCGTGGCCGTCGGCGTGGCCAATCCCTGCACCGCCATGACGTCAACGTCGCCGGCGGGAACCGTGACGTCCGCCACCCCCGAGCTGTAGAAGAAAGCGATGCCGTTCTGCCCGTCAAAGCGCGTCTGCCCGCTGTCGGGCACAATCGGATGCCCGTCGCCTGCGACCAGTGCCACACGCGCGCTGGCGGGCGCACCGCCACCGGCGAGTCGCGTGATCACGCGCAGCCGAGCGGTAGGTGTCCCCCAGTTCCAGTGCAGCACCGGCACGTCCTGCGTCGCACCGCCGTGAGCCGACACGCGCGCCAGCTGCATCCGCTGCTGCGCATCGGCGTGCGAGAACCAGATCGTCTGCGCGTCGCGGCTGAATGCTGGTGTCAGCGGCACAGTGCGCGGATCACGCATGACCTGGACGACGGCACCCGGTTGCTCCGTTCCCAGGAGTCGCAGCTCGTACCCTTCCTGCGATGGCCATGTGAGCGCGAGTGTGCGGCCGTCCGAACTGACGGCGCCGCGCATCATCGACAAGATGCTGCCGAACGCAAGTTGTCGCTCGTCACCGGTTGCAATGGCGCGGCGCCGAACCTGATCAGCGCCGCCGCGCGTCTTGGCAAGGTAGATGACCGCCAGACCGTCCGGCGTCGGCATCGGCTGCAGCTCGCCGGTGCCGAGGGTGCTGGTGACTCGCGTGGTTGCACGCGTGGCCAGATCGATGCGCCAGAGATCGAGGTCGCCCCCGATCCCGGAGCTGTACCAGAGTGACTTGCCATCGGGAGCGAAGGCGGGATCGAGCACGATGGCCTTGTCCGACACGATCGGTGTCTCGCTCCCGCTTGCAACGTCGACCAGCACGATCGCGAGCATGCTGCCATTATCGCGAACGAACGCGATGCTTTTTCCGTCCGGGCTCCAGGTAGGGCGCGCATCGACACCGGCACTCGTCGTCAGGCGCGTCGCGGTGCCGGTGCCCGGGTCGAACAGCCAGAGCCACCCTCGCGACGCGAAGACGAGCCGTTTCCCATCGGGCGACTCGGCCGGATCGATCGGACCGGTGGTGAGCAGTGGCAGCTCATACCCTTCGAGATAGATCTGATGATTGTAGCCGGCCAGTCGCGGATAGCGGTTCGTCCACTGCGCATCGAGCAGCGCTGCTGCCGCCAGCGTGGCCACGAACAGTGTAGCCGCCTTCATGGGACCTTCACCACCAGCGACGACCCGGCGTACCGCTCTGGTGCCACATTGCGGGAGCGCACCACCCAGCGCCGCCCGCGCGACGGCCAGGTCACCTCGACGTCGACGCGCTGCATCGTGGCCAGGCCAAAATGCACCGGCATGTCGTTCTGCGAGTTGTAGCCGGATCCGGTATCAACCAGCCGAGCCCCGAGCAGCTTCCGGGTCCCCGCCGCGAACAACCGCACCTCAGCTCCGGCACGGGTGGCGTGACCCTTCGCGTCGACGATCCGCACCTGCAGCGACCGACGGGCCGCCGTCGCCTCAAGATCATTGCGCATCACCAGATGCATCCCGGCCGGCTGTGCTCCGGTGAGCGCCAGATCGAGATCACCGTCGCGGTCGATGTCGAACCAGAGCACGCCATGGTCCGCTTCGAGAATGCGGACGTTCTCGGGCGTGACGTCGAGGAAACTTGTGCCGGAATTGCGGTAGAGATAGTCCGGGTAGCTGATGCCGCCAGTGACGGTGCCGTTCACATACAGATCCAGCGCCCCATCGTGATCGAAGTCGGCGAAGGCGCACGCATCGTATCGGCCGTCCACGCTCACGCCCCACGCGGCGGACGCATCGACGAAGACACTGTCGCGCTTCAGGTACAGCCCATTTGGGCCATAGTTGGCAAAGAACAGGTCGAACCGTCCATCACCATTGGCATCGGCCGCACAGGGTCGCACGGTGCCGTTCGTCGCCAGCTTCGGCGTGCGGCCGCCCCACGCCGCTCCCATGGCCTCCGCCACGTCGGTGAAGCGGCCGGCATCGTTGCGAAAGAGGGCATTCGCATCACCGTCCTGATTGGCGACAACCAGATCGAGGTCGCCATCCTCATCGGCGTCGACGAACAGGGCGCCGACGCTCTTTCGTGCATCGGCGAGCCCCATGCTGGCCGCCACTTCCTTGAATACACCGCGTGTGTTGCTGAACATCATGTTGGCCCGATCCCGAAACGCCACGAACAGATCGAGATCGCCATCGCCGTCAATATCGACGAAGCTGAACTGTCGAACGCCGCCCGTCGGAACCGCGACAGCGGCGGCTTCAGTCACGTCAGTGAAGCGCCCGGCATCGTTGCGGAACAGCGTCAGCACCGACCCTGGTCCCGGCGCGTAGCCCACCAGCAGATCGGCGTCGCCATCGCCGTCGTAGTCGGCCCAGGCGGCCGAGCGCGTCGCACGCGCGGTGGCGACGCCCGCTTCCACACCAACATCCGTGAGCGTTCCGTTGTCATTGCGATACAAGCGATTCGACACGCCACCGAAGCCCACGAACATGTCGAGATCGCCGTCGTTGTCGTAGTCCGCGACGGCGTTGGTGAAGCTGGTTCCCAGCCCGAGCACGTCGCGTTGCAGCGGCGTAAAGACCGGGGGCACCAGGTTCAGCGCCGAGGGAAGGAAGAACAGCGGCAGGATGCCTGCGATGCGCCGTGACATGGCTGTTGGCTGAGGGAGTCTGGAAACCGGGCGTTACTAGCGCATGGTCTGTGCGCTGGCCGCCGCCACGCGCTCCACCGCCTCCATCACGCGCAACAGATTACCGCCCCAGATCTTCCCGATCTGTTCTTCGGTATAGCCACGGCGCACCAGTTCGAGCGTGACATTGAAGGTCTCGGTCGCGTTGCGCCATCCATCCACGCCGCCACCGCCATCGAAATCCGACGAGATGCCAACGTGGTCGATGCCAATCATCTTCACCACATAGTCGATATGGTTGACGTAGTCGCGGACGGTGGCTGGCGTATCGCCGAGAGTGCGACGCGAAATGATCTCTTCCTGCTTCGCGAGGTAGGCGTTCTTCCGTTCCGTCGGCAGCGCATCGATCTGCGTGCGCACGTCGGCCTGTGCAGCGGCGGTGATGCCGAATTCCACGCGCAGCGCGGCCAGCGCATCAGCACGGATCTTGTTGCGTTCCGCATCCTTTGCCGGATCGCACTTGACGTAGCTGTTGAATGCCACCAGCTGGATCACCCCGCCGTTCTTTCCCATGGCCCGAATCTGCTCGTCGTCCATGTTGCGGCTGTGATTGCAGATCGCGCGCACGCCCGAGTGCGACGCGATGATCGGCGCTTTCGTCAGCTCGATGGTCTGCATCATGGACATCTTCGACGGATGCGACACATCGATCATGATGCCGAGGCGGTTCATTTCGGTGATGACCTGCCGGCCCAGCGGCGACAGACCGTTCCAGCGCCAGACGCCGTCGCGCTCGCCGGTATTCGAATCCGAGAGCTGACTGTGCCCGTTGTGCGCCAACGACATGTACCGCCCACCCATCTCGTAGAACTTGCGCACGTTGGTGATATCGGACCCGATCGGAAAACCGTTCTCGATGCCGATGAACACCACCTTGCGGCCGCTGGCGTAGATGGCGCGCGCCTCGGCGGCGGTCGTCGCCAGCCCGACGCGCTTCGGTGCAATCTCCTCCGCCAGCCGATGCACGGCAGCGAACTTGGTCATCGCCTCGGCATTGGCCCGGGCGAAAGCCGCGTTGTCGAGTTCCGGCGTCTGGCCGACGTAGACGATCAGGAACGCCGCATCGAGGCCACCCTCCTCCATCTTGGTCAGGTCGACCTGCGTGCGCGGGAGCTTTGCGGCGTAGTTGAGTGTATCGCCGCGAAAATTGGCGGGGTTGATGTCGACGTGCGTGTCGATGGCCAGCACGCGCTCGTGGATGCCGCGAGCGGCGGCAATCATGGCTGCATCGGGTTCCTGCATGGTGGGGCGCGCATGCGCGCAGCCGGTCAGCAGCAGGGCGAGGGCAAACGAAGGACGTCGGCGCATGGGATCCGGGACGGAAGGGGCGGTGGTGAGTGAACTCAATCTGTCCCGATCCCCGCGTGTGGGAATGCGGGAGTCCGGCGCGCTCAGTCCCCCGTCTACGCGAGGCGGGGCGCGGCCGCTGCCCGACCGCTATTTCCCGTCCGCTGCTGATGGCCCATCTCCGCGCCCAGGGCTCGCCGAAGGAACGTCGTCGAAGGGCGGCGGTCCTGCTGGGCTTGGTTCGTGTGTCACACTCCTCCTCTCATTGGGATCACATCGCGGCGCAGACCGTGTCGACGGCCGTCACATGCCGGGCGCGCCCTCGTTGATTCTGCCATCGACAACAACGCAGCGGCGGTAGCGCGCGACCTTCACCCGCGCCGCCACACTCGCCCGGGGAACACTGCCACCTGGAGCGAAAAACATCGGGCTCGCCGAGGAAAAGCTGCGGGCGTTCACCCTGCGCCATCCGGTGGCGGTTGCGCGCTAACTTCCTCCCGTCTCGACCAGCGGCAACCCGGTCCACCGGCGGCGGCGCTGCTCACATGCTCCGCGACGACCAGCGTCAACGTCGTTGCCGTCACCACTTCGAACACTGCCCGACGTGCCGACTCTCGAAGTTCCCCTCGACGCCCTCGACGACGCGATGCTCGCGGCCCCGTTTGCCGACCGTCTCGAGCTCTGCGACGACCTGCCCACGGAAGGGTGGACGCCGACGATGACGCTGATTCGTGAAGTGAAGGCGCGCATCGATCCGGCGCGGACCCAGATCGTCAGCATGATCCGGCCGCGCAGCGCGAACAACAGTGCCAATCTCGACGTTGCGGCGTTCACGACTACACCGCGAATTCTCGATGACTGTCTGCGCGAGATCGACGCGAGTGCACGTGCTGGTGCCGACTCGGTGGCGATCGGGCTGCTGACGGCCGATGGCCATGTCGACATGGAGGCCTGCGCGCGCATGCGGGATGTGGCGCTGGAGCATGGCATGATCGTCGCGTTCCTGCGGACGTTCGACCTGCTCACCGATCGCCGCCGCGGCATGGATGACATCACCGCGCTTGGGATGACCCGGGTGGTCACGGCGGGAGTGCTGGGCTGGGATCAATCAGTGCTCACACTCGCGCAGCGGTTGGCAGTGCTGGGCGACGACGTGCGGAATGCTGGCGCCGCGGCGGCGACGCACGGCAGGACGCCGGTGGAAGTCGTCCCGGGCGGCGGCGTCCGGGCGTCGAACGCGGGGGACTTTCTCACCGTCTCACCGTATCTTCACGCCTCGTGCCGGCGCGGTGGTGCGATCTCACGCCAGGAATTGCAGCAGTTGCGCGAGAAGCTGGATACGTAATTCATCGTCCATGGGGTGCCTCCGTGTGGATCCCTGGACGCACCGCGGGTCTTCATTTCGTACACCCTTTCACGCTGCGTCATTTCCTTCCGGAGCCTGGTCATGAGAAAGCTGCTGTTGTCCGTCGCGTTCAGCGTGTTGTCGGTCACCTCGCTTGCGGCGCAGTCCGTCACGGGCGACTGGGATGCCTCGATGAACACGCCAGGCGGCGCGCGGACATTTCGCGTCGCGCTGAAGCAGGATGGCGAGAAGCTCACCGGCACCGTGAAGCGTGAGAGCGGTGACGTTCCGCTGCAGGGCACCGTTGTCGGCAGCACGGTGAAGTTCGCGTACTCCATCGCCTATGGTGGCAACCCGATCACCCTCACCGTCACGGCGACTCTCGCGGGCGACGAGATGAAGGGCCAGGTCGACATCGCCAGTCAGATGCAGGACTCGTTCTCCATGAAGCGGGTTGCCGGGGCGCCGCCAGCAGCGAACCCGAAGCCGACGCGCTGAACCAGCCTGCCGTGCTACGGCGAAACCCGTAGCGCGGCAGGCGCGTAGAGGCGTCAGCTTTCCAGCCGGCAGCGCCTCTCACCGAACGGTCCCATGGCATCAGCCCTCGCACTCCTGCTCCTTCCTGGCCTGCTGCGCAGCACCATGCTGCAGCAGACCGACCCGCGCACCGACAGCCTCGATCGCGTGATCCGTCGCGAGATGGCTCGCCGCGAGATTCCCGGTCTGTCGATCGCCATCATCGACAGCGGCCGGATCGTGCTCAGTCGTGGCTTTGGCGTGACGCGGCGTGGCGGGCGGGCGGTCACCGAAGCGACGCTGTTTCAGGCAGGATCCATCAGCAAGGCGGTCACCGCAGTTGGCGCCATGCGCCTCGTCTCGCGCGGTGCACTCATGCTCGACCGCGACATCAACGAGCAGCTGGTGAGCTGGAAGCTGCGTGACACAGTGATCGCGGAGGGAGAGAAGGTGACGGTGCGTCATCTGCTCAGCCACGCGGGCGGCCTGAACGTGCACGGCTTCCCCGGCTATGCACTGACAGCGAAGATGCCAACGGCGGTCGATGTACTGAATGGCGCCCCGGGCACCAATACGCCGGCCGTTCGGATCGAGAACCGTCCGGGCGCTGCCTGGCGGTATTCCGGCGGCGGGTACACGATTCTGCAGGTGCTGATGAGCGATGTGACGGTGCAGCCGTTCGCGGACCTCATGCAACGCGAGGTGCTCACACCCGCAGGCATGACAGCCAGTACATTCGCGCAACCATTACCATCGACGCACACACCGCTGGCGGCGACCGGCTACCTCGCGGATGGCTCCGCTGTGCCCGACGGATGGCACGCCTATCCCGAGCAGGCCGCGGCCGGCCTGTGGACGACGCCAACTGATCTGGCCCGATTCGCGATCGCGATGCAGACCGCGTATCGCCGTGCGCCGAATGGCATCCTGCCAGCCGCCATGGCCGATCAGATGCTGTCGTATCAGCGAAATGACTTCATGGGGCTCGGCCTTTTCCTGAAGGGGAATAACGTCCGCCTCGAATTCAGTCATGGCGGTCGCGATGAGGGGTTCGATGCGTCGCTTTCCGCGACGGCGCGAACGCAACAGGGCGCCGTGATCATGATCAATGCGAATGACAACTCCGGGGCCGTCGAGCGAATCCGCAGCGTCGTTGCGCACCTGTACGGCTGGCCGAACGAGCG
>JANPFJ010000273.1:0-144950 GCA_031423355.1 Gemmatimonadaceae bacterium | reverse complement strand
CGCCAATGCCGAGTGCCAGAGTGAAGATGGCGACTGCCGTGAGCGTCGGATTCCGGCCCAGCACCCGCGTTGCAAACCGTGTATCGTCCCATAGTACTTCGAGCCCAGGCACGCGACGCTGGCCGCGCATGGTTTCCTTGTGATGATCGACGCCGCCGAATGCTGCCATCGAGCGCCGCCGTGCCTCGTCATGACTGAGGCCTGCGCGTTGATGATGCGCGGTCTCCATCTCTAGATGCAGGCCCATCTCTTCATCGGCACGCGACTCCGCCTCGCTTCGCCAGAGCAGCTGCTGCAGCCGCATGCGGAGCCCGCGCCATCGCGTCATGCTGATGCCCCGCTCATGTGGCACGCAGCACGAGGTCCATCGCCGCGGCAAACTGCCGCCAACTGGCGGCTTCGTCACCCAGCGCGCGTTGGCCAAGACGGGTGATCGTGTAGAATCGCGCGCGGCGCTTGCTGTCGGTGATTTGCCAGTCGCTGGTGACCAGACCCTTGTATTCCAGACGCTGCAAGGCCGGATAGAGTGAGCCCTGACTGACCTCCAGTGCGCCGGCCGAGATCTGATCGATGCGCTGTCCGATGCCCCAGCCGTGCATGGGGGCGAGAGAGAGCGTCTTCAGAATGAGGAGGTCGAGCGATCCTCTCGCATCGGCCTGCACGGGCGCGGGCATCTGTGGCTGTGAAGCAGAGGTTCTCAGTACTTTTGAAATCGAGAGAAGAGCTACTGGAGGGCGCGTCGACTGTCAAGCGGGGCGGGGCGGTGCACCGTTTCTCTGGGCGGTACGCGATGACCCCATGGGGCGTCCGCATCGTGTACGACGACGGGCGCGAAGTGCATCCCCGCGGCTACGCGTACATCCGTGACAAGGCGACCGGCCGTCCGACGGCATCACACCTTGGTGGCGCCTCTGATGGTGGCTGAGCGCTAGACTGAGACCAGTTGCCGGGATCGTGTCGCGGCGACGGTCGCAAGGCGGACGTCCGCGTCGTATGATTGCCGAGTCCGACTGTGGCCGTCTCGTGGCGGCGGTTCGACCGCGCCCGCCCTCTGTCGAGCGGCCAGACAGCGCGTCCTGCGAAGCTTCTCCCCCGGAGTGTATCGATGTTCGAAGCCAGAGCGATCAGCACGCTGCTCGGGTTGTTCCTGATCGCATGCACCGCCACTCCCCTCGCCGCCCAGCGCCCGATCAAGGTCTTCATCTCGGTCGACATGGAAGGCATCGGCGGCGTCGTGAGCTCCGAGCAGCTCGGCCCAACCGGCTTCGAATACGCGAAGTTCCGCGAATACATGACGTCCGAGGCGCTGGCGGCGATCGCCGGCGCGCGCGAGGCTGGCGCCACGGAGTTCGTCGTTGCTGACGCACATGGCAACATGCAGAACCTGCTCATCGACCGCTTCCCGGTGGGCGTGACCATCATTCGTGGCGCGCCGCGACCCTTGATGATGATGGAAGGCCTCGACTCCACCTTCAGCGCGGCGATGTTCATCGGCTACCACTCGGCCACCACCAACCCACAAGGCGTGCGCGCGCACACGATTTCCAGCGCGACCTTCGCTGCGGTACGCCTGAACGGCCAGCTGATGTCCGAGTCCGGAATCAACGCGACCATTGCCGGCAACTTCGGCGTGCCGGTGGTGCTGGTCTCGGGTGATGATCAGGCGGTGGGCGAGGTCCAGAAAATGATCGCCAACGTGGAAGGGGCCGTGGTGAAGCGTGCGATCAGCTTCCACGCCGCGGCCGTGATGACGCCCGAGGCATCACAAGCGCTCATCCGGGCGAAAGCGAAAGCGGCCATCCTTCGGGTGAAGGAGTTCAAGCCGCTGCCGGCGCGCGGCCCGTTCCAGCTCGAGATCACCTACAAGAGTTACACGCCGGCCGAGATGATGTCGTACCTGCCGGGTACGGAACGTGTCGATGCGCACACGATCCGATTCCGCGCGGCGTCGATCGTGGATATCTCGCGGTTCATCGAGTTTGCGAGCAGCTACCGGCCGGACCTGACGCCGTAGTGTAGGGACGGAGTGTCGCCGCCAGTTCGACAGTGTGCAGCGTCATGCGTTCCTTGGTGCAAATGTTTTCTTTTGCGCTGATTCGATGACGCTTGCGTCGAGCGGACTCGCTATCGTAGGGGGGCTGACGACATCGTCGGCCCATGCTCCCCTGTCCCTCCGACCCAGCCGAGCGTAGCATATGGCCATGCCCGTCTCACGGTTGCCGACCACGGCCGACGAGCTCGATGAGGTCCCCGAAGACGGGAATCGATACGAGATCATCGACGGCGAACTGTTCGTGACACCGGCGCCGTCGCGCACGCATCAGCGTACCCAGGTCGCGCTGGTGTTGCGGCTCGCGCCGTACGCACAATCGCTCGGGCTCGAACTGCTGGCCGCGCCGACCGACGTCCGCGCGTCGCATCGGACGCAGGTCCAGCCCGACCTGCTTGTGCTCCCGCGATCCTTCGAATGGCGCACCGACACACGCTGGGAGCAGATGTCCCGGCTCGTTCTCGCCGTCGAGATTCTCTCTCCGTCAACGTCGCGACTGGACCACGTCCTGAAGCGGAAGCTCTACCTCACGCAGGGTGTGGCAGAGTACTGGATTGTTGACTGTGACGCGCAATCAATCAGCGTCTGGACGGCTGGGCAGTTGACAGCGCATGTCCAACGTGACGTACTCGTGTGGCAGCCGGTCGTCGGTCACGAGGCGCTGAGAATTGATCTCACCGCGGTGTTCCTTGCCGTGCAAGATGCGGCCTGACTCGGTGAGCAGCCCGCATCGGTCAATCGCGTCGGCGCGGCTGCCGGGTGTTCATGTATCGTTCGGCGAGACGATCTGGTGCCGATGTCGCGCTGTCGTTTCCCCTGCGGACGTCGAAACGCAGTCACCACATTGCGCTTGCCCCACAATTCGACGCGCCCGCTGACCGAAGATCGACCGGCTGAGCATGGCAATGAGCGACACGTCTTGGAGCAGCGCGCCGAGCACGGCTGAAACGCTGATCCGTGGTTCCTCCGACCGCCCGAAAGCCGATGCGCCAGCAATGAGATGCTCGGGTGTATTCATCGGCGGTTATCGCGCCGTGAGGTGATGTCGCAGGGTAACGTACCCGGCGTTCTGTCGTGTACGTCCCGACGCGATGCCACGGATCTTCCGGTCGTGAGAACTCACGATCACGACAATGTCTCAGCGCACTGCGTTCGGGTGCATCAGCGCCGTCACGCGGGTGTTCCAACGCGCACTCGACTCAACAGTCACGCTTGTGCATATATATCGCAGGACATATTGTCTGCCATGCAGCCTGACCTTGACATCCTCGCGCTTCTCTCGGGCGAGAGTGAGCTGCGCGTCTGTGACCTCGTGGCGGCACTCGGCCTCATTCATCCGGTCGTCTCACGGCAACTGGCCGTGCTTCGCGACGCGAACTGGGTCGTCGCGGATCGCGATGGCCGCCTCATGTTTCGCCGCCTCTCCGCAATGCGGCGTGGGAACTTCGCATGAGCGCGGGGCACAACCATTCGCACACCCCTCCAAACTTCGGTCGTGCCTTCGCGATCGGCGTCGGGTTGAATCTCGGCTTTGTGCTGGCCGAGGCGCTGGTGGGCTGGCGCGTTGGATCACTGGCGCTGATCGCAGATGCCGGGCACAACCTGAGCGATGTCGGCGGTCTGATTCTGGCATGGGCGGGCCTGGCAGCGAGTCGGCTGCGCGCCAGTGATCGCCGCACGTATGGGTGGCGACGTGCATCAATTCTGGCGAGCGTCGCCAATGCGGTGATCCTGCTGGTGGTGATGGGATCGATTGCCTGGGAGGCCGTGCATCGTTTGCGGACGGCATCGCCAATTGAAGGCGGGGTGGTGATGCTGGTGGCCGGCATCGGGGTGATAGTGAATGCCGTCACCGCATGGATGTTCATGGCCGGCAGTCGATCGGATCTGAACCTCCGTGGTGCGTATCTGCACATGGCTGCCGATGCCCTGGTGTCGGTCGGCGTTGTGCTATCGGGTGCGCTCTATGTCTGGCAGGGATGGACCTGGATCGATCCGGTCGTGACGCTGCTGATCGTGGTCGTGATTGCGGCCGGAAGCTGGTCGCTCTTCCGGCAATCGTTGCATCTGCTCTTTGACGGGGTTCCGGAGGGCATCGATGTGCCCGCAGTTCGTGCCCTGCTGCTGGCCATGCCGGGAGTGACCCGTGTACACGATCTGCATGTCTGGGCCATGAGCACATCTGACGTCGCACTCAGTGTGCATGTCGTTGCCGATGCCGCGGCAGCGCCTCCAGCGAACCTGTTGCAGGCCGTCACCATTGCGTTGCACGACCGCTTTGGCATCGAACATACGACCGTCCAGATCGAAGCCGATGTGGATGGCCGTGAGTGCGCGACGGGAGCCTGTGTCCAGTGCGACCCTGCCTGACCCCGCTTGGAGTCCGGCACAGGGCGTGGGCAGACCTCGTCCTCCGTGATGCCGACCCGATCCTTGACATCAACAACGTCCGACGCGTTCGTGCGACCATTGCGAATGGGCGCGCATTCGATCGCGCGGCGCTGGACCGGATGCTCGCTCGCCGTGCCGTGATTCAACGCTGACCACGATCCGGAGGACCCCATCGATATCGAGCACGAACTGGTCATTCCCGCGCCGATCGAGCGCGTCTGGGCCTGTTTCGCCACGGCGGAGGGATTGAACGCCTGGTGGACGAGCACCGCCAGCGCCGATCCACTGCCTGGCAGCCGCTATGCATTTGGTTTCGACGCGCATCATCAGTGGGCTGGGATCGTTCGCGTGCTGATGCCCCCGGCGGCGATCGAATGGGAAATGACGGAAACCGCACCGATGCCCGACTGGTTGGGGACACGGGTCGGAGCCAGGCTTGCCACCGAAGGCGCCGCGACACGACTGTATTTCTATCATCGCGGATGGAGAGCCGCGACGCAGCATATGCGAATCTCGTCATTCTGCTGGGCCGCGTATCTGCGGTTGCTGGCGCGGTACTGTGTCCTCGGCGAGATCGTTCCCTACGAGCGGAGGAATGATTTCGCCTGATTGTGCGCGGCCGGCGGCGCGCTTCAGCCGCGCTCGAGCGGCCGCAGGTTGGTGTGGATATCTGAAACCATGGCGTGGGGCAACCGCTTCAGTCCGAGTATGGATAGTCAGGATCAGACAGCCGGGCCGCGAGCGCCACGCCGTCAGGCCCCGCCAGATCCTTCGCCATCTCGACCAGCAGCTGGCTCAGGTGACTGCCGAAGCGAATCAGGTGCACCGCGCGGCTGCGCTTCGCCAGCAACCACGCCATCGTCGTCTTGTCGGCTTTCGCAATGTTGCACGCCAGACAACAGAGCACGAGGTTGTCGCGTCGGTCGTACGCCGTCATCCCGCGGCGCGGTGCGACGTGATCAAGCGTGATGTTGGGCGCCCGTTCCCGTTTTGCGCAATACGCGCAGACGAGCCCATGCTGCGCAACCAACCACACCCGCGTCTCCGCGTATGCGGCGCGCCCGGTGGGCATCGAAGAAAGCGCGGAGTCGCCCTGACCGCGGCGGCGAGCGGGACGCTTCGCCGTTTTCGCTGGAGTGTTTGGCGACTCGACGGCGCGAGGGGCTGGAGCTGTCCTGGAGCGTGGTGGCATGTCGACCGGAAGCGGGCGGGCACTGCAGTGGCGAAGGTGCGGCGGCGAGGGCACAGTGCCGAACGCACATCGAACCGTGAATCTAGGGCATTCTACGGGGAATGCGGGACTTCGCGATGCCTGTCCACGGCAACGCGTCCGGGCTCCGACCGTGTGGCTCCGCGCCACCGCCGCCGGCGTTGCGCCCGGAATGTGGTCACTTCGAGGGAACTCATCGCTGCCCCGTCGTGACCTGGCACCGGTCCTGTGCCGCGCTGTGCAACGTGGCGGCACTGTTCCCACTGAGAGCCGCAGACTTTCTGATGACCCGTCCCAGCACCACCTCCAACGGTTCGGGACGATGCAGCAGAAACCCCTGGGCAAAGTCGATCCCAAGCTCGCGGACGCGCGCCAGGACCTCGGGCCTGTCGACGAACTCGGCCACCGTCTTCACTCCCACCACCCGGGCCACGTCAACGAAGCAGCGAACGGCGGCATCGTCGAGTGGGTCCTCGAGCAGGTCCCTGATGAATTGCCCATCGATCTTCAGCATGTCGACCGCCAGCGACTTCAGATAGCCGAACGATGAGGCGCCGGCGCCGAAATCATCCAGCGCAATGCGCACGCCGAGCAAACGCATCTGCTCGATGAACGCCACCGCATCCGCCATGTTGGTTGCGGCGGCTGTCTCCGTGATCTCCAGGCAGAGCCGTTCACAGACTCCACTGCCGGCGGCTCCCAAGGCGGCGATTGCCTGGCGATGAAACGCCCGATCACCGATCGACTGTCCTGACACATTCAAGCAGAGTGTGTTGACGCGTGAGAGATCCGGTAGCGCGCTGAGCGCCTGCAAAACATGCTGCAGCACCCATCGGTCGATGCGTGTTGAAAGGTGGAATCGCTCCGCGGCTGGCAGAAAGGCGCTGGGTGGGATCAAGGCTCCGTCTGCGTCGCGCATCCGGATCAGGACCTCGGCATGCAACCCGACCTGCTCCGCGGCGAGGGCCTCGATTCGCTGCGCGTGCAGAACGAAGAGGTTCTGGTCAAGCGCGTCCTCGAGTCGGGCCGCCCACGTCACTTCTCCGTGGCGAGCGCTGATCGCGAGGTCCGTCTCGAACCAGGCGTGAACCCGATTGCGGCCGGCCTCCTTCGCCGCGTAGCAGGACGTGTCGGCAGCCTGCATGGCAGTTGCGGTCGTGGCCCATCGGCTGTCGACCGGCACCAGACCGATGCTGGTGCCAATCCGGAATCGGCGGCTGTCGTGAACGAAACGGTAGTCGTCCATTCGGTCGCAAATCTGCTGTGCCACTCGCTGCGCCTGCTCCGACGTGCAGTGTGTCAGGAGCACGGCGAACTCGTCTCCGCCCAGTCGCGCCACCGTATCCCCGTTGCGAACCGCGGCCGTGAGCAGCCTGGCGACTTGTTGCAACAGTTGGTCGCCGACGGAATGCCCGCAGGTGTCGTTGACGAGCTTGAACTGATCGAGATCGATGAACAGCATTGCGTGCTGCGTTCCGTCGTCGTGCGATTGCGTCAGCGTCCGCTGGAGGCGGGTTTCGAACTCGGCCCGATTCACGAGGCCGGTCAGCGCGTCGTGTGTGGCTCGATGGCTCATCTCACCGGCCAACCGACGCTGCTCGGTGACATCGCGGAACACCAGCACGGCTCCAAGCACCTCGCCAAGCGCGTTGCGGATCGGCGCCGCTGAGTCTTCGATGCCGAACTCGGAACCGTCGCGCGAAATGAGCAGCGTGGTCGGGGCTGGCGAACGCGCGAGGTCCGTGCCGAGGCACGTTGCCACTGGATTTCCCTCCTGCACTCTGGTCACGGCATGCACGATGTGGAACACATCCGTCACCGGCAAGCCGGCGGCGTCCTGCGACCGCCAGCCGGTCATGCGCTCGGCCACCGGATTGAGCCACGTCACCGTGCCCGACGCATCAGTCGTGATCACCGCGTCGCCAATCGACTGCAGCGTCACGCGGAGGAGCTCGTGTTGGTCCGCCAGATCAGAGGCGAGCTGGCGCAACGATGTGACGTCCCAGTTGACACCCACCATGCGCACCGCAGCCCCGGCACTGTCGCGCGTGATGCGAGCGGCCGCGCGCAGGTGATGCACGCTGCCGTCCGCCCAGACTACCCGAAACTCGGTTCGGAAGTCGCGCGTCCCATCGAGCGCGTCGCGCAACAGCTGCTCCGCACCCGCCCGATCGTCCTCGTGCAGGTGACTGGCCCAGAAATCGTAGGTGGCAGCCATCGCCGGGCCGCTGTGCCCATGGAGTCGGTACATCCACTCGTCCCAGAGCAGCGCGCCGCTGCTGACGTCGAAGTCCCACACTCCAATTCCGCCGCTCTCCGTGGCAAGCGTCATTCGGTCGCGGGTGCTCTCGAGTGCCTGACGCTGCTCGACGAGCTGCGTGATATCCTGAAATGCCCCCAATAAGCGGATCGGCTTCTGTTCGGCGAACTCCGCATAGCCAACCGCCCGGACCCAGATGCGGCTTCCTGAGGCCTGAATGAAGGGCAGCTCCAGATCCCACGCCGTACCGTCAGCCATCGACCGCGCCACCGCTGCCTCGATCACTGGCCGCGCTTCCGGTGCATAGAAGTGGATGGCCTCGTCGAGTTGTGGACGGTAGTCAGGAGGGACGCCGTGGATCTCGCGGGTCTGTGCGGACCACTCGAGCTCCCCGGTGTGCAGGTCCAGCTCCCAGCCACCGATCTTCGCCAGTGCGCCAGTGCGGTTGAGCAACTGTTCGCTCCGGCGCAACTGCGTCTCCTGCTCCTTGCGTTCCGTGATGTCCTTCACTGAGCCGACGTAGCTCGTCACCACGCCGTCATCGTCAATGACCGGCCGCGACATCGACCGCACGTGTCGTATGGTGCCATCGTCACGCCGCAGGCGGAACTCCATGTCGAAGTCCAGACGTGCTTCCGCCGTCCGCTGCCACTCGGTGAAGACGCCGTGCCGGTCGTCCGGATGTATCGTGCGACTCCATCCGTCGCCCGCAGCCTCCTCGGCCGTCAGGCCGTACATCGCCCGCCAGCGCGCGTTGGTGTAGGTGCAGGCGCCATCGGCATCCGTCGCGAACACTCCCAGCGGCGACGCCTCGCTGAGTGTTCGAAAGCGCGCCTCACTGGCCAGGAAGGCTCGTGCCTTGTGACGCGTTTCGAGCGCCTGCACCGCGGCTGCGGCCAGGTGGACCAGCACGGCGCGTTGCGTCTCGGTCAGCGTTCGTGGTTCTCGATCGATGACGCAGAGCGTACCAACCGATGCGCCATTGCCCAGCCGCAACGGGGCCCCCGCGTAGAAGCGGATGTCGGGCGCTCCGGTGACCAGTGGATTCCCGGCGAATCGGATGTCGAGTCGTGCGTCGGGAATCTCGAGGATCCCGTCGTCGCTGATCGCGTGGGCGCAGAAGGCCAGATCGCGGGGAGTCTCGGTGACGCCAGACAGGCCGAGGTTGGCCTTGAACCACTGCCGGTCGATGTCGATCAGACTGACGAGTGAGATCGGCACGTTGCAGACGAGTGCTGCGGCCGCGACCAATGCGTCGAACTCGCGCTCCGGTGCGGAGTCGAGAACGTCGAGAGCCTGAAGGGCCTGCAGTCGCTCGGATTCGTCCATCGATGATTGTCGTGGCTGGAAAAGTGTGCAGGCTGATCCACACAGAGCGTCCAACAGGCTCCCCTCGTGTGTCGGCAGGCGGCTCGAGAGTCTGAAGGCCGTGTCAGGCGCAGTCGGCCCAGGTCTCGCGGCGTCGGACAACCGGCGGACGACGGGCCCGCAGTGGCAATAGCTGAACTCGGTACAGGGTGTGTCGAGGGTGGGGATGGAGCCAACGTGTTCGCGGTGCGATGTTCTCCCGATCATGACACTGAGCCAATTGCCCGCCCGCCGAGCCGTGGCGTCCCTGATTCCCGTGTTGCTTCTCTGCGGCAGCGCCGCCTCGGCCGCAGCCCAGCGCGTTGATTGGTCAACGCCGAGTGGCGACCCTGGGGCGATGCGCTACGCGCCGATTGCCGATGTCGACCGAGCGAACGTCAGCCGACTCGAGGTCGCGTGGCGTTGGCGCACCGGTGAACGTGACGTGCCGGCGAGTACGTCGCAGAAAGCGTCCCGGCCCGGCCTGTTCCAGGCGTCACCCATCATCATCGGGGACACGCTCTTCGTCTCCACGCCGTACGCGGCCGTGGCCGCGCTCGACGCCCGCACGGGTCGTGAACTCTGGAAATTCGACCCTGAAGTCTGGCGGATGGGGCAACCATCCAACGGTACCGGCTTCGTGCACCGTGGCGTTGCGACGTGGTCGACCCCGCGCGAACGGCGCATCTTCATCAACGCACGATGGAAGCTCGTCGCACTCGATGCCGCGACCGGCAAGCCAATTCCATCGTTCGGCGACAACGGTGAGGTGGATCTCACCGCCCAGTTGCGTCGGCGCACCAATCGCGCGCACTACACCAACACCTCGCCGCCGGTCGTGTACGGTAACCTGGTGATCGTTGGCAACGGCGTCGGAGACCGCCTGCGATACCGGAACGATCCGCCTGGCGACGTGCAGGCCTTCGATGTGCGCACGGGCCAGCGGGTCTGGAGCTTTCACACGGTGCCTGACTCCGGCGAGTTCGGCTGGAAGACCTGGGAAGCGGGCGCATACGCGTACATGGGTCATACGAATGTGTGGGCCCCGATGAGTCTCGATGCCGCGCGCGGTCTGCTCTTCCTCCCGGTGTCGACACCAACCAACGACTGGTACGGTGGCGATCGGAAAGGCGACAATCTGTTCGCCGAATCGGTGGTGGCGCTGAATGCGCGCACCGGCAAACGCGTCTGGCACTATCAGGTCGTGCATCACGGCTTGTGGGACTACGACCTGCCCGCGCCACCCGTGCTGGCGACGATCACCTGGCGTGGCCGACAGCGGGATGTCGTGGCCGTACCATCAAAGACGGCGTGGATCTATGTGCTCGATCGGCTGACAGGTCAGCCGATCTGGCCGATCCCTGAACGTCCTGTCCCCGCCAGCGATGTGCCGGGTGAGCGCGCTGCGCCAACGCAGCCGATGCCGACGCTGCCAGCGCCCTTTGCCCGGCAAGCCGTCACCGAGGAAGACCTGATCGACTTCACCCCGGAGCTGAAGCAGCGCGCGCTCACGGAGTTCCGGAAGTACCGCAGCGGCCCGCTCTTCACACCGCCGTCGTTGCAGGGCACCATCACGATGCCCGGTGCCATCGGCGGGGCGGGGTGGGGCAGTACGTCGTACGATCCGGAGTCGCACACCCTGTTCGTGAAGGCGACAAACAGTCCTGCGCTTTATCGCATTCAGCGCGGCACACCGAACGACACCATCGGCTTCGAGTACACCGCGGACCTGCCTCGCAGCGGAATCGGCGTGACGGCGGATCCCGATTCTGGCCGGAATGATCACGCGCCGCCGGAGCAACTACCGCTGATCAAGCCGCCGTATGGAACGATGACCGCGATCGATCTGAACACCGGTTCGACGCGCTGGCAGGTGACGTTCGGTGACACTCCCTCAATCCGGGAGCATCCGTTGCTCAGGAACATTGCACTGCCGCCCCTTGGCGTCGCCGGCGCACCCGGTGGCACCGTGACGAAGGGCGGGCTGCTGTTCGCCACCGGCGGCGGCAACGTGCTCTATGCACTGGACACGCGCGACGGGCGCGTACTCTGGCAGTTTGCGCTGCCCGCCGGCCGCGGCTACGCCAACCCAGTGTCGTACCGCGGGGCCAACGGTGTGCAATACATCGTCGTCGCCAGTGGCGGCGGCGAAAATGCCGAGTTGATCGCGTTCGCACTCGATGGTGCGCGGTGATCCTGCAGACATCAGGAATTGCGCCCGCAGGATCACCTCGCCACGCGGTTCAGCCGACGCGAGTCGGGCCGGCAGGCGCGGGCGACAACGCTGGTGCGGTGGGTGCCTGACGGAGGTCGAGGATCGACCCGCGCGTTTCCGTCGGCGCATACTTCTTCTTGTCGCATGCGGCGAGCAGAACCAGTGCGATGGCCAGACGAATCAGAGAGCTGTTCATGGCAAGCTCCTTCGGCGAGGTGTGGAAAACAGAAAAGCCTGTAATGGTTAACCGTTGTCACGGCTGAATGCTTCTCACGGGCCTGCCTCGGCCGACTGTGTTTCCGCTTCGCAATGCGAGCCGGGACCATATCAAACTCAGCCGGTGTGTCGCCGTGCTCGCTGCGCTCGCTCCCCCCACCGCTCACCGGACTCCACGTGCCGCACGACGTTGCCTACGCCCACGTTCCGAACGCTGATCCCGGATCCACGCTGCCACCAGGGTGGCAATTCGGTACGATGTACCAGGTCTTCGTGCGGTCGTTCCAGGATTCCGACGGCGACGGGATCGGTGATCTGCAGGGCCTGCTCGCGCGGCTGGACTATCTCAAGGGACTCGGCATCACGGGACTCTGGCTGATGCCGATCATGCCCAGCCAGGACCGCGACCACGGGTACGCCGTGACCGACTATCGTGCCATCGAGCCGCAGTACGGCACGATGGACGATCTGGATGCCCTGATCGCAGCAGCACACACGCGCGGCATTGGTGTGATCCTCGACTATGTGATGAATCACAGCGCCGCGCAGCACCCGGCGTTCATCAACGCGCGCCTGAATGACGAGAGCGAATTCCGGCCCTGGTACCTGTGGGCGGCGGAGAAACCCGACGGGTGGAGCATCTACGGCGGGGATCCGTGGCACAGCGATCCCACCGGCTTTTACTTCGGCGCGTTCTGGGACCAGATGCCCGACTGGAATCTGCGGAACCCCGACGTCATCGCATGGCACCACGACAACCTGCGGTTCTGGCTCAATCGGGGCATCGATGGCTTTCGCTTCGATGCCGTCGGCAACCTGATCGAAACGAACAAATGTGAGTATGTGAACCAACGTGAGAGCTACGACATCGTTGCGGGCCTCGAACGGCTGATCGATTCGTACGAGAATCGCTACATGGTGTGCGAGGCCCCGGCCGACCCGATCGGATTTGCCTCCACGCACCCTGGCGGCAGCGCGTTCGCTTTCGGGCATCACCGCGACCTGCTCGAAGCGGCCAGAGGCGATACGCGATCCCTCGAGCTGGTGGCCGGGTTCCCGCCAATCGCTCCACCGACCATCGCCACCCTGCTCTCGAACCACGACTCCTTCGCCGGCTCGCGCGTCTGGGACCAGCTGGGCGGCAACGCCGAAATGATGAAGCTCGCCGCCGCGATGTACCTGCTGCAACCCGGCGTGCCCTTCATCTACTACGGTGAGGAGCTCGGCATGGCCTCGGGTATCGACATGAGCGCGGATGAAAGCCTGCGCACGCCAATGAGCTGGACGCCTGGCGATGGCCGCCCCGATTTCACCACTGGCACACCATTTCGTGCCCGTTCGGCCAACGCCGACTGGAACAACTACGCCACACTGCGCGCCGACCCCGACTCGATCTTTCATTTCTACAAGGCGATGATCGGCCTCCGCATCACCCGGCCATCCATTGCGCAGGGCAGCTATTCGGACGTCGTCGTCGACGGGCCGACGCTGAGCTTCGTGCGACGATCCGGGAACGATGAAACAGTCATCGCGATCAATGTGGGGCGTAGTGCCGCGGCGCTGAGGGTGATCGGATTGGAGCCGAGCGCCAGCTACACGGCGTTGTATCCATCTGCCTGGCAGCCACTGATCGTCGGTGACGACGGGACGCAAACGATCGTCCTGCGGCCCCAGGCCATGGCCGTCTTCGGCCGCTTCCGATGAACACTCGCCAGACGACGACGCACGGCGACATACTTCTCTGCACGCTCATGCCGCCGGGCGCCCAGCGGCGCGCTACTCAAGACTTCGGGAGGATCATGCCCATGCGCCTTTTCCGTTGCGGCGCCTCAGCCGTGGCCGCCCTTCGCGCCGTCTGCGCTCTTGCCGCAAGCGCCGGGCTCCTCTCCGCACAGACTCGTGCGCTCTTCAATGGGGCGAACCTCGCGGGGTGGCACGTGGACGTCCCCGCGATTGACACCACCCCGAGCCTCGGCTCGCCGTTTTCCGTCAGGGAGGGAATGCTGACGATCGCGGGAAATCCGCCCGGGCACCTGATCTCGGACTCCTCGTTTCGCAACTATCGGCTCGAGGTCGAGTACCGCTTTCCGGGGCAACCGGGCAATGCGGGGCTTCTGATTCACGCCTCAACGCCACGCGCGCTCTATGCGATGTTCCCGAAGTCGATCGAGGTCCAGATGGAATCGGGGAATGCGGGGGATTTCTGGTGCATCGTCGAGGACATCACGGTGCCGGACATGCTCCGTCGCCGTGGTCCGCGTGACGAGTGGGGCATCACCGAAGGGAAGGGACGACGGATCAAGCATCTTGTTGATGGGCGCGAACAACCGGTCGGCGAATGGAACCGGATCGTGGTCGAGGCGCGCGGGCGGACGATCGCGGTGTGGGTGAACGGAACCCTCGTCAACCGAGGGACCAAAGCCACCGCCGACCGCGGCCAGATTGCAATTCAGTCCGAAGGCGCGGCCGTCGAGATACGGAAGGTGGAGCTGACGCCCCTTCGCCGTCGCTGAGCGAACGGGCGAAAGTTGCGCAGGATCCTTCCTCGTGACTACAACCCCAGGTGCCGCAGGACTTCGGGTGACGGCCCTTCGAACTTCGCCAGCGGGACATTCCCGATGTACTGCAGATCCTTCATCCCGGCATCGGTGGTGTAGAACCCGCTGGCGGTGAGATCGCGGATCTGATCGAAGAATCGTGCGGCCGCCTGGAATTCCGGCGTCGCCTTCGGCAGAAAGCAGATGTCGTCACAGATCCGGGTGCGTTCCGCGAGCGTCAGCGCGGTGAACCGCCGCGTGAACCGCCGCTGACTCTCCACATCGAGCCAGGCCAGCCCCCCGCGGACGCGGACCAGTGCCCGTTCGGCCCAGTCGTACGGCGCACTGACGTACTCGTTGATGTAGCGGTGCGCACCGACCGCTGATGCACTCGGGCTCTTGTCGTCTGCCGGGATGATCATGTCGCAGAGCGCGGCCAGCGTTGTCATCTCCGTCGCTGAGAGCAGCCGTGGCCAGTTCGCCGTCGGCTTGATGAGATCGGGGTCGGTGGCAGTGCCGCGCGGTCCGGACTTCGGCGGAACGGGGGCATTCGGCAGGGCACGCGGCCGTGGCCCGGCGGGAGCGGGTTGCTGCGCATCGGTGATCGAGGGCGTGAGCCCGTCCACCAGCGCCGCCCCCGCCGCCGCGGTGGCAATGACCTTGAGTGCCTCACGTCGGTCCATCGGCGGCGTCGGTTCATCACGCAGCTCATCGCGTGTTTCATCTCGTGTTTCATCGCGCATCAGATGTTCCCCCGCTGCATTTCGGCCATGATGTGATCACACGTGCGCCACGCCAGCGCGAGAATGGACAACGTCGGATTCTTGTCGGCATTCGAGACGAAGACCGAGCCGTCGGTGACGAACAGATTCTTCACGTCCCACGACTGGCCATACTGGTTGAGCACCGACGTCTTCGGGTCGGTGCCCATGCGACAGGTCCCGACTTCGTGAATGATCTCCCCGCCATTCGCAATCGCCTTCGCGCCATCCGTCTGCACTGCGCCCTGTACCTTGCCGCCCATGGCCGTGATCATCTCGGCAAACGTCTTGACCATGTGCGCGGCCTGCTTCGTCTCATGCTCCGACCATTTCCAGTGGAAACGCAGTACGGGAATACCCCATTGATCCACCACGTTTGGATCGATCTCGCAGTAGGAATCCTCGTTCGGGATCATCTCGCCGCGGCCGGAGAAGTACATGAAGCTGCCGTAGTAGCGACGCGCCTCTTCCTTGAAGCGCTTGCCGTAGGCGCCGTTGGTGTAGCTCTCCAGGCCACCGAAGATGCCAGGGCCCGGCATGTCCCGTCCGCCCCCGAATTCGATGTGATAGCCACGTGCGAACCCGAGCTTGCCCGCGAGCTGATTCTTGTACTCCCACCACGGGACGTACATGTGCATCCCGCTGGCACCGTCCTGATTGTGTGGCGGCAGGTTCTCGAGTGCCGGGATCTGGCCGCCGATACCGGCGCCGACGGTGTCCATCAGGTACTTGCCCACCAGCCCACTGCTGTTGGACACGCCATTCGGGAAGAGCGTGCTCTTCGAGTTGAGCATGATGCGCGCACTTTCGCAGGCGCTCGCCGCGAGCACGACGACACGGGCCTTCACCTGCCGGTCGCTGCGCGTCGTCTTGTCGATGTAGCGTACACCGGTCGCCTTGCCGCTGGCATCGATGATCAGTTCGCGCACCATCGCATCAGGCACGATGTCGACGTTGCCGGTCATCATCGCCGGCGGGAGCAGCACGGTCGTCGACTGAAAATTCGCCTTCACCGAACAGCCCCAGCCACACGGCGTGGCCCAGAGGCAGGCGGCGCGCTGGCGCATGGACTGCGCAAGTACCTTCTGTGCCAGCGGGTTGTTCGGGTGAATTTTCTTCGGCAGCACGTCAGCGTCCTGCCGCTGCGTCATGATGGCGAGGTGCGCCGGAATGACCGGGATGCCCAGTGGCGCCGCATGTTTCTTCGTCAGCAGCTCGGGAGCGCGCGGGGCGGGAGCGGGCTGCAACACGCCTGGGGGCGACCCCGGAGTGTTCTCGAGGTTGTCATCGCCGCCATAGACGCCGATCAACATTTCCGTGCGATCGTAGTACGGCGCCAGTTCGTCGTACGTCATCGGCCAGTCGGCGCCGAGCCCGTCGCGCGTCTTCGGCTTGAAGTCGTATTCACCCATGCGCAACGAAATGCGACCCCAGTGGTTGGTCCGGCCGCCAAGCATGCGCGCGCGCCACCACTTGAAGTCAGTGCCGGGGGCGTTGGTGTACGGTTCACCGGGCACCTCCCAGCCGCCGTCCACCGTCGCATCGAAGAAGCCGAACGGTTTGTGCTTCGTGCCCGCGCCCAGCAGGGGGGCCTGGCGAGGCAGCTTGAACATCGGCGTCTCTCGCACGGGGTCGTAGCTGCGCCCCGCCTCCAGCACACACACCTTGAGGCCGGCCACCGCCAGCTGGTACGCCGCCATGCCACCGCCGGCGCCTGATCCGACGACGATCACATCGTATTCCGTTTGCGACTTGGGACTGGCCTGAACCACGTCGTGCGCTCCTGTGGAAATGTCCGCCGGGGAACATAGCGACGTGACCTGCTCGGCGTCCGCGCGTCGAGAGGCTGGGAAGGAACCTGATGCACCATGCCGCAGGGGTCTCCCTCGCTCCCCCTTCAGTTGTCAGGGTCTTCGGTCACTACAGGCACGTGCAATGAGAACACCCCTGGCGCAGGCCGCCATTACTCACTCCCGGTCACAGGGCCCGCGCCTCGATCGACTGCGCGAGGTGTCGGATCGCGCGGAAATCGCGGGTCGCGTGGCCTCGACACTCGAGTTCTGTTGTGCCGACAGCGAACACGATCTGGCGGTGGCTCAGGAGCGGCTCGACGCCGAGTCCCTTGCCTGGCTGGTGCTCTGCGATCGCGGCTGGCCCTCGGACACGCGACCGGCGCCGGAGGCACTGGAGGCAGCGCGGGAATGGATGGCCTCGTGGAGCGAGTTGGTGAACCTGCCGGTCGTCGCGCACGGGTCTGGCGACGCCAGTCGGCACCGCGAGATCCGACTGTCACTCTTCCTCTGCGAGTGGAAACTGCGGCCGTCGCTCCCCGATGCGGTATGGAATGTCGTCGGACCCCTGAATCCCACCGGCCAGGCCACGCTCGCCTGTGTGCTGCAGGCACTCGCTGCATGGGTCGACGCGAATTCGAAGGCGCTGGCGGCAGCCCAGCGCACCGTGCAGCTGCGGGAACGATTCGATCGCGTCTCGCGCGAGCTCCCGGCGCTCGGCATTCCAGTGCCGGCCAATCCGCTGGATCTGCGGAGCTGGCGATCGGTGGCTTCACAGGCGCGCGCCATCGCTGCTGGGTGACACGCACGCGATTTGCGCGCAATTCTGAGCTTGCCGCTCGCGATCGAAACCGAAGCGCGCTCCTGTACTCGGCGGCTGGAGCCACAGGGCGAACGGGTTCACGTCGGTGCCGCGCAGTCATGACCGTTGCTGATTTCGGACCGGGTCGGCGCAATGTCCGTGCGCTCTCCGTATTGCGCCGAGAGAATCAGGGCTTGCCAGCACGGTCACCTATCGCTTAGCGTTTTCGAGGAATTTGCTCACTTTCACGCGGCCGGCCACTCCGTGGTGGTCGTCGCATGTGCGGTTTGCGGGCAGCTGGCCGCTGTGGTTCCTGGCCCCGATGACGGGGGCAGCCACTGATGAACGCAGTCCCGCTATCGAACGGAGTGAGCGATCGTGCGTGGCTTGGGAATTCGCGAATCTCAGATGACCGTGGCTCGCGTGGAGCTCGCGCCGGGCCCCGTGGAGCGTCTCAGGGGCGAACCGTCAGTCGCGCAGCGGATCGAGTCGATCTGCACCGTCGCCGAACGCGTTCTCGATGCCGCTGCCGCGGCGCGGCACGATCAGCAACTCGCCTGGATCGTGCTCAGAGATCGTGGCTGGCCGGTCGAGCGGCCGAATGTGGGCGTCGGGCTGAAGCGGGTGCGGGGTTGGCTTCGCTCCTGGTCGCATTTCGTGTCACTGCCGGTGCGGATCGACACAGCGGCGGACCTGATTCGGTCACAGTTGATCTCCCGTCATCTCGACCGTTGGGAGATGGCGCTCCTCCCCGTTCTGCCGGAGCCCGTCAGGCGACTTGTGACTCCGCTGGATCGGACCGGGCGAGCAACACTCTCGTGCCTGCTGCAGGCGCTCGAGGCGTGGTGTCTGGCCACGTCGCAATGTGAGACGTTGTCGAAGGAGAAGCAGCGTCTGGCAGTGACGTTCGCTGCCCTCGCCCCCGAGGTGCGGCGGCTTGGGCTCAAGGTCCCCTTGGCACCGCTCGATCTCGGCGCGTGGGCTGCCATCGCCGCCAGCGCGCGATCGACCGCACCGGCGGCGGACCAGAGCGCAACGGCATAGCGCAAATCGGTCGTCCTTCCGTCCGGCCAGTATCCCTGCCAGTCGGGCCCCGGTATGCTGCCTCATGCCGCCGCGCCAGCCGACCGTCGTCTCCGAACCGCCACTCCGTGGCTCCACACCTCCCACACGCACGTTTCGGGAGCGGCTGGGTGCCATCCGGAACATTCCGCCATTCCTGGCACTGATCTGGGCAACCAGCAAGACACTGACGACGTGGACGGTGCTGCTGCGTCTCGTTCGCGCGGTATTGCCCGTCATGACGCTCTACGTGGGCAAGCTGATCATCGACGAGGTGATGGCCCGCGCATCGGTCGGGGGCGCACCACTCGGCCTTGCTGCGTGGATTCGAAGCGTCGCGTCGCATCGGTTGCTCTGGCTGCTGGGGGCAGAGCTGGCGCTCGCCGTCGCCGCCGATGTGCTGGGCCGGCTGGTCTCACTGTTCGACGCATTGCTGACCGAGCAGTTCTCCAACAGCACCAGCATCCGGCTGATGGAGCACGCTGCAACGCTCGATCTCGAAGACTTCGAGGATAGCGAGCAGCAGGACAAACTGGAGCGCGCGCGCCGACAGGCCTCAGGGCGCATGTCGCTGATGAATCAGTTGTTCGCTCAAGTGCAGGACATGATCACCATCGCGACCTTCGGCATTGGTATGGTGGCCTATGCCCCGTGGCTCATTCTGCTGCTCCTCGTGGCGCTGATTCCCGCCTTTCTTGGCGAAGCGTACTTCAACGAGCGCAGTTACTCCCTGGCGTACTCGCGCACGGCGGATCGCCGCGAGCTGGACTACATCCGCCAGACCGGCGCCAGTGTGGAGACCGCGAAGGAAGTGAAGATCTTCGGTCTCAACAGTTTTCTCATCGAACGATACCGGAAGCTGGCCACCGACTTCTATCTCGCCAACCGACGTCTGGCGATGCGACGTGCGGGATGGGGTGGCGCGCTGACGGCACTCGGCACGCTTGGGTACTACGTCGCCTACGCGCTGATTGTGCTTCGCACACTGACCGGGCAGTTCTCGATCGGCGATCTGACCTTTCTCGCCGGTTCATTCCGTCGGCTGCGCACGCTGCTGGAAGGGCTGCTGATCGGGTTCACGCAGACGGCCAGCCAGGCGCTGTATCTGGACGACCTCTTCTCATTTTTTGAGATACAGCCCGGGATCCGGACGCCGACGGATCCGCGACCATTTCCTCCCGTACTGCAGCAGGGCATCGTGTTCGACGGCGTGGGCTTTCAGTATCCGGGCGCCGATCGCTGGGCCGTCCGGAATCTGAGCTTCACCCTGCGCGCGGGTGAAGTGCTGGCGCTGGTGGGCGAAAACGGCGCCGGCAAGACGACGATCGTGAAGTTGCTCGCTCGCCTCTACGATCCCGACGAGGGACGGATCCTGATCGATGGGCATGACATGCGTGAGTACGATCTCGATCAGCTCCGCGCCAACATCGGTGTGATTTTTCAGGACTTCGTCCGCTACAACATGACCGCCGGTGACAACATTGCCGTGGGGCGCATCGACGCCCGGAGTGACCAGGCGCGTATCGCCGCTGCCGCCGAACGCAGTCTGGCGAGCGAGGTGATCGCCAGGCTGCCGAACGGGTACGATCAGCCGATCGGCAAACGCTTCCGCAAGGGCGTCGATCTCAGTGGCGGCGAGTGGCAGAAGGTGGCGATCGCGCGGGCGTACATGCGCGAGGCGCAGCTGCTGATTCTCGACGAACCGACCGCCGCGCTCGACGCGCGAGCGGAGTACGAAGTGTTCGAACGCTTCAAGGAACTGAGCAGTGGCAAGACCGGCGTGCTGATCTCGCACCGATTCTCGAGCGTCCGGATGGCGGATCGGATTCTGGTGCTCGAGAACGGCCGTGTGGAGGCGTCGGGAACGCACACGGAACTGCTGGCGGAGCGGGGGCGGTATGCCGAGCTCTTCGAGCTGCAGGCGGCGGGGTACCGGTAGCGTTCCACTCCCCCTGCGCCAGACGCGATCGATCGCCGGAGAGTTGTACGATACGGCTATCGATTGAGATCTGATGTCCGTAGGGACAGTCTCTCCGAAGTATCAGGTCGTGATCCCAAAGGACATTCGGCGGGCGCTCGGCGTGGTGCCCCGCGCAGAATGCGCAAGTCCTGCAGTACCAGAAACCGGATTGAGGGCCCAGCGATAGACGCCGCCGTTCGCGGCTGGATCCTCCGATTCCATCCTGCGCAGGCCGCCGAGACACGTCGGCACCCGTGTCAATAGTCGGCGAGGGCGCTGGCGTCAGGAACCGATTCCGCGTCTGTCACGAACGTGGCGATTCAGAAGGGATACGCAGACAACTCCACCCACCGAACGAGCCGTTGATTGAGCAGCGTTGCTTCGTACGGTTCGAGCACCGCGAGCTGACTGCTGGTCAACAACTGACGGACCTGCAACATGATGCGTTGCACGTCGGCCACGGCGACTGCTCGCGCCTCGAGCAGCGCGCGACGCGCAAGCGGGTCGCGGGCGTCCCTGGCGCTCAGTTGGGCGGCGGCGCGCGGAGTAATCGTTTTCCATTCCGCGTCGAGCGCTTCAAGTGCCTCGCGCTGTTCCCGCGTCAGTTGCAGCCGCGGGATCTGCTTGAGAAACACCTCGGGAATGTTCGGCAGGTAGCCGAAGACGTTCTCGGCCACCCGAGTGCGCATTGCTGCGCTGGTGTCCGTGGCGAGGATCGCCACCGTTTCGTCCATGCGCCGGTCGAACGCGCTGCGACCCAGCGGTATCCGCAGACTGATTGCAATGCGCACCGGATCCGTCACCGTCCGCGACAGCCCGACCGCGCGGCCGAAGCCCTGCAACCGTTCCGTGCGGAACCGTTGTGCGGCGGGATCAAAGCCGGTCACACGCACCAGGGTCGGGTCGACCCACGCTGCGCCGCCGAATGTCACGTTCCCGCCACCACCCCGTGCGAGCAGCGCGGTGGGGTTGGTGACCTGCAGGGTGACCTCCATCCCGCGGGGCAGCCCCAGTTTCGGTCCGGGGATCTGCGCCATCAGCATTGACGACACCGACCACGGGCCGGCGCACGCGTTCGGCGCGATGACCGTGCCCGCGGTATTCCGGATACACGACCGCACCGCGGCGGGTGATGCCGACGCCCACTCCGCGGCCCGATCGACCGGGACGAAAGCGGCGTCATTTGCCGCGCCATCGCCGTTCAGGTCGCGATCAGCCCGCGGCGTAAATCGCAGCCCACTGCGCGCGATCACGGTGGCATAGAACTGACTCACGCCGATCCAGGTGCCGATCGAGGTCATGATCGTGTGCCGGTTGCCGGTCGCTGGGGCCGTGAGAAGACCAGGAGCGGCGAACGCTGGCGCCGTGACTGCCGCGCGCTGCGAACCGCCATTCCACGCGTAGTTCGCTTCCAGCTGGGTGCGCGCCCATGGATCCCGTGTCGCGAGTCGCACACGGTACTGATAGCCGGAAGCGCGACCGTCCGGGGCGAGAATCGGTGCGGCGCGCTCGTCAGCCGGGAGCGACGCCTGCGGTACGATGCCATTCGAGGTGATCGCCGCGGGATCGACGATCAACGCCCTGCCGGCTTCGCCAATCAACCGACCAACGACGGTCCGCGCGAAGTACGGCGAACGAACCACCGCCATGCGATCAGACTGCGACGCGGACACACCAAACTCCGCCCGAACGCCGCGCGCCAGTTGGTGCACCTCGAGTGACAGTTCGCCGCGGCTCGAGACGACTGGCGCCAGCGTCGATGCGGCCAGCAGCCGACCGGTCGAAACGGCGGCCGCGCCACCGAGACATTCCGCTGCCGAGTTCATGATGTCGACCGGCGGTACCGCTGCACCGCTGCAGGCCACGGCTTGCCCGCCAGTGCTGCTCCACGCCGGTGACCACTGTTGCAGCGATGGCCAGTCGGCGAAACGGCCGACGCCACCCCGCAGCGTGCCGAACGCACCGCGTCCGCGCGAGCGATGGCCGACCTGCTGCTGAAACGACACTCTCGGCGAGAGATCGAGACCCCGCAGTGTTACACCGCGAACGATGTCCGATGCCATCCAGCCGTCGGCACGGGCGCCGATCAGCATCGACCCGCGTCGTCCGAGATCGAAGCCGATGCTCGCTGCCGGTGCCAGCACGCCGGTTCGCGCGCCAGCACCGTCAGTGGCGAGGCCGCGCGTCAACGCCACGGCGCGGCCCTGCTGAAGGTCCGCCGCTGACGAAACGCTGAAGGTCGATTGCGACTCGAGACTGCCGACTCGCATGCCTTCATACCGGGACTGGACCTGCAGCAGGTATCGCCGGGTATTGCCGGCACTGAACCAGACGGCCTGCGAGCGTGCTTCGGCGCTGCTGACGCGCGTCGTTGGCTGGGGGGCAGAGCCGCCGACGTTGACGATCGCACCCAGGCCATTGTCGGTCAGCAGCACGACCGGCGCCCTGCTTTGTCGAGCGACCGATGATTCGGACGTGGAGATCGCGACGTTCGACGTCACTCGCGCGATACCACGGACGATGCGGACTGACTCAAACTGCAGCGCTCCCACATCGAGCAGCGAGGTGAATCCCGCACTGCCGGTGGCGAACCCGCCGCGTGTTCCGCCATCATCGCTGGTCCGGCTCAGGGCCAGTGTGAAGACATCCGACTGTCGTTCCGGGCCGTTCGTGGTGGGGCGGGGCAGATCAAGGCGCGTCAGCACGCCATACTGCCGGCGAACCTCGCTCGCACGAAGCAGTGGTGCGCCACCGACGGCAGCCACACTGTCGAGCACGCCGCGTGACGCAGGCGTCAGCGCGCTGTCCCATCGACGCAGGTTGACGGCGTCATGGTTCACGAACCCACTGATGGAATAGCGATACCGGCCGAGCGGTCCGTCGGCAGCCACACTGAGCTGCAACGGAAGGGTGAGCCCCGTTGGCGCGTCTGTACCGCCCGCGATCACGCCCGATGCGCTGGATCGCGCCACCATGTACGCGGACCGGTGCGTGTTGCCTCGCGCGAGCGCGAGATTGATCGTCGCGCCAGCGGCACCGCCATTCGACACATCCCACGGCGACGCAGTAATGGTTGACCGGACGGCGCCAGTCACGAATCCTGATGGAAGCCTCACGCCACCCAGGGTCAGCTGATTCGATTCCGGCGCGCTGCCGAGCAAGCTGAAGCCGCCGCCCGCGGTGGCAACAAACTCTGGTGACGCGCCGAGCAGTGCGCCGAGCGTGCCCTGTGTGAGGGCGTCGAGCAGCTGGAACGACTGTGGCTCATCCCGACTGGTGGCATCACCGATCGCGCCGGCGCGCACCGACGGCACTCGGCGACGCGTCGCTCGAACAGTGACCTTCGACAGCGTCGCCGGCGGTGGTGCCGCGCTCGTCTCCGCCGCACCGGTCTTGACGGAATCGGTGGTGCGGGGCGCCTTGGCGGAATCCGGTCGTGATTGGGCGTGTAATGCGCCGAATACAATCGCCTGCAGCACGGCTGGGATGACGAGTCGGCGCATCGTCAGATGCTCGGGTGCGCGCGGAATCGGACCCAGAGCACCGTGAGGGGATCGGCCCCGACCTTCAGGTGGCTGACGCCGATGTTGTCCAGGCTGCCCTTGCTGCCGTTGACCAGGTACCCCATCCGTCCCGCGAACTCGGCATCGTTGCGCGCACTCGACGGCAGCCCGGCGCGTCCGGCAGCGCGCTCACGGCGTGCCGCCGCGGTCGCGGCATCGGCGGTATCGCGGACTGGTCGTCCCGCAGCGATGGAATGGGCGACGACTTCATTGCCTTCAGTTACTGCGATCGCGACGTACGGAGTCGCGGTCGCCGCCAGCTGCAGCAGCGCTGGAAGTGTCTGCTCAATGGCAGCAATCACCAGCGAATCGCTGCGGGCGAAGTACAGTGAATCGCGGTCGTTTCTGGCCGGCCCTTCGCTCCCGTCACTCGTGCGGTTCACCATCCACGCCGGATCGCGAACGACCGTGCCCAGGCTGACGAATGTGCGGGACACGGGCTGTGTCGGACCGAGTGCCAGTGGTCGTGGCAGCGGTACCGCGCACGCCGCCATCGTCGTCACCACTGCGGCGCAGGCGGCAAGCAACGCCTGGCAGCGTGATCTCCGCGAGACGACGGCTGGTGTGAGCGCGCGCAACCGACACTCGAGATCGCGGTGCGCACTCAACAGCGACGTCATCGACGCCGTGGGACCACCCGTCGCCAGCGCACGCTGGTGCCATGGCGGGAGCGCCATGCCGCGTTCAGCGACACGCAGGAGCAGGCTGGCATAGCGTTTCGCCGACGCAGTGCGATGCAGCACACGCCGGTCGCAATCATGTTCAACGGCGCGCTGCAGCCGTCGGAAGCACCAGCGCAGCGGCACGTGCCAGGGCACGATGATCAGCATCGCGAGGCCGACGGCGAGGAGTCGCGGATCGTGTGCCTGGACGTGAAAGCGTTCATGCAGCAGCAGCAACCGACGGTCGAGTGGGGGCAACTGCATGGCCCAGATCGGAATCACGATCCGGCCGCGGCCCACGCCGAATGCCGCCGGCCCGACGTCATCGGACGTGAGTACGCAGGGAGCCGTGATCCCCTCGCGTTGACGGACCTTCCACGTCCGCTGCAGCTGCGCCAGACGGCGCGTACTACTGACGGTGAGTGTGAGCAGCACCAGACTTGCGCAGGCCCAGAGCGTCAGCAGAAATGCATCAAGGGGCGCGAGGACGCGAATGGCCTCGAGCAGCGCGTGTTGGATGGCTGCGGCAGCAGGTGCCTGCGGCGACGGTCGAGACGTGCCCGCTGCCGGGCCGGCGTCTGGCGCCGACACCGCGCCAGCGGAGACAGGAACACGGTGCCCGCCGCCCAGTGCCTGCGTGTCGGGAAACGTTGCGGTCGGCGCGAGCGGCATCAGGAGAATGCCGAGCATTGCGATGAGCCAGGTCCAGCGACGTGGCAAGTTCAGCCTCACACAGCAGCGTTCCGCCAGCCAGGCCGCCGTCGCCAGACACGCGCCGAACACGGTCCAGGCGAGCACTGTCGCGGCAATCATGGCGCGTCCTCGCGCAGCTCCTGCTCCACCACGGCCTTCAGGCGCTCGAGCGCGGCGCGATCGAGACCCTCGTTCCGCACGAGATGGACGAGTAGCGACTCCGGTGACCGATCAAAGAGACCGTCGAGGAGCCGCCGGACGGCGGTGCGTCCCGCGGTCGACTGAGCGACCAGTGCACGAAAGCGATGGGCGCGCCCCTCGACTTCGTGCGCCACGTGCCCCTTCTCCTGCAGGATGCGCAGCATCGTGAGCACGGTGTTGTAGGCCAGCTCCGTCCCTTCGCTGGCGAGGGTCTCGCGCACCTCCGCGGCCGTCGACGCGCCTAGGCGCCAGAGGACGCGCATGATATCCAGCTCTCTGGCAGTAAACGTCGGCATCCTGGCACCTAAGGGGTTAGTTGACACGTGGATGGTAGCGCGCGCACCGTCGGACTGTCAACTAAGACTTTAGGCGATGGCGCCTTTGGCGTGGCCACGCTGGCGTTTCCGCTGGACGTGGGTCCGGCCGACCGTCCTTGAGCCTCCCCCCGGCACCCAGAAAGATGAATTGGCGTTAAGCTTCCCGAAGGGAACGCCGACAGCCTGAACTGCGCATCTGGCGCGGTTCGCGGCGTCCCCTGACGACGCTCGTCTCACGGACCCTGCATTCCCGATGATGACTCCTGACGGCCACCGGTCTGGTTCGCTGAACGACGCGTCCGAAGCAGTCTTTGTGCAGCTTGGAGGCGATCTTTCGGCGATCGACCTGTGGACGCGTGTCGACTTCCGCTGGATGGACAACGATGCCATCCGCTTGCGCGATGCGGTTGGGTATCGTGGCATGACGATGCCGTTTCGCGTGGCAGGACTGACGCTCGGTGACGCCGACGCCGCCCCGTCCTGCCCGCCGTTCATGATCGAAATCTGGCCGGACCGCATCACTGCGCAGGTATTCTGGCACCGGGGCGACGCGAGCGGATCCCGTATTGGTGACGCCGATGCGGCGATCCTCCAGCATTGGGCCTCCGGCAGCCTGACGAAGGATCTGCGGATCGTCCGGTTCGGTGATGGCGACCCCGGGCTGGAAGCGGCGCTGCATCTCGGCGAATCGGTGTCGGGCGATGCCATCCGCGAGTTCGTCAGCGCGTTCTCATGGGATGTCGCTGCGCTGCATGCATATGAAGCGGATGCGACGCTGTTGACCACCGAAGTGTGGGTGCGCCGCGCGGCGCTTTCCATCTCGCGCTCGACGCCGCGCATTCCGCTTCGCGATCACCCCACGCACGACTGGCCGGCCGTCGAAAGCCCGCGCGGCGTGTTCTGCAGCCTGCAGCCCAGCGGCGGCATCTGCGAAAGCGACAACGTGCTGTACGCCGTCAGCAGCGCGAATGCTGCGTTGATCCCGATCACGACGCTGCCTGGACACCGGAGTGAGTGGGACTACTCGCGGCTCACCGACGTCTGGCTCGCGAACGATGGTGTGACCTGCTTTGCGCGGTCGCTCTTGCTGCAGGGCTTCGTCTCAGGACTCGACGGCGGCTGGCGAGCAGTGAAGTCAGATGCGATCACTGCCGTGACGCCATGGGGCGAACGTGGATTTCTGCTTGGCCTGCACGACGGACGAGTGGTGCCGTTCGACATCGCCACCTCGCTCGGCGCACGTCGTCGAGTGGCCTCGGTCTCGGGACGATTTTCGCACCTGGTCGCCGCTGGTCAACGCGCGTTTGGACTCGTCGGCACGACCCTCTTCGGCGCCAGGCTGACCGAGGACGGACCTGGACGGTTGCGCGTTTCAGCGCAATGGACGACGGAACTCGTCGGCGAGCTGTCGTTCGATGTGGTGAGCGGACTCAATGTCGACCGGTGGTCGACTGTGCCCGTGCTCGCGGTACTCGGGGACGATGGCATTGCCGTTATTGACGCGGAAACGGGCCGCGTTCGATCGCATCACTCCGTCGAGCTGGCTCGACAGATCCAATGGATCGGACCGGGCTGGCTGCTCGTCCTCGACGCCATCGAGAATCAGGGAGCGACGCAGACTCGCCTCCGTGTCCTCGATGTCATCAGCGGGCGATGGACGGAGCCAGTGGTGACGGCGGAGGTCTCGCGGGTTGCGGTGCGAGGCGCAGAGATCTACGTCGGATACGCGAATCAGAGTATCGCGGTCTGGTCCCGTGCGGATGTCTGTCGCGGAATCGGCGCGTGGGCATTCCGTACCCCGGTTCCTGAGGCGCCGAACGTCGAGAAGTGTCCGCAGCCGAGTGAAAGTGCGCCGGCCATCGACCCGCTCGCCGCGAACTGACTGACGAAGGCGCGTCAGCGCTTCGTTGCGGTCTTCTTCGTCGGGAGCGGCGTCCCGGAGGGCAGCGTCGCCTGGACAGGTTCGCGGTGCCCTCGGAACTTTGCAGACGACGGACTGTCACTGCTCACCAGTCGTCGGGCCGCGGGCTTTGCCTTGGGCGAGCGGAGAAAGTGCACGGCGAGCGAATCGTGCTGCACGATCGTTTCCCGGTTCCGCGAGGGCGCGTCCGCGGCTGTGCGCTGTGCAGTCTGCGCCGCCACCTGACCAGGGAGGCCGAGCAACAGCAGGAGACACGCACCGGCTGGGACAAGACGCACGAAGCAATATCGGGTCATGGGTATCTCTCAGGAATGTTCGCGTATGTCAGCGGAGTGGTGCCAGGGTCCAGCGAGCAGCGCCACTGACCGAGTCGACCATTCGGGCCAGCGTATCGAGCAGCATTGGGTGATCGCGACAGCCCTCGTCGTACCGCACGCGGTGCTCGCCGCTTGTGCTGCGCACTGACAGGAGATGCGTCGGCAAATCGGCGACCCAGGTGCCGCAGGCCTGAGCGCCGTACTCGATGGTCGACGGGAGCCGCGCAAAATCGCGGATTGCGAAAGCAGTCCGCAGTGCAGCGACGGCAGAGCGCGGAACGCGCGCTGAGTCATTCCCGATCGGTCGCACGGAGCGGATTCCGGTGAAGCGCACCTGACCATCACCGCGCAGTGACACGGTGTATGAGGGGCAGCTGCCACGGCACGATCCACGCTCGAGAGTGACGCTTTCCAGTGTGTCAGCCGCACTGCCGATCGTCGTATCGGCCGGCTGACGCTGCGCGCGCGGTGACGCGCAGCCGGACGCGCAGAGCGCGAGCGCGAGAAGCCCTCGCGGTCCCTGATGACGCATCACGGCGCCACACCGAGGCTGAGGCCGCGCGTGGTGCTGCCAACCCCGTCGCTGAGCATCGCCTCGAGGTCGGCCAGTGACGTCGCGTCGATGCGCATGCTGCCGCGTCGACCGATGCCAAGGACGCGTCCCGTCCGGCGATCGCGCACCACCAGCGACGGATAACGCGATGTGTTCCAGGTGATCTCGAACTGGCTGGCGCCAGCGGCCGTCACGGACAGCTCCGGGTCCGCATCGACGCGCAGACTCACGCCGCCGGGAACACCGGCGTACGTGCCAGCTCGCGTGCGCAGCGTCGGCTGACGGCGGCTGGCATCATCACGGACCGCGATGCTTGCGACTGCGCCGCGCACCTTCGCGTCATACGGGACCGCGATCGTGAAGGTCCGTGCCGAGGAATCAGCATCGGAAACGGCACTGCCATCGAAGCGATGCTGGAACAGCAGGCGGCCGTCTGCTGACAGGCCCTCTGCGACAAAGCGACCCAACGCCCGCTGCGGAGTCGGTGTCATCGTGTGCGAGAAGACCGGATCCACCACCACCGTGCCGTCGAGAGACGATCCCGTGATGAGCAGGACGGGGGCAGTCCCGGCGATCGACGCCGTGAGCGGGATCGCACCGCTGCGGACATAGCCGAGGACGCCGAGGTAGGTATACTCACTTGCCCAGGTGTTGCTGCAGTACCCCATGACGTCGAAGCGCGACGACGGCGAGATGGCACCATTCGAGACGTTGTAGCCGTAGGCTCCGATGGTGCCGTCGGCGCGTGGGAAGCTCAGGTCGACATTCGCCGGCGCGCCGCAGTTCGGGGACGGGGAGTGCCGCCGACCAAAGCTGTGCCCGAATTCATGCGTCAATGTCTCGTTGGCGATGCCATCGGGCCCACCGATCCCGAGGCCGACGAAACCGCTCAGATTGGCGATGCCGATGATGCCACTTGCGGCCTGCTGATGCAGCACGCCGTAGTAGTACGCGCGGCTGTTCTCCAGCGCGCGCAACCCCTCGATTTCGCGCAGCATGCCAACCCAGGAGGCGCCATCGGTGAGCGGTGGGGTATCGGTGGCGTACTCGGGATGCACCGTGACGTTCACCGTCGCCAGGGGATACATCTCCTTGATCAACCTGGTGATCGCGGGTGATGCCGGCCCGACGTTGCTCGTCGTCTGATGCCGGATCGGCACCAGCTGGATGTTGATCGGCGGCACGGTGACGACACGCATCGGCTTCGACGCGCCGCTGAGCGGGAACGCATTGTCGCCTTCGTTCGACTCGGCGATGGCGTTGGCCGGATCGACATCGGCGATGTAGGTGTATCCGTCCTGAATGAGTGTCGTCGGAACCGCGATGTCGGCAGAGCAACATCCCTCATCCAGCGCGGTACCGACCACGGCGGTACCCGTGAGTGTCCCGGCGAGCGTTGCACCGTTGAAGATGCGCAGACGGACCGCTGCGCTCCCCAACCCGCTGCGATTCCCACGAACGAACACCCGCGCGACGGTGGGTCGTCCGGCCACCAGCGGAATCCGGCCATCCGGCAGTTGCACGGACTGCGTGAGATAGACCAGTGGCACGTCGAGGTTGACGTCGGTGCCAGCGGTCACCGCCACATCGGCGGTTCCCGTCTTTGATGGATCAGCCGCGGACGTCGCCGTGATGATCGCGGCGCCTGCCGTGATGGCGCGCACTTCACCCGTCGACGACACAACCGCGATGCCCGGTGCACTGCTTTTCCAGGCCACGTCGGTGTTGGCGCTCCCGGTGATTGCCGCAGTCAACTGTCGTGTCAGACCAGGCGTGAGCGTCACGCTGGCCGGCGAGACGGCGACCGCCACCGGACCCGCTGCCGCACCGGAGAGCGAGAGCTGGAACAGTCCCAACTCACCAGACGTCGCACTCGTGACCGTGATGACGTAGTTGCCAGGTTCGTAGACCCGCAGGATCTGAGCGTTGAGCCCGGGGCCGCCGTCGTCATCTTCGGCCAGCGTCGGCGTGGCGCCGGCCTGCTGCAGGAGGAGGTACGGATCGAACTGCGTACTGGTAAGATCGATCCGGATCGCGCCTGCCGTTGCCACGGCGAAGGCGTAGCGCCGCACATAGCTCCCGTCCGCCAATCGGCAGCCGGTGCTCGTCAGCGTGTCGGTGAAGCTCTGGCCGACGGCCACCGCGCGGCTGGCACCGCAGGGATCGATTCGCGATGAGAGGGTCAGCGCATATGGCCCGGTATCGCGCGGGCCGGCACTGTTCGCATAGATGATGTACGTGCCGGGATCCAGGTTCGTGATCACGCGGGCATCGGTCCCGCCGCCGCCGTTGTCATTGCGGCCTGACGAGACGCCGGCGTCACTCTCGATGAAGAGATACGAGTCGACGGAATCGCTCCGCATGGTGGCCGTCAGCACCGTTGCACTGGCAACGGTCAGCGAGTAGCGGTCGGCATAGCTGCTGTCCGCGAGTACGCAGGTCGCAGCGGTCAGGTTCCCGTTGACGCTCGATGGCGTGGCAATCGGCGTCGAGGTGAGGCAGGCTGGATTTGCGCGCGTGACACTGAGGGAATAGTCCCCGATCTGGTTCGCCTCGAACGTATTGGCGACGATCACGTACCGACCGGCAGGGAAGACCTGCTCGATCCGTGCGTTGGTGTCTCCGGCTCCGTCGTCATTCTCGGCCACGATGAATCCGGAGACGGCATCCTGCACGATCAGAAACGCATCCACGCCACTGCTGTTCATCTGAACGCGGAGCGGCGTCGCCTCGGTGAGGGTCAGCGCGAATTTGTCCGCATACGTGTCGTCGGCGAGTTTGCAGTCGGTGTTGATCAGTGCACCGTTCACCGTCTGGGCAACCGCGATCGGCGTCGTCACATCACACCGCGCGGCGACCGGGATCAGGACGGCGAGCGCGGTCGTTCCGGTCACGCCATCGGCACTGGCCGTGATCGTGACTGAGCCAGCGGTCACGCCGCTCACGAGCCCCGTGCCGTCAACGGTCGCGACGGCGGGCTGCAGCGAGTTCCAGGTGATCGTCCGGCCGGTCAGTGCCGCGCCGACCGCGTCGAGCGTACTGGCTGCGAGTTGCAGCGTCTTGCCCACTTCGAGCGAACCCGATGCGGGTGAGATCCTCACCGTGGACACGTTGGCGGGGCGCGGGGTCGGCTTGGGGTCGTCCGAGCCTCCGCCGCAGGCTGCGAGCGCGGCCAGGATGACGGTGCGTCCGACACGCGTGGCGCGGCGGCGAAGCGACGAGGGAACACACGTGAGTGTGTGGCCGAGGGTTGACCGCGCGACCGTCATCACGGAGAGGGAGGGAGGGGAGCGCAGGCGGCAACCGGTGGGTATTTCGCGAAAAGTGCAGCGTCATACCAAACATGAGACCCGGACGCGTTTGGGGTACCCCCACGCGTGCCTGCAAGGATGACGCCGCAGGTGCGCAGGATGTTCCCCGATCGTATCCACCGATTCCGGCGTGCATCCGCCCTGTGACTGGGGGTTGCGACAGTCGTCAGACGCGCCGTACCCTGCGCTGACCCTCAGCGCCTGCGTCGCGTCACCGCACCGGGGTGACCGGTATTGGCGTGACCAGCTGCACCGCGTCGCCGACACGCACGACACCGGGGCGCACGATCCATGCGTTGAGGGCGAGCTTCCCGCCAAATCGTGCCCCGATATCGCGCAGCACCTCCGGATCACGCGTGATGAGATCCGGATCGACCGTGGTCATCGGACACCGGCCACGCAGCGAGTGCAGACCGATCACGGCGGTCCCGACATGGAGTTCCTTGCCCTCCCACTCCCGTTCGGCCATTCCGTCAACGCCGCCGATCAGGATGTTCGGTCTGAGCCGTCGAATGTCGCGGCCAAAGCTGGCCACGGCGCCGTCCGTGGCGACCAGCAGCGGCAAAATATCGAACAGGCCAGTGCCGCCGTCTGATGCCAGATCGGCATCGTCACCCGCCGCGGCCTGCACCGCCGCGAGCGCTGCCGCGCTGGTCCAGTGTTCTCCATTGATTCTGGCTTCGCCCGCCGCGTCGAGCGTACCGCGGAGTCCCAGCAGGCGGTACTGCCGGCGCGATGTGCGGAGCCCCTCCGGGCCGCGCACATACACGATGCGGTCGCCCGGAATCCCGTGCGGCGTCAACGTGGCCTCGTCGATCGCCTCACCGGCCAGCGACTTCACCGGATAGCGCCACAACCCCGCGATCGTCAGTGCCATGGCGCGCCTCGGGTGCAGTGGGTGTGTGTGTCGCTTACGCGGCGACGGCGCCGGCGCCGGTTGCGATGGTTGCGTCGATCGGCTGAACGCGGGGCATGGTCGGGCTCCTGACGGTAGGATGTGTGAAGGTACCGAACGATCGGTACACAGACTATCCGACCCTCCGAAATTCGTTCCCGGCCGGTGTCCTGCGGCGTCACCCGCTGTTCCGCAGCCCCGCCGCCACCCCGTTCAGCGTCAGCTGGATGTTCCGCACCACCCGCACGTCGTCATCGCCCATCCGCAGTTGCCGGAGGAGGCGCACCTGCAGCGAATGGAGCGGGTCGAGATACGGGAAGCGGTTCCGGATGCTGCGCGCGAGCGACGGATTGTCGCCGAGGAGCTCCGCCCCGGTGATGCGTTTCACCCACGTCACGGTGCGTTCATGCTCGGCGGTGATGCGCGCGAAGGCCGCCGCCGCAAAGGCGGCATCGGGCGCCAGTGTCAGATACCGCGCGGCGATGTCGAGATCGCTCTTCGCGAGCACCATGCCCATGTTGGACATCACCGTCCGGAAGAAGGGCCAATCGCGGTACATGCGCTGCAGCAGTGCGGTCCGCGATGGATCGCTGGCCCAGGCGTCGAACGCCGACCCCGCGCCATACCACCCTGGCAGTAGAATTCTGCACTGGCTCCAGCTGAAGACCCACGGGATGGCGCGCAGGTCTTCGATGCGATCACTTGCCGTGCGCGAGGCCGGCCGGCTCCCGATGTTGAGCGTGCTGATTTCGCGGATGGGTGTGATGGCGCGAAAGAGCGGCACGAAGCCAGGTGTATCGTAGACCAGATCGCGATAGGCCTCGAGCGATGCTACGGACAGCGCGTCCATCACGTCAGCGAATGCGGGATCTGGCGGCCGTGACGACACGCCGTCGGCGGTCGCGATCGCAGTGGCCGACACCAGTGCTTCCAGACTTCGCCGTGCCTGGTCGCGATCGGCATACCGCGCAGCGATGACCTCTCCCTGTTCGGTGAGCCGGAGTGCGCCGTTGACTGCGCCGGGCGGCTGCGCCAGCACCGCGTCATAGCTTGGCCCGCCGCCGCGTCCCACCGTGCCGCCGCGCCCGTGAAAGAAGCGCAATCGCACCCCGGCGTCTTTCGCGACAGCCACCAATGCCGCCTGCGCGCGATAGATGGCCCAGTTCGCCGTCAGGTAGCCGCCGTCCTTGTTGCTGTCCGAGTAGCCAAGCATCACCTCCTGCTCGTCGCCGCACGCGGTGCGAATCCAGGACCGATACTCCGGGATGCCGAGCAGTCCGCGCAGCGTCTCAGCGGCGCCATCCAGGTCCTCGATGGTCTCGAAGAGCGGGACGATGTCCACCGCCAATCGCGGCGTCTCGCCGGGACAGAACAACCCCGCCTCGCGCAGCAGGATCGCGACTTCGAGCAGGTCGCTGACGGACTGGCACTTGGAGATCACGTACTGTCCGACGATCCGCTCGCCGAACCGCGTGATGGCAGTGGCGGCCTTCGCGACGACCGCCAGTTCCGCGCGCGTCAGGTCGCTGTATTGCACCTGCGGGCTGACCAGCGGGCGCGGTGTGCGCAGTTCACGCCGCAGTACGACGGCCTGCTCCGCATCGGACAGCATGGCGTAGTTGTCCACCACACCAGCGCACCGCAACAGTTCGTCCACCACCTGCACGTGCACGTCGCTGTTCTGACGAAGATCGAGTGTACAGAGGTGGAAGCCGAAGAGTTCCACCGCGGTGCGAAGCGGTTCGACCCGCGCGTCCGCGAGCGCGCCGGCACCATGTGCGTGCAGCGAGGCTTCGACGACGGTCAGGTCTCGAACGAGTTCGTCAGGGGTGTGGTACGGGGGGCGGTCAAAGTGCGGCGCCACGCCGGGGACCGAACCGAGTGTTCGCTGTGCCGTGGCCGCAAGACGTGCATGCATGCCGCGCAGCGCGCGACGATACGGCTCATCAACCCGGAATGGTGACTCGTCGCCCGACGCGTCAGCCAGTGCGAGCAGGTCAGCGCTCGGCGTCACCAGACGCTGCGACATTGACAGCTCGAGTGCGAGCTGATGCAGGCCATGCAGGTGGTGGGTGAACGCGGTCAGCGCCTGATGCTCGACCGCCATGTTGAGCACGTCGGCGGTGACGAATGGATTCCCGTCGCGATCGCCGCCAATCCACGAACCCATGCGGATCACCGGCGGCACGCGCGGTGGCTGACCGGGTGCGAGGCGATCCACCGTCGTCTGGACGGCGATCTGGAGTGCGGGAAGTTCATGAAAGAGAGTCAACTCGTAGTAGCGCAGCGCCTCGGTGATCTCGTCCCGGGCCCGCAGTTTGACGAGCCGAAGCAGCGACGTCTGCCACAGTGTCAGCACCTGCAACCGCAGCGACGCTTCCCACGCTGCCAACTCGATGGCATCAAGGCGCATTCGATCCCGCTCGACGAGCAGTTCGGCGATCCGCCGCTGCGTATCGAGGATCGTCTTGCGCCGCACTTCAGTCGGATGGGCCGTCAGCACGGGGCTGACCTGCACGCCGGCGAGCGTCGCCACAATCCGGTCAGCGCTCAATCCCGCAGTGTGGAGGACGCCGACCGTGTGCTCGAGCGTGCCGGCGCGGGCCAGCGAACCGGATGCGCGGTGGTGTCGCTGGCGTCGCGCATGGTGAACATCCTCGGCGATGTTGGCGAGCAGCGAGAACCAGCTGAACGCGCGGATCAGCGTCATCGCCATGTCCTGATCGACGTCGACCAGCAGGGCGTCGATCGCAGTCGTCGCCGCGGCGCCATGTTTTCGGCCGTCCACCGCCTGATGCCGCAGCGCTTCCACGCGGGCGAAGACCTCAGGTCCGGCCTGTTCGGCGATCAGGTCACCCAGCAGTCGGCCGAGCAGGCGGATGTCGTGGTCCAGCGCCTCGTCGGGATGTGCAGTCACGGCTGTTCGAGCGGAGTGTGAAGGTTCACGCGGCTGAGTGAACCATACTCACGCCCCCGAAGGCTAGCGTCGCGCGATCGGCGACACGGTCAGCCGCTCGACATGCACGTTGAGTGCATGGTTGATCCGCAGGCCGACAATGCCATCGACAGGGAGCTCGCTGCGCGGGGCGTCGAGAACCTGTGTCGGACCGACCCACAGCGCCACGCGATCCCCCTTCGCTTCGACGACCAACTGGTATTTCACGCTCGTTCCCGGCGGCCCGGCCTTGAAAACGGGAATCGCCGCGTTCGCGGTCCAGTCGCGCACCGTGCGCACGGCCGCGCCGTTGCGCGCCTTCAGGATTGCCTTGCCGTCGCGGCGCAGCAACGCATAGCCGTAGGTCGGCGTGGCTGAGTTCAGGTCGCGGCCCCCGAAGAACACGCCGAAACCTTCGGCTCGCGCCCCCGGGTCGAACAGGTGAATCGTCGCTTCGAGGCGCCAGTCGCCGGCACCGCGCATGGTGCTGTCAAACAGGATGGCGGCCGGCCCGGTCGTGACGTGGAAGCCGGGCTTCATGTCCTCGAGCTTGACCTCCGAGCGGTCACTGCCGGCATCGACGCGAAACACCCAGCCGACGGGAGGTGCGGGAGGCTGTGCGCCAACGGCAGCGGGGGCACTGAGGCAGGCCACGGATGCGCAAACGGCGCGCAGGAGCAGGCGCGAAAGGCTCGGAGGAGTCAGCATGCATCAACCTTGACAGCCGTGACGGGAAACGCAATTCCCGGTCACCACATTCTTGCAATCAGGCGTGCACCAGACGATCCCGCCGACGCGTGGTGGAGCGTGCGGCGCGAACGGCAGGGACCGCGCATCCTCTCTTAGTCCCCGGTCGCGCCGGCGTCCGATCAGGGGCGAAATGGCGTCGCGAACTTCGGATCCGCTGCCAGCGTCGTGTCGGTCAGGGTCCGCATGAACGCCACCAGCGCCGCCTTGTCCACCGGTGTCAGCTGCAGGCGGAGTGGTGTGCCGTTCGGCAGCCGGAGCCTGTTGTCGAGGCCCGCGCCAGGCTGAATGCCGCTCACGTAGTGCTCCACCACCTGCTCGAGCGTCGCGAACCGGCCGTCGTGCATGTAGGACCCGGTGACCGCCACGCCCTTCAGCGATGGTGACTTGAACACGCGGGTCTCGTTGGCGTCGAGGCCATTGCTTCGCGAGTTGCCGGCCAGTGCAAAGCTCGGCGGCGCATGACACGCCGCGCACCCGCCGCCCCCTTGCTGCGGAGCCGTCAGGAAAACGACCTTGCCCCGATTTTCCTCCGCGGTGTAGTTGGTGAACGGTGCATTCAGGCCGCGATCCGGCAGCTGTGGATTGTAGGCACGGGCGAACCCCTGATCGAAGCGGCTATCGGTGGATACCACACTCCGCACGTACTGTGCGATGGCGCGCTGCATTCGATCCTCCGTGATCACGGTGTCGCCGAAGACGACCCGGAACAGCTCGGGATAATACCGCAGCCGATGCATCTTCGAGATCAACGCGTTGATGCCACCGTGGGCTGCATCGAAACCCATTTCGACCGCATTCTGGATCGGCTGGGTGACTTGCGCCTCGATGCTTGGTGCGCGCTTGTCCCAGAAGGCGCTGCCAGGCAGGTAGAACCGCGAGTTGCCGAGACGCATGGAGTGCGCATCGGTACGGTCGACGGTGTTGAATCCAACGCTGAACCGTTCGCTGTCTGTCAGGCTGTTCGCACGCTGGTGGCAGCTGGCGCAGCTGACGGCGCCATTGATGCTCAGCTGACGATCGTGGAAGAGCACGCGACCGAGGGTCGCGCCCCTGTCGGTGACGGGGTTGCCGGGCGGGGCATTGTTCTGCCCGATCACGGCGGCATCGTAGTGCACTGGCCAGATCGGTGCGGAGTAGTTGGGCAGCGCGTTCAGGTTGATCGTCAATGCGGCGGTCACACCCGGCGTCGGGTCGACGGCCGGGGTCGGTGCCGTCGTTTCGATTGGTGTTGTTCCGGCGCCGTTCGGTGACGAGGCGTCATCGCACGCAGCCATCAGGAGCAGCGCGGCAAGCGAGGCGAATCGGGGAGAGTGGCGCAGGGGACGCTCCAGCTTGAGGTTGCATCTTGGACACCGGCGGCCAGCCGGGCATTCCATCGACTGCGGAACAGGACGACGTGACACGAAGCGTGAAACGACGGCCCATCTGTTTGCTGACGATCTTGCTTCGGGCGGCCGGGGCGCTCCTGCCGGCACAGCAACCCGCGCCGGCTCCGATCAGGGACCCCTTCTGTGAAGCGATCACATCAATACTCACATCAGGGAGACACGCTGGTCAGCGGTGGCCCCTACGCACCGATGTTTTGGCCGATCTGCGCCGCCTCTGCGCGCGCTCGTGACTCGTGAGGTGTCGACGCCGCAGCGCTACCGTGTGGGTGCCGCCACGCTGGTGGAACTCTCCGTCGCGCGCGCCGCCCAGGTTTCGGCCGCCAGCGCCCTCGTCAACGCGCGCTATACGCTGGATCTTCCAGCAGGCGCTGATGCCGTACTACACTGGCACGCTCGACCCCGCACGGGTGTCGTTCAGGCGGACATGAGTCGTAGCATGATTCGCGTCGCCAGCGGCACGGTGGTTCCGCTGAACTGATTGACGCAAGGGCGCTTCGCGCCCCGCCAAACGGCACATATTCGCAAAACGGCGGGATCAGGAATTGGGCTCGAGTCCGTTCACGACGCGATGAATTCCCTTGCGGAGCTGAGGCTCACCGAAATTGATGACGAGCGCAAGTCTGCGTTGACTCAGACGAAGGTACGTGAGCGCCTGCGACTCGAAGATCTTGTTGTAGGTGACTGACGCCTTGCATTCGATGATGACCAGGTCATTCGCCAACAGGTCCAGGCGCAGCGCTGAGGCGAGTTCTCGGCCTTTGTAGCGCAGCACCACCGGCGCCTGCCGACGAACGCGGATGCTTCGCATTTCCAGTTCGACTGCCAGCGCCTCTTCGTAGACCGACTCCAGCAGACCCGGTCCCCCAAGGATTCGGTGCACCTCGATGGCGGCATTGACGATGAGTCGACTGAGTTCGTTTTCCGTCATTCGCAGGGTCTCCTGCCGAACCCGTCGGATACGCGGTTTTGCGGCGGTTTAGTTTCGCGGGCGCGCAGCGCCTTGCGTCGCGCCGTTCTGTGTCGTCACGATCATCGGGAGCGTCACACCTCCGTCATCGCCGGCAGAGTGACTTGCGCGGTCCGGCCGGGTCAGCGAGGATGAGCGGGGCAGGTACCGCTCCTCACAACCCACGGGCCGATGGACAAATCGAAACTCCCCAGCCGCCACGCCACGGTCGGCCCCGAGCGGGCGCCGCACCGGGCGTTCTACTATGCGATGGGGCTGACGGCCGAGCAGATCCAGCAGCCGATCGTGGGGGTCGTGTCGAGCTGGAACGAGGCGGCGCCGTGCAACATCGCGCTGAAGCGGCAGGCTGAAGCCGCCAAGCGCGGCGTGTCGGCGGCCGGAGGCACGCCGCGCGAGTTCACCACGATCACCGTCACCGACGGCATCGCGATGGGGCACGCCGGGATGAAGTCGTCGCTGGTGAGTCGCGAGACGATTGCCGACTCGGTCGAACTCACCGTGCGCGGACACTGCTACGATGGACTGGTCGGCATCGCCGGGTGCGACAAGACACTGCCGGGTCTCATGATGGCGATGTTGCGGCTCAATGTGCCCTCGGTGTTTCTCTACGGCGGCTCGATTCTCCCCGGGCGCTTTCATGATCGCGACGTCACTGTGCTCGACGTCTTCGAGGGTGTGGGCAAGCACGCGGCCGGAACGATGTCGCTCGAAGAACTGACCGCGCTGGAAAAGGTGGCCTGCCCCGGTGCCGGCTCCTGCGGTGGGCAGTATACGGCGAACAGCATGGCGTATGTCTCGGAGGCGATCGGACTGGCGCTGCCAGGATCAGCGAGCCCGCCGGCCGCGTGGGAATCGCGCGACAGTTATGCGGAAGCGGCGGGGGCGGCCGTGATGCGGCTGATGCAGCACGGTCCGCGTCCGCGTGACATCGTCACGCGCCGGGCGCTGGAGAATGCGGCGGCGGTGGTCGCCGCGACCGGCGGATCCACCAACGCCGCCCTGCATCTGCCAGCGATGGCGCATGAAGCCGGGATCGTGTTCGATCTCTTCGACGTGGCCGCGGTCTTCGCGCGCACGCCGCTGATCGCCGATCTCAAGCCCGGCGGCCGTTATCTGGCCAAGGATGTGCACGACATCGGTGGCGCCTCGGTGGTGCTCAAGGCATTGCTCGATGGCGGATTCCTGCACGGCGATTGCATCACCGTCACCGGCAGGACACTCGCCGAAGATCTGGCGGGAGTCGTCGTGCCTGCGAATCAGGACGTGGTGCGACCGGTGATCAATGCCATCTCACCGACGGGCGGACTGGTTGGCATGCGCGGCAATCTCGCGCCCGATGGTGCCGTGGTGAAGGTCGCTGGGCTGCACACGCGCGTCTTCAGCGGACCGGCGCTGGTGTTCGAGTCGGAGGAAGAGGCGATGGCGGCCGTGATGGCGAAGCAGTACGCTGCCGGCGATGTGATCGTGATCCGCTACGAAGGCCCGCGCGGAGGACCCGGCATGCGCGAGATGCTGTCGACCACCTCGGCGATCTACGGTCAGGGGATGGGAGACAAGGTTGCATTGATCACGGACGGGCGGTTCAGTGGCGCCACCCGGGGACTCTGTATCGGGCACGTTGGGCCGGAGGCCGCAGTTGGCGGGCCGATCGGGCTGCTGCAGAACGGGGATATCATCGACATCGATGCCGATGCAGGCACGCTGAATCTGCGTCTCACGGTGGGCGAGCTCGAGCAGCGCAAGGCGGAGTGGGTGCCTCGGCAGCACGACTTCCAGTCCGGCGCCATCTGGCGCTATGCGCAAACGGTGAGTCAGGCGAGGTACGGCGCGGTGGTGCATCCGGGGGGGCTTGCGGAAACGCACTGTTACGCCGATGCTTGAAGAGAAGCGCGTCTCTCCATCGGACGCGCGTCGTCGTGTGCGTTGATTTCTGGCGTCTCTCAGGACCCGGAACGCTGTCCCATTTCGCTCCAGTAATGTCCGCTTCGCCGAAGCAGTCACAACTCCTCAGCCTTATCAGCCTCGTTGCGAGCCTTCCGCTCGCAGCGATTCTCGTCGTACGCGTACTTCTTAGCGGACGGGAGCAGGGCTTGAGGGTCGCGATGTAGCTGCGAACCGACGCCCCTCCCGAGATCATCGGAGGGGCACCTTGGGCAGGATCACACAAGGCTCCCTCCGCGCGCGGAGGGGGCCTTCACGTTTTCCGAGTCCCTCATGTCACACGCCACCGACCGTCGCACGACCGCACCAACGCCACGCACCGCCGACCAGCCGGCGCGCGATGTCCCGACGACATCCCGCACCGGCGCGCAGGTGATGTGCGAAGCGCTGATTCGCGAAAACGTCACCACGATGTTCGGCATTCCCGGCGGCTGCATCATGCCGTTCTACCACGCGATGTGGGAGTACCGGGCGCGCCTGCGACACGTGCTCTGCCGCCACGAGCAGGGCGCCGGGCATGCCGCGGAAGGGTATGCCCGTGCGACGGGGCAGGTGGGAGTCTGCATCGGTACCAGCGGGCCAGGCGCGACGAACCTCGTGACCCCGATCGCCGACGCCTGGATGGACGGCACGCCGCTCGTCGCGATCACCGGACAGGTGCCCAGCGCGCTGCTTGGCACCGATGCGTTCCAGGAAACGGACATCACCGGCATCACCGTCCCGATCACGAAGCACAACTACCTGGTCACGGACGCAAGCGACCTCCCGCGCGTCTTTCGTGAGGCCTTACACATCGCCCGTACCGGACGACCGGGGCCGGTACTGATCGACATCACCAAGGATGCCCAGCTGGCACGCATCGTCCCGGCGTGGGACACGCCGATGGATCTACCGGGCTACCTGCCGATGTCGGCGCGTCAGGATGTGGATCAGCGTGCCATCCGCGCCGCAGCACAGCTCCTGCAGTCCGCGTCACGGCCCGTGATTCTTGCCGGCAACGGTGTGATTCAGTCGGGCGCGACGCGCGAACTACGTGCGCTGGCCGAGCAGGCGGGCATTCCGGTCATCACGACCTTGCATGGCCTCGGCGCGATGCCGCACGATCATCCGCTCGCACTCGGCATGCCGGGCATGCACGGCTGGGTGCACGTCAACCGCGCCATTCAGGCCTGCGATGTGTTGCTCAACGTCGGCAGCCGTTTCGACGACCGGGTGACGGGCAAGGCGAGCACCTTCGCACCCCATGCGAAGATCATTCACATCGACATCGATGCCGCCGAAATCGGAAAGCTGGTGCGCACCGATGTCGCGATCGTCGCCGACTGCAAGCCGGCGCTACGGTCGATCACGGTGGCGATGGCGCAGGGCAGCTCCGTCGCGCGGCAGGCATGGATACATGAGATCATCGCGATGCGTGATGAACATCTGCCCCGTCAGGGCTACACGCGCCGCGAACGGACCGCGCCCCTGATGCCGCACGATGTGTTCGATGCGATGAACCGCGCGTTCCGCCACCGCAGCGACTGGCGCGTGGTCACGGATGTAGGCCAGCATCAGATGTGGGCGGCGCAACTGCTCGATTGGAGCCGGCCGCGCACGCACATCACCAGCGGCGGGGCGGGGACGATGGGCTTCTCGCTTCCCGCCGCCATGGGAGCCGCGATTGCCGATCCGGAAAAGACCGTCTGGGTGGTGGTCGGTGATGGCGGCTTCCAGATGACGAATTGCGAACTGGCCACCATCGCGCAGGAAGGCCTCACCAACCTGAAGGTCGCCGTGATCAACAACGGCTACCTCGGCATGGTTCGCCAGTGGCAGCAGCTGTTCGAGGGCAAGCGCTACAGCGGCACCCCGCTCACGGGCCCTGACTTCGCCAAGCTCGCGGAAGCGCACGGGCTGCTCGGTGTGCGCGTCGAGCATGCCGACGACGCCGACGCAGCGATCACCGCCGCGTGGAAACACAACGGCTGCGTCGTGATCGATTTCCGCGTCGAACGCGAAGCAAATGTATTCCCGATCGTTCCCGCCGGTCTCGCGATCGGCGACATGATGATGTCCGCACCAATGGCAACAGTGGTTTCTTCTTCATCCTCCACCAAGGTCTGACCCCGATGGCACAGCACACTCTGATCGCTCTGTTGCAGGACCGCGCCGGCGTCCTGCATCGCACCGTCACGCTGCTGCGTCGTCGCGGCTTCAACATCGCATCGCTTGCCGTCGGTCGCAGCGAAGTGCCCGGCATCAGCCGCATGACGCTGGTGGTTGATGCGACCGACGCCAGCCAGGTGGTGATGCAGCTGGATCGACTGGTGGAGGTCATCGGCGTCACCGACGTGACGAATGAGAAGGCCGTCCAGCGGGAGACGGCGCTGGCCAAGATCGTCTCGTCGCCACGGCGCCTCGCGGAACTGGTCGATGTCGTTGCCGAGTATGGCGCGCGTGTGCTGGATCTGACCGAGGAGGAGCTGATCGTGCAGATCACCGACACACCGGAACGCGTTGAGGAATTCATCACCATGATCCGCCCTGAGGGGCTGGCTGAGCTGATGCGCACCGGGCGTCTGGCGATGATGCGCGGCCGGACGCCGAAGACGCTCGAGGCCCCGGCGCACTACCGGGCGCAGGCTGACGGCGCACCGGCGGATGAAGAGGTGGCGGCATGACGCGCGTTTTCTACGATCACGACGCGGACGCGACACGGCTGCAGGGCCGCCCGATTGCGATCATCGGGTACGGCAGTCAGGGGCACGCCCACGCGCTGAACCTCAAGGAGAGTGGCTGCGATGTGCGTGTGGGCCTCCGGCCCGGATCGAGGAGCTGGGCGACCGCCGAAGCCGCGGGGCTTCGCGTGCGCTCCGTGGCCGACGCTGCCGGCGAGGCACAGCTGATCATGATCCTCGCGCCCGACACCGAGCAGAAGTCGATCTACGAGCGCGAGATCGCCCCCTCGATGACGGCGGGCAAGACGCTGCTGTTCGCCCACGGATTCAACATCCACTTCAAGCTGATCGATCCGCCGCCGGGCGTCGATGTGGCGTTGATCGCGCCGAAGTCACCGGGACATCGTGTGCGGGAGCTCTACATGGAAGGCGGTGGTGTGCCAGGCCTGATCGCCGTGCATGTCGATGCGACCGGTGGCGCTCGCGCCGATGCACTGGCCTACGCCCGCGCCATTGGCTGCACGCGCGCCGGCGTGATCGAGACATCCTTTGCCGAGGAGACCGAAACGGATCTCTTTGGTGAACAGGCGGTGCTCTGCGGCGGCGTGTCGGCGCTGGTGAAGGCGGGCTTCGAGACGCTCACCGAAGCGGGCTATCAGCCGGAGATGGCCTACTTCGAATGCCTGCACGAGCTGAAGCTGATCGTGGACCTGATGTACCAGGGCGGCCTCAACTACATGCGCTACTCGGTGTCGGACACGGCGGAGTACGGTGACTACACCGCTGGTCCCCGCATCGTGACGTCGCAGACCAAGGAGGAGATGAAGAAGATCCTCGCCGAAATCCGCGACGGAACGTTCGCGCGCAATTGGGTGGCGGAGAACGAGGCCGGCCGCCCCAACTTCACCGCCGCACGGCGCGCCGACACGGAACATCCGATCGAGCAGGTGGGCGTCCGGCTGCGCGAGTTGATGCCGTTCCTGCACGCGAAGGTCATTCGGCCGGACGTGGGTGCGGTGGACCGGTCCCCCGCCGCCGCCACCGCCGATGCCACAGGATCAGCATGAGCGACGACATCGTACGAATTTTCGACACGACCCTGCGGGATGGAGAACAGGCCCCAGGCTGTTCGATGACAGTCGACGAGAAACGGCAGGTGGCGCGGCAACTCGCCCGGTTGCGTGTGGATGTGATCGAGGCCGGTTTTCCTGCCGCCTCCTCGGGTGACTGGGATGCGGTCCGGGCGATCGCCGAGGATGCGCAGGGATGGCTGGAAACTCCCACCATCTGTGGACTGGCCCGCGCAACCCGGAAGGACATCGAGGCCGCCGCGACCGCGCTTGCCATCGCGCCGCGACGACGGATCCACACCTTCCTCGCCACCTCCGACGTCCACCTTAAGTACAAGTTGCAGATGACCCGGGATCAGGTGATCGCCCGGGTGAGCGAGATGGTGGCCTATGCGTCGTCATTCGTCAGCGATGTGGAGTTCTCGCCGGAAGATGCGTCGCGCAGCGACGTCGCCTTTCTGCACGACGTCTTGCGCGCGGCTGTCGACGCCGGTGCGACTACGCTCAACATTCCGGACACGGTCGGGTATGCGACACCCGACGAGTACTTCGCCCTGATCAGCGGGATCCGCACCGAAGTGGTTGGGGATCGCCCGGTCACGATTTCGACCCACTGTCACGACGATCTCGGTCTCGCGGTGGCGAACTCGCTCGCGGGTGTGCAGGCCGGTGCCCGGCAGATCGAGTGCACGATCAATGGACTCGGCGAGCGCGCCGGCAACGCCGCGCTCGAGGAGGTCGTGATGGCTCTGCGGACGCGGCGTGCCCGGTACGGCATCGACACTGCGTTGCGCACAGAGGAGATCGGGCGGGCGTCGCGGCTGGTGTCGCGCTGTACAGGGGTCCGCGTGCCGCCGAACAAGGCGATCGTCGGTGCCAACGCGTTTGCGCACGAAGCCGGCATCCACCAGGATGGCATGCTTAAGAACCGTGACACGTATGAGATCATGCATGCCGAGCATGTGGGGCTCGAGGGGGGACGCCTGGTGCTGGGCAAGCACTCCGGCCGCGCGGCGTTGCGCGCGCACCTGGCAACGCTCGGGCATGTCCTGCAGGATGCCGAGTGCGATGCGGTCTTCGCGCGGTTCAAGGAAGTGGCTGATCGCAAGAAGGTCGTGGATGACCGCGAGCTCGAAGTGATCGTGGCTGGCGAAACACATCGCGGGTCATCCACCTACCGGCTGGAGCTGGTACAGGTGTCCTGCGGTACGCACGCCATTCCGACGGCGACGGTGAAACTTCGCGGCCCCGACGAACAGGAGCTGGTTGCGGCGGCGCAGGGCGACGGCCCGGTCGATGCCGTCTGTCGTGCGATCAATGACTGCGTGGGCGACATCGGTGAGTTGATCGAATTCGCGGTTGACGCGGCGGCAGAGGGTATCAACGCAGTCGGCGGCGTATCGATCCGCCTGCGAGAACGTGGCGCACTGGGTGAGGACGGCGAACCGCTCGAGCACGATCATGCCCCGAAGCTGACGGCGAGTGGGTTCGGCGTGCACACCGACATCATCGTGGCGACCGCGGAAGCGTACGTGGCCGCGGTGAATGGGCTGATCCGCACGCGTGCGCGCCGCATGGTGGCCGAGGTCGCGGCATGACGACGCCCCGCACGCTCTTCGAAAAGGTCTGGGACGCCCATGTCGTGCGCGAAGGCGCGGACGATGCGCCGTCGGTGCTCTACATTGATCTGCATCTCGTGCACGAAGTCACCTCGCCCCAGGCGTTCACGGTGTTGCGCGACCGTGGCCTGAAGGTGCGCCGTCCCGATCGCACCATGGCCACGATGGACCACTCGACGCCGACGATTGCGACCGGTGGCCGGATCACCGTGCTCGACCCTGCGGCCAGCCGCCAGCTCGATGCGCTGGCCGCCAGTTGTGCCGAGCATGACATCCCGTTGTATGGGCTGGGCGACGACCGGCGCGGGATCGTGCACGTCATCGGCCCGGAGCTCGGTCGGACGCAACCGGGCATGACCATCGTCTGCGGCGACAGTCACACCAGCACGCACGGCGCATTCGGCGCACTGGCCTTCGGCATTGGCACCAGCGAAGTGGGGCATGTGCTGGCCACGCAGTGTCTGCTCCAGTCGAAACCGAAGACGATGGAGGTCCGCGTCGACGGTCGGCTGCGCCCGGGCGTTTCGGCCAAGGACATGATTCTCGCAATCATCGCGCAGATCGGCGTCGGCGGCGGGACCGGCCATGTGATCGAGTACCGTGGCGAGGCGATTCGCGCCCTCGACATGGAGGGCCGCATGACGGTGTGCAACATGAGTATCGAGGCTGGGGCACGAGCGGGGATGATTGCCCCGGACATGACCACCTATGCGTGGCTGGCGGGGCGCGATCAGGCGCCGAACGGCGATGCCTGGCGCGACGCCATGGGACGATGGCATGAACTGGCGACGGATGATGGCGCGTCGTTCGATCGGAGCGTGGTGCTCGATGCGTCGCAGATCTCACCGATGATCACCTGGGGCACGAATCCGGGCATGGCGATTCCGGTGGATGGCCATGTGCCGATTGCGAGTGACGGACCGGACACGTCGCATGAGCGCGCCGTTGCCTACATGGGGCTCACACCCGGCCAGACGCTGCTGGGCCAGCCAGTGGATGTCGTTTTCGTCGGCAGTTGCACCAACGGTCGCCTCGATGATCTGCGTGCGGCCGCGGGGGTGATGAAGGGGCGGCACGTCGCCGCGAACACACGAATGCTCGTTGTGCCCGGGTCGCAGCGCGTGAAGCGTGACGCCGAACGCGAAGGGCTGGCGGACATCTTCCGCGCGGCCGGTGCAGAGTGGCGCGAAAGCGGGTGTTCGATGTGCATCGCGATGAACGGCGACACCGTCGCGAGCGGTCAGTATGCGGTCAGTACCAGCAACCGCAACTTCGAAGGCCGGCAAGGGAAGGGGGCGCGGACGTTGCTCGCCTCTCCGCTGACGGCGGCGGCGTCCGCCGTGGCCGGCATGGTCGCCGATCCCCGGAGCCTGCTGTGAGCCAGCCATGGACACCTCTCTCGTCGCATGCGGTGCTGATGGCGCGAGATGATATCGACACAGACCAGATCATTCCGGCGCGCTTCCTGACCACGACCAGTCGCCATGGACTGGGGACTCATCTTTTCGCGGATTGGCGCTACGACGCCGACGGAAGCGCGAAGCCGGCCTTCGAGCTCAATGCGCCGTCGGCGGCGGGAGCGAGGATTCTGGTGGGGGGACGGAATTTCGGATGCGGATCAAGTCGTGAGCACGCGCCGTGGGCACTCAGCGACTGGGGCTTCCGCGCGGTGATCGCATCGTCGTTTGCAGACATCTTCCGCTCCAACGCGCACAAGAACGGCGTGCTGACGATCGCGCTGCCCGAGGCCACTCTCGCCGCAACGCAGGAAGCGCTGCAGATCGATCCGCACACGGTGATCACGGTCGACTTGCCATCACAGATGGTGACGTTGCCTGGTGGTGTCGAGGCACACTTTGCCATCGACACCTTCAGCAAGCGGTGCCTGAGTGAAGGTCTGGACGAACTCGGTGCACTGCTGGCGGAGCTTCCGGCCATTCGGGCATGGGAGGCGGCATGCACGCACTGATCGCGGTCCTGCCGGGCGACGGCGTCGGGGCCGAGGTCACGGCGCAGGCCGTGCGGGTGCTGCAGCACGTCGGCGAGCGCGGCGATCACGCCTTCGAGTTTCGCGAGGCGCTGATTGGCGGCATTGCGATCGACGAAACCGGCGAGCCGCTGCCGGTCGTGACACGCAACCTGGTCAAGTTGGCTGATGCGGTGCTCCTCGGCGCAGTCGGTGGTCCGAAGTGGAGCAATCCCGCTGCCACCGTGCGTCCCGAGCAGGGGTTGCTCGGACTGCGCGCGTTGCTCGGCGTCTACGCGAACCTCCGGCCGGTTGCGGTGCATCCAGCGCTCGCCGCGTCGGCGCCATTGAAGCCGGAGCTGCTGCGCGACGTCGATATCGTGTTCGTGCGGGAGTTGACCGGGGGGTTGTACTTTGGCGAAAAGACCCACGATCGTGACGCCAGCGGAGCGTCGACCCGGGCGTCCGATCTCTGCGTCTACACGGCGGAGGAGGTCGAGCGCGTGGTCCGCATGGCGGCGTCGATCGCGCGCGGCCGGCGGGGACGCGTCCTCTCGGTGGATAAGGCCAATGTGCTGGCAACCTCGCGTCTCTGGCGCGAGATCACGGCGCGCGTGATGCGTGAGGAGTTTCCGGATGTGGAGATCACGCACGCACTGGTGGATTCGTTCGCGATGCATCTGATCACTGCGCCGTCGACGTTCGATGTGGTGGTGACCGAAAACCTGTTCGGTGATATCCTGACGGATGAAGCCGCGGTGCTGGCCGGATCGATTGGTGTGCTGCCGTCGGCCTCACTGGGTGATGCGAGCACCAATGGGCTCCGGCGCGGGCTGTACGAGCCGATTCACGGCTCGGCCCCCGACATCGCAGGCATGGGCATTGCCAACCCCGCTGGCGCAATCCTCAGTGCGGCGCTGCTGCTCCGGCATTCTCTGGGTCTCGAGGACGATGCCGCCGCCGTTGAAGCGGCGGTGTCCGATGCCATCAGCGCCGGGTTCCGCACCGCCGACTGCTGTGCACCGGGGCAGGCGTCGTGCGGAACGTCGGCCTTTGGCGACGCCGTGCTCGAGCGACTCCAGGTGTAGGCCGAATCGCTGGCGCAACGCGGTCAGCGCGGCCCAGGTCCGATGTAGCGGTCGAAGTGATCCACCAGCCTTCGCAGGAGGTACGTGGCGTAGTAGGGACGCTGCGTCCAGCCGTGGGTGGCGGATGGTGCGAAGGCGAAGTCGAAGGTCTTGCCGAGTCGCATGAATTCTTCCGCCAGTGCGACGCTGGTGGCGAATGGCACGACGTCGTCCTGCATGCCGTGAATGATCAGCAGGTGATCGCGCAGGTTGCCGGCGTATTGCAGCGCACCGCGGGTGAACGTCTGCGGATGCGTCTGCGGGCGCCGCGCAATCGCCACGTCGTCGCTGCCGAAGAATCTCGGATCGGTGGCAGGCGCGCCGGCGACGCCTGCCTGGAACAAACCGGGCTTCTTCAGCAGTGAGTAGACCGTGAGCGTGCCGCCGTAGCTGCTGCCCCAGATGCCAAACCGCAGTGGGTCGACGAAGCGCAGTGTCTTCATGTAGTCCACGGCACTCTCGAGATCCTCGAGATCCTGGCCACCCCAGTCCATCAGGAACTTCTCGCGGAAGTCGCGGCCGTAGCCGGTGCTGCCGCGGACGTCCACCTGCACCACGATGTAGCCCTTTTCGATGGCGAGATACTGCTGCAGCGTGGCGTAGAGTCCCTGCCAGCGGTTGCGTACGGTGTTCGAGTAGACGGGGCCGAAGAGCACCGGATACTTCTTCGTCGAATCGAGTCCCGGCGGGAAGAGAATGCGGGCGTGGAGCGGCGGTGTCTCGGTGCGACTTCGCAACGTCACATACTGTGCGCGGACCCACGGAATGGAGCCGAACGCGACCGGCTGCGAATGCGTGATCCGACGCTCGGTGGCGCCCGTGCGCACGTCGAGCAGATACAGTTCCGTCGGCGTGACGTCGTCGGTGGAGATCAGCGCGATCGAGCGGCCGTCGGGAGAGACACTGGGGGTGTGGGTGCCCGGGCGCGTTGTGAGGCGGCGACGTGATGATCCATCTGCCTTCATCATCCAGACATGTCGCTCGGAGGCGGTGGGCTCGTTGCTTGTGTAGATGATGCTCCGGCTGGCGGCATTCGGCAGCGCTTCGCCATTGACGTCGAAAGCGGCGGGGGTGAGTGCTCGCGGCGTGGTGTCACCCGGAGTCACGGCGTACAGGCGATAGCGATCATCCAGGTCACCCGTCATGAGGACCTGACGGCCATCGGCGCTCCACGTGGACGCCACGTCGTTGTAGATGCGGGTCTCGCGATGATCGCGCCAGATGCGGCGCGGCGTGGTTGCACCGGCATCGACGAGGTACAGCGCGCGATCGATTGCGTCGTCACTCTCGCGATCGATCAGCAGCACTCCGGCTGGCGACCAGGCGTAGTTGACGATCCGCGTCGAACTCGAGTCGGGGAGCTCGATCAACGTCAGCGCCATGGTGCTCAGGGTGACGATCCCAACCTTCCGGACTTCGTTGGCATCCCCCGGTGCACTGCGGCGGACCACGTTCAGGGTCGGCGCGCTGTCACCGTAGTACGGCATGCGCAACGTGGGCACTCCTCGACGGTCGACGAAGTGCACGGCGATCGTTCTCGAGTCCGGGGCCCAGCTGTAGTTGGGCGCGTCACCGCCCCAGGTCGCACTGCCGATTTCCACGTCACGCCGGAAGTAGGTGCCAAGCGGCACGGTGCCGATCGGCGCCACGCCCACCGTCGTGACGCGCGTTGCGGCGCCGCCGCGTCGTGGCAGGATGTACAGATCGCCGCCTGACAGCCAGGCGATGTGCGCGCCATCGGGCGAAATGGACAGATCCGACCGATCGCCTCGACTGGTGGTGACCTGTTGCGGCACCCCTCCCGTGCTCGAGACCAGCCACAGGTTCTCATCCTGCGTGAACAGGAGGGAGTCGCCTGCGGTCGTCCAGACGAACTCACCGACACGCGTCCGGTTCTGGGCGGGCAAGACGCGGCGCGGCGCTGTTTCGGCGCGATCCACGATCCAGAGCGATCGTGCGGTGCCGCCGGCGTCATTCCAGAGGAATGCCACCTGCCGGGATGAGGGCGACCAGCGGGGCGACGCTGGTGCCGTGCCGATCAGAGATGGCGCCGAGGTGATCGCCTCGAGTGTCAGCGTGCGCTGTGCGGCGGCACGTTCGGCTGACAGGCAGAGCGCGGTGAGGCCGGCGATGACGGTCTGGGTGCGGTACATGGATATGGACAAGAGGTGCGTGAGCATGAGCCCGGTGCGGCGCTGAACTCAGCCGCCGTCTTCGTCGACAAAGATGGCGGCGCCTTGCGTGGCATTGGCAACTGCTGCGCGCAGTGCAGGGCAGCGCTCGTGTGGCGCTCGAAGGCCGAGGGTGACGGATTCGCCAAACAGCTCCGAGGCGACGGTCGCCTCGAAGCTTGGCAGGAGGTACCGCACGGCGGAGATCTGGTGGTAGCCGATCACGACCGTGAATTGCCGGTAATCGATCCGTTCCACGGTCACCAACTCGAGGAGTGCCGCCTGCACGGCACCTGAGTAGGCTCGGGACAGCCCGCCGGTACCCAGCTTGGTACCGCCGTAGTAGCGAGTGACGACGGCCACGATCTCGCCAACGCCGGAGTGGAGCAGCGCGGTCAGCATCGGCCGTCCGGCGGTGCCGTGCGGCTCACCGTCGTCACTCATCCCGATCCTTTCGGTGGAACCTGGGGCACCCGCCACCCAAGCCCAGCAGTTGTGCGTGGCCTCCGGGAATTCAGCCTGCAGTTCCCGGGTGAAGGCTTGGGCATCCTCCGCGGTTGCGGCCCGTGCCAGCGAGCAGACGAACCGGCTCCTGTCCGCGATCGTCTCGGCGCGGCAGCGAGCGGCGGGAACGGGATAGCGGAGGGCGGCTGGCATGGGCTCACTGGCAATATGGCCGCGATCGCTGCGGCGCGAGAGGGTCGCTTCAGCCCGCGCGTCCGGAGGCCGATACCCGAACGGAGCGTCCGAGGACCCGGCGTCCGTCGGTGCGCATCTCAGACATTCTTCCGCCCCGCCCCATGCTCTCGTCACTCACGCTCCGGTCCAAGATTGCTGCCCTGCCTGTCGTCGCGACGATTGGCTTTGCGGCGACACTCGCGACGACCGTCATCCTTGGCCGTCGAGCGCAGTCAGAAATGACACGCATCGAAAAACAGGCCGTGCCAGCGCTCGACGCCAGCCGGCGGCTCGAGGCACGACTCGACTCCTACCAGCGTGCGCTGCGTGACGCGGTGGCGGCGAGCGATACGCTGTCGGTGTTCGCGGCCGACACGCTGACGACAAGTTTCGCGGCACTGGCTGACTCGATGAGCCTGAATCCGGCGATCGACGCCGCCGCGTTGAAGGTGATCAAGACCGATTTCACAGCCTACGTCGCGATCGCCCGGGCTGGCAGCGTCAAGGTGATTTCCGGGTCGATGGACGACCTGATGGGAACCATGCAGGGGATGCGCAAGGGGTACGCCGACCTGTCGAAGAAGCTCGCCGAGCAGACCAAGGCACAGCAGGCGGGGATCGCGACGGCGTTCGCGACCGCCGGCGGCGTGCAGAACACGATGCTGCAGGTGACCGCCGGTGTCCTGCTGATGTCGCTGATTCTGCTGGGTGTGATTGCAACGGCGACGATCCGAAGCGTCATCGGTGCCGTGCAGTCGCTCTCGACCGCGGCGACGGAGATCGCTCGTGGACGGATCGGCCAGCAGATCGAGGTGACGAGTCGCGACGAAATCGGTGCGCTCGGAACCGCATTCCGCGGCATGGTCGAGTACATCGGCGCCATCTCGAAGGCCGCGGATCGACTGGCATCCGGCGACCTGTCGGCCACCGTCGAGGTCCGTTCCGAGCACGATGCGCTGTCGCAGAGCATCAACCGGGCGACGGAAACGCTGCGAGCGATCGTGGGTGAGGCCAACGGTGTCATCGATGCGGCGAAGCACGGTGATCTGGCCAAGCGCGGCAATGCGGCACAGTTCCAGGGCGCGTACTTCGAGCTGATCAATGGAACCAATGCCATGCTCGACGCGGTGGTCGAGCCGATTGCCGAGGCGAAAGATGTGCTGCAGCGCGTCGCCAATCGCGATCTGTCGGCCCGGGTGGTCGGGAACTACCGTGGGGAGCATGCGGCCATCAAGGAGTCCCTCAACACGGCGCTCGAGAATATCGCGCAGGTGTTCGCATCACTGACGGTCGCGATCGAGCAGGTGAACGCCGCCGCCGGAGAGATCGGTGACGGGAGCCAGGAACTGGCGAGCGGCGCTTCCGATCAGGCGGGCGCGGTCGATCAGGTGACCAATCGCATCCGAGTGGTCGACGAGCGGACCAAGGGGAACGTGGTCAGCGCCCGGGAAGCACGCGCTGCGATGGAGCGCGCGACGACCTCCACGGAGCAGGGCGTCGAGCGCATGGTCGCGCTGGCCGATGCGGTGGCCGAGATCAAGCGATCGGCCGATGCAACGGCGAAGATCGTCAAGACGATCGATGAGATCGCGTTCCAGACGAACTTGTTGGCGCTCAACGCTGCGGTGGAAGCGGCGCGTGCCGGCGACGCCGGCAAGGGTTTCGCCGTGGTCGCTGACGAGGTCCGCAGCCTGGCCATCCGGGCGTCGGAGGCATCTCGCAACACCGCAACACTCATCGAAGAGTCGGTGGCAAAGGCTGAAACCGGCGTCACGTTGAACGAGAGCGTCAAGCGCCGGCTCGAGGATATTCGCGCCGGGGTGCAGGGCGCCGCCGCCATCATGAACGACATCGCCGAAGGCGCCGTGACCCAGGAGCAGGAGCTGGCGCAAGTGACTGATTCGATGGCGCAGATCGGCCAGTTGACCCAGCGCACAGCGGCCAACGCGCAGGAGTCGGCGAGCGCCGCGGCAGAGTTGTCGGCACAGGCCCGCGAGATGCACGATCTGGCGGTGCAGTTCACGGTCAGCAGCGATCCGACCGCGCGTGCCAGCTTCGAGGAGCCGCCGCCGCGTCGTGCTGAACCGGTGTCGCGCGTGTCGGTTGGCGCAGGTCGCCCGCCGCGGACCCCAGCCAAGCGATCGACCAAGCCGGCCAGGAAGGCTGCGGCGACGCCCGCCGTGTCCTCGACGGGAAGCAGCACGTCGAAAGCCTCCGCACTCATTCCGTTCGATGATGACGACATGACCGGCGATGATGTGTTGAATTCCTTCTGATCTGACGGCGGTGACGCGTTGCCACGGCAGCCCATCGCATGGGCTGCCGTGGTGCGTTTCGCCCCGCCGCGTGTGGACGCGATCCTCAAGAGTCATTCCCCCGTGGTCGATACCCAAGGAGCAGATGTTTCGCTCCGTCGGTGCGTGCTCCCTGAAAGAATTCCCTCGATCCCGCATGTCTGACTCTGATCGCCCGCTCACACCGTCGGGCCCCACGACGATGGCGCGTCAACGCCTCAGCCGGGTCGCCGCCGACCGCCCGCCGGCGCCGTCCGCGGCCTGGCTCGCGTCACTGACGCAGCGCACCAGCAACGGCATCGTCCTGACGGACGCCGATCGACGGATCGTGTGGGTCAACGATGCATTCTGCAACGTCACAGGCTATTCCGAAGCAGAGTGCCTTGGGCAGACACCCGGTGCGTTGACGCAGTGCGATCAGACGGACACCGCTACGATCCTGGCCATCCGGACGGCCCTGAATGCGTGCGAACCTTTCCACGGGGAGATTCTGAACCGCAGCAAGGGTGGGCGCGACTACTGGATCGACCTCGAGATCCTGCCGGTCCTGGGCGACGATGGCCGGGCAGTTGGTTATTCGTCGATACAGGTTGACATCACGAAGCAGGTCGAGGTACGCGAGCGGATGGCGAGTGTGTTCGGCGCAGTATCCGAGGGGGTGGCGCTGGTGACTCCGGGCGGCGCAATCCTCGAGTGCAATCCCGCCGGCGCGCGCATTCTCGGCCTGACGGCCGACCAGATCTGCGGACGCGAGGCAGTCGATAAACGCTGGGGCTACGTCAGTCGTGCCGGTGCGCCGCTCTCGGCTGAGGACACGCCCGTTATGATCACCTTGCGCACGGGCGAAGCACTCCGTGACTTCGTGCACGGTATCCGGATGCCGGATGGGGCGCGCCGGCTGATTTCCGTCAACACGGAGCCCATGCGCGATCCGAGCGGAGCGGTCTCGATGGTGGTGGCGAGTTTCGGCGACGTGACCGGCCTGCTCGATCGGGAAGAACGAGCGCAGCTCATCGTCGAAGCCGCCGGCTTCGGAACCTGGGACTGGCACGTGCCGACTGGGCACGTGCACTACAACGCGCATTTCATCGACAACCTTGGATTCGACATCGCCGAGTTCGAGCCTACGGTTGCCATGTGGGAAACCCTGCTCCATCCAGAGGAGCGGGATGACGTGGTCGCCACGCTCATGGCTCATGTCGAGGGTCGCAGTCCCGAGTTCCGGAAGGAGCATCGGCAACGGCGGAAGGATGGCTCGTGGGCATGGACGCTGGGAGTCGGAAAGGTCGTCGAACGTGGCGCCGGTGGCGAGGCGATCCGCGCGTCAGGTGTCAACCTGAACATCACGGACATCAAGGCGCTGCAGTATGAACTGGACCAGTCGCGCCTGGCGACCGAGTTTTCGAACGTGATGTTGACCGAGACCAACCGCTTTCTGGAAGACGCGACCGTCCGCGCCAATGACATGGCCGCGCAGGCCGAAATGGCGAGCCAGGCGAAGAGTGAGTTCCTCGCCAACATGAGTCACGAAATCCGGACGCCGCTGACGGCGATTCTTGGCTACGCGGAAATCCTGCAGGACGAATTGCCGGACGGGTCCGGCGCGTCGCGTACGGCGGGTGCCATCGAGACGATTCGCCGTGCCGGCGAGCATTTGCTGATCGTCATCAACGACGTCCTGGATCTGTCGAAGATCGAGGCGGGACGCCTGGTCATCGAGCAGGTCGAAACCGGGTTGCCGCAGCTGCTCAGCGATGTGCATCGCATGATGGAATCCCGAACGTCGGCGAAGGGGGTCGTCCTTGACACCACGCTGGGGACCCCGATTCCCGATCGCATCCTCAGCGACCCGACGCGCTTGCGGCAGATCCTGATGAACCTCGTGGGGAACGCCGCGAAGTTCACCGACGTGGGGCGCGTCGGCGTCCGCGTGGAGGTCGTGCACCGTGAACATCTTGCGACGCCGACACTCCGGATCGCGGTCGAGGACACCGGGCCAGGCATGACGCGGCTGCAGGCGAAGAAGTTGTTCCAGCCGTTCACGCAAACCGATGCGTCCGTGACGCGCAAACATGGTGGCACGGGCCTCGGGCTCACGATCTGTCGCCGGCTGGCCGGGTTGATGCAGGGGACGGTCACGCTCGAGTACACGGCGCCCGGTCACGGGTCGCGCTTCGTTGTCGAACTGCCGCTGTTCCCCGCCGCCACCGCTGTCCTGATCGACGGGCTGGACTCGCTCGCCGCGGGCGCATCAGCGGCGCCCAGTCCCGCCAGTGCGGCGCCCAAGGGTTCGCTCGCTGGCCGCATCCTGCTGGCGGAAGACGGCGAGGACAATCGCCGCCTGATCACCTATCACCTGACGCGAGCCGGCGCCGATGTGACGGTCGTCGAAGACGGGCGCCTGGCACTCGACTTGATCGAGGCGTCAGAGCGGGATGGCCGACGGTTTGATCTGCTCGTCACCGACATGCAGATGCCGGTCATGGACGGGTACACGCTGGCCCGGACACTGCGAAAGCTCGGCCGCACCATTCCGATCGTCGCGCTGACGGCGCATGCGATGGCCGAAGATCGGCAGAAGTGCCTTGAAGCCGGTTGCGACGACTACGCGAGCAAGCCGATCGATCGCGTGCGGCTGATTGCCGTCTGCCAGTCGCTGCTCGGCGAACGGAAGGGAGTTGCAGGGTCGGATGCGCCCGCGTCAGACGCCGTGACGGCACAGCCCACTCCATCAGCCGCGCCAGTGGCCGTCGCCGCCGTCCCACCCGTCGAGGCGGACGAGGACGTGCTGCACAGCGATCTGGCCGACGATCCCGACATGCTGGAGCTCATCAGCCAGTTCCTGCAGCAGCTGACGGCGCGGATCGCGGTGATCGACGCCAGCCGCGGTCCGGCGGAGCGTACGATGCTGGCCTCCGTTGCGCATCAATTGAAAGGTGCTGCCGGCGGCTATGGCTACATGAGCATCAGCGAAGCGGCGCGGACCGTCGAGCGGTTCGCCGCCGCCGGCGGAACACAGAAGGAGTGTGAAGGTGCGATCGATCGACTGCTGGCGCGATGCCAGGCGGCCATTCGCGGCGGTGCGCAGCTTGCCACCGATGCGGGTGGTGCGATGACGTCATCTGGTGCGGGATCATGATCGCCACTGAATCCGCCGCACCCGTGACCTCGCATCTGGTGTTGATCGATGACGATCCGTCGATCCATGCACTGGTCGGCGCCATGCTCAAGTCCACCGGCGCGAGAATCTCGTCGGCGACCGGTGGCGAAGCTGGGCTGGCCCTGGTGCGCGAGAGCGTGCCGGATCTGATCCTGCTCGACAACGAGATGCCAGGCGCCTCCGGTCTCGATGTGCTGGGATGGCTGAAAGCGGATCCCGCGCTGGCGGACCTTCCGGTGATCATGGAGACCGGCAGCGAAAGCAACCGGATGCTCGCCGCGTGTTTCGCCGCCGGAGCGATCGACTACATCAGGAAGCCGTTCACTGCCGCCGAACTGCGTGCGCGCGTCGGTTCCGTCCTCGAACGGCAGCGAATGCTCGGTGAACTCACCAGTGCCGCGCGATTGGACAAGTTGACGGGTCTCACCAACCGCGCACTGCTCAACGAGCGCCTGTCGGCGGCACTCGAGCGAGCATTGATCGATCCGACGCGAGCCTTCACGCTCATGTTCCTCGATTTCGATCGCTTCAAGTTGATCAACGACAGCCTCGGTCACGACGTGGGGGATCTGTTGCTGCAGGCGATCGCCACTCGACTGCGGAACAACGTCCGGGCGAGCGACTCGACGGCGCGCGAAGCCACGGGCAGTACCGTCGCGCGGCTCGGTGGCGACGAGTTCGTCATCATTCTCGACGGTGTCGGGGACGCGGCGACTGCGACGCTCATTGCCGACCGGTTGCTCGGGGTGCTCAACGTGCCGTATCAGCTCGGTGAGCACACCGTGCGATCATCGGCCAGCATCGGCGTCGTCTACAGCAGTGATGGCTACACCACGCCAGACGCAATGCTGCGTGACGCCGACATCGCCATGTACGAGGCGAAAGCCCGTGGGAAAGCGTGCCATGTCGCGTTTACGACGGGGATGCGCGACGCCGTTCGCAACCGGATCGACACCGAGAACGACCTGCGGGATGCACTTGGCACCACACAGTTACACCTCGTGTACCAACCCATCGTCTCACTTGACGATCGGGTAATCAGCGGCGTCGAGGCCCTGGCACGATGGCAGCACCCGTCGCGCGGCCTGATTTCGCCGGTGGCATTCATCCCGATCGCGGAAGAAACCGGGTTGATCGTGCCGCTCAGCGAACAATTCCTGCGAGAAGCCTGCAGCGTGTTCATGGCATGGCAGCGCGAGGCCGGGCCACGCGCTCCGGCACACATGAGTGTCAATCTCTCGCGGAGTCAGTTGTCGGACATGCGGCTCGTCGAGCGCACGCTGCAGGTGCTGCAGGACACGGGCATGCGGCCGGAACAGTTGCAGCTGGAGGTGACCGAGTCGCAGATCATGCAACAGCGCTCCGTGGCGCTCGACCTGCTGACGGAATTGCGCGCGCAGGGGGTTCGGTTGGCGATGGACGACTTCGGCACCGGGTACTCCTCCCTCTCCTGCCTGCAGGAGTTCCCACTGGATGTCCTGAAGGTCGATCGAAGTTTCGTGGTCAATGCCGTCAAGGGACGGGACTTCGCCGCACTCCTGCACGCTGTCGTGACACTGGCAGACAACCTCGGATTGAAGGTCGTCGCGGAAGGCATCGAGACCGAGGAACAGCTCGTCCTGCTGCAGGCGCTCGGGTGCGCGTACGGACAGGGCTACCTGCTGGCGCGCCCGATGCCCGCGAACGACCTGGTGCCACTCCTGTCAGGCACATTCTGATCTCATGACCGCGACCGCACCGATCAGCACACCCGAGTCGATCGCCGCCGCCATCACGCGCGCTGGCCAACTCGCAACTCTGCCTGAAGTTGCCCTCGAGGTCATGCGGGTGGCCGAGGATCCACAAGCGACCGGTGATGATCTCATCCGCGTCCTGTCGCACGATCCAACACTTAGCGCACGTGTGCTCAAGATCGTCAACTCGGCCTACTACGGTGTCCGCCGGGAAGTGACATCGATCGGCACGGCCGTCGCGCTGCTGGGCTTCGGGGCGGTCAAGAGCATTGCGATCGCGGCCAGTCTCACCCGGATGTTCAAGGCGGGGGCAGTCAGCGGCGGCTTCGAGGCGCGTGAACTCTGGAAACACTCGATTGCCGTTGCAACAGCGGCGCGCTTGCTCGCCCAGCGCGTGCCTGGAGTCGAACCGAGCGATGCATTTCTCGGTGGCATGATGCACGATATCGGGATTGTCATCGAGCTGCAGGCCTGTCGGGATGCTTTCGGTGACACCATCGCGGCCGTCGCGTCGAACCCGACCCTTTCGTTCTGTGACGCGGAGCGCCAGCACATCGGCGTCAGTCATGAGGAGTTCGGGGCCGCGCTCTGTGTGGCCTGGCGGTTCCCGCAGCTGTTGCAACGCGTGACTGGCTATCACCATCGCCCGCTCGCATTGCCGACGGGATTCTGTCCCGTCACGGCCATCGTGCACGTCGCTGATCATCTCGCCGCGCAGTTGGCGATTGGGTACTCACGAACGGTTGACGCCGGCGAGATTGATGCTGCCGTGCTCGACGCTCTTGGCATCACCGCGGGGGATCTGGAGACGTTGAGTGACCTCGTCGCCACGCAGTTCGCCGAGGTCTTTCCGCTGCTGACGGGTGAAGGCTGAGGGACGGTTCGCCGACACCATGCGTCGGCGCAGTGCGCACCACGTCAGCACCCTGGGATGCCCCTGCCGAAAGTCGGCCCCTGCCTGACGCGCCCGCGACGCGAGCCACACATTGAGGGTAATGCCACGCGCCGCGCCCCCGTCACCTCGACGAGAGCGCGGCGCGCTGTCCATCGCCCCACACCTCAGCCTCAGCCCGTCAGCGCCAGCACTCGCTTGTTGCGTGCCGCGGGGCGCGAGCGCGCCCCTGACGGCTGGGATGTTCCGACGGTGAACTCCTGCAGCATCAGCGCCATCCGTTCGGCTTCCGCCGACAGCTGCCCGGCAATCTCCTGCGACTCCTCCGCGTTCCCCGACGTCGCAATCGTGAACCGTCCAACCTGCTCGATCGCGATCGTGATCTGACTGACGCCTTCCGCCTGCTGCTCGTTGGCGGAGGCAATCTCTCCGATCACATCACGCACCTTCTGCGCCTGGCTGTCGATATCGGCGAGGCGAGCCGAGACGTCGGCCGAGAGCTTCGCGCCTGTCGCGGCGTGCGTGACGGAATCCGCAATCAGTTCCGACGTCGTACGTGCCGCCTCGGCGCTCCGCAGGGCCAGGCTGCGCACCTCCTCGGCCACCACCGCAAAGCCGCGACCGGCATCACCCGCACGGGCAGCCTCGACGGCGGCGTTCAGCGCCAGCAGGTTCGTCTGGAAGGCAATCTCGTCGATCGTGCGGACGATTTTCGCGGTTTCGTCCGCGCTGCGTTTGATCTTGTCCATCGCTTCACTCAATGAACCCATGGCCTGCACACTGTTGGATGCCGCCACCCGCGTGGTGTCGGCCAGTGCGCGCGCCTCCCGGGCATGCGCCGAGGTCGAGCGTGTCATGGAGGTCAGTTCCTGCAGGGACGCCGATGACTCCTCGACCGCTGCGGCTTGTTCGGACGCACCGCGCGCCAGCTCAGCGCTGCCGTCACTGATCGTCTGGCTGGCATCGCGGCACTTGCCTGAGAGTGCCGCGGCATCGGAGAGCGTCTCCTCGAGCCGGGCAATCGCCGAGTTGAATGAATGCTGTGCGTCTGCCTGATCGCCGCGGAACGTACCGTTGAGCCGCGCCGTCATGTTGCGATCACCGACACTTTCGACCGCCGTACGCAGCGACGACAGGAACGAGAGGGCGTCGTCGCGCTGTAGTTCGGCGGTGTGGTGCGCGTGTTGGACTGCATCCATCGATGCGTTCATGCCTTCGATGACGTGCCTGAACGATCCGTCGAACATCGATACATCACCGCGTCGCGTGAAGTCCTTTTGCTGTGCGGCGGTCGAAACAGCCGTCGCCTCGGAGACCAGCGCTCGTAAGGACACGATCACCTGTCGATAGGCGTCGGCCATCTCGCCACCGGACACCTCGACTTCGACGTTGCCACGCGCCAGTTCGCGAGCCACAGCCTGCAAGCCGTCGGCTTCGCTCGCTTCCTTCGCCAGGCGAAGACTCATCCACACCAGAACCGCGGTTTCCATCACCACGAAGCCCGCATGGAGCGCCACCAGACCGAAATCGGTGTGGTGACCTTTCGGGAAGGCGTAGACGCTCATCCCGGCGTTCTGAATGAACATGAACGCCACATGATGTACCGCGATGACGGCGGCACCGATCACCGGCACGTGCCAGTCGCGATAGGTGAGCAGGAAGGCGAGGCAGACGAAGATGTGGAAATGCAGCTCGATCAGTCCGTTCGTCTGGTGAATGAACAACGCAGAGTAGGTCATGAAGGCGGCGGCGACGGCATACCGCGTTGACGGCGCGCCAGCATTCGTCCGCGTCAGCCAGTAGACGCCGAATGAGACGGTGCCTCCGAGGCCGAGGGCGAGCGCCCAGGTGCCATTGAGCGTTGCCAGCGCCAGCGCGACGGGAAAATGCGCCAGGATCAAGAGTCCCAGCGTGCGGTCAACGTCGGCGCGACCGCGCTGCAGCATGGTCGACTGGGTGGCTGCCACGATACTCTCAGGGTGTTGGGTGAACTCGTGGCCATGCCTCAGCACCGATGCCAGAGGCGCCACGGTATCACTAGGTATCGGCTGCTCGTCCGGAAAGCCTTATGGGGCGTTGTGGGCAGCGAGGCAGTCCACGTCCCTCACCACGGTGTCCAGCTTCGAGATTGAGAGGCGCTAACGTTGCCTGGTGTTGATGATCAGCACCCCACCGCTGGCGTCGGCGCCGAAAATGGCGCCAGCTTCGGACGGCGGAATGAACATCAGCGACTCCACGGCGCCTGGCTCGACCAGCGGCAGGTCTCCAGCGGTTCGGCTCCCATCGAGGATGAAGACCTTGACCCGCTGTCCACGGTAGGTCATCTGCGACTCGATATCGCCCGTCTTCATGCTCAGGCCGGGTATCCGGAGCGACATGATCAGCTCATCGATGTTGCGCGCTGATGGATTCCGGTCGCGGAGATCGTCACCCCCAAGGAAGTACCGACTCATCAGCTTCAGGTTGAAGCCGAAGGCCGTGATGCGTTGTTCCATCACCGTCACCGCATCGAGCACCGTCACCGGGTGCAGGCGCAGCACCACGCTGATGCTGTCGTTGTCTCCGATGACTGGAAAGGACTGCGATCCGCCGGGCTCGAGCCCGATACGGCGTGCGACGACGCGATACCAGGCTGGCTGCAGATCTGTCCAGCCGGCGCCCCCATCCGCGCCGCTCTTTCCGCCACGAACCATCTCGGCGCGACCGTCCACCTCGATGATCGCAACTTCGGCGTTCGGTACCGGCGTTTCGGTGCGGCCATCGAGTACGGTCACGCGAACCTGTGCCTTTCGCTCGCCGCTGACGCCGCGTTCGATCGCACCGGCAGTGCTGTCTCTGAATGGATCGCGCAAGATCGTCTGCGCCGTGAACTCTTCCCCTCGGGCGATACCGGAAAGGCTCCGACGAAACACATGCTCATAGAACATCGTCGCGCCGCTGTCGAGCACGAACACCGGTGACGCATTGCGCCCAACCGTGCGCGCCGAAAGCTGCAGCCAATACGATCCGGGCACCGGGGCGCGAACGTTGAACTCGCCTTTGCGATTTGTCCGCGCCGACCCCGCTTCGCGCCCGAGTGAATCGATCAGCGAGACGTTCGCGCCCCACACGGCATCGCCACGCATATCGAGCTTCGCCAGCCCCCGGACTTCCTGCGCAGACAGAACCTGTCCCGAGACCGCGCAGCAGAGCGCGGCGAGGATCGATGAGCGCAGGTTTCCCGTCAGGCGTGCGGGCATTGCGGTGGGTAGGGGACGATTCGGAAACTGCGCGGTAGTTCCCGCACTGGCAATCCGGAATGCGTCGCGGGGATCGTGCCGCAGGTCGATCCGGCCACGGGCAGCTGTAGATTGAAGTTGCGGCCCCTCCGGCCGTGCCCGTCTCGCTGAGCCAGTCCATGTCGCCCGCACCACTGCTCGCCCCAGCCGCACCACCGCTCGACTACCACACCTGGCGCCTGCGCAGCCTGACGGTGGCTGGACGCGCGTACTCGATCGCATCGAAGCCCGGCCTGATCGGACATGGGCGGGATGATGCTGCCGCACGCTTGCTCGCGGAGCGCGTGCTGGTGCCGCGGGGAGCGACCGTGGTCCAGATGCAGTGCGGAAGCGGACTCTTCAGTGTTGTCGCTGCCCTCGGTCATGGCGCCGGCAGGGTACTGCTGACTGATCGCAGCGCGGTGGCAGTCGAGGCCGCCCGACGCACGATCGTGGCGAATGCCGTCCCGAACGCCGAGGTGTTCGCTGGCCACGGGTCGGCACCGCTGGATCCCACCCTCCGGGCCGACCTGGTCGCCATCCGGATCCCGACCGAGAAGCTGGCGCTGCTCCAGCTGCTCGCTGATGCCTTCACGCTGCTGCGCGTGGGCGGGCAGTGTGCAATCGCCGGCGCCACGAATGAAGGCGTCAAGTCCGCGGCCACACTGATGAAGGCGATCTTCGGCAACGCGACCGTGCTCGGCACCGACAGCGGATCCCGTGCCGTGATGGCCACCAAGCGGGCACCAACGCCGTCCGACACGGCGATGCTGGCGAATCCGTTTCTCCAGCACGATGCATTTCACACCATCGACGTCGAGTTGCGCGGCATGCCGATGCAGCTGTGTTCCAGGCCGGGCGTCTTCTCCTGGGAGCATCTTGATGAGGGAACGGCGGTGCTGGCAGACGTGATGGATGTGCAGCCAGGTGACGACGTGCTCGATCTGGGTTGCGGCACCGGTGCACTCGGGCTCCTCGCGGCTCAGCGTTCCGGCACCGGACGGGTGACGCTGCTCGACGTCGATTCCGAAGCCGTACGTTGCGCATCACGGACCATCGCGACCTCGGGGCTCACGAACTGTCGGGCACGGATCAGCGACATTGCGTCGGCGGTGCATGATGAGCGGTTCGACCGCGTGGTGGCCAATCCGCCGTTCCACATCGGGAAGAACACCGACCTCGAGGTGCCGGCGCAGTTCATTCTCGATGCGTGGCGTGTCCTGAAGCCTGGCGGCAACCTGCAGCTGGTCGCCAATCGCACCCTGCCATACGAGCGGATCGTCTTCGAGACGTTTGGCAATCTCACCACGACGCACGACGGACCGCGCTTCAAGGTGTTGTCGGCCCGGCGTTAGCGCGTTACCAGCTCCGAACGCTCGGCATCGCTGAGCACTCGCCACATGCCCGCCGCCAGATCGCCGAGCACGATGTGGCCAATCGCAATCCGCTCGAGGGAGACGACGTGGTTGCCGAGCGCCGCAAACATGCGCCGAACCTGATGGTATCGTCCCTCGGTAATGATCAGCTCCACTGTGGACGGATCAATCTCCGTCATCTCGGCGGCCGCGAGGGGTTTCGTCTCGCCACTGAGCAAAAGCGTGCCTGCGCCGAATCGTGCACGTTCATCGCCGCGCAACGCCTGCGCGAGTGTCGCGCGATACGTCTTTGGCAGATGTGAGCGTGGCGACGTCAGGCGGTGATTGAGCGCGCCGTCGTCCGTCAGCAGCAAGAGCCCGCTGGTCTCGCGGTCGAGGCGCCCCACCGGTGCGATGACCGGCGTGCGACGCGCGAAGCGCTTCGGCAACAGATCGTAGACCAACGGTGGCACATCTTTCGACGAACAGACGTAGCCGACCGGTTTGTGCAGCATGACGACTACACCCGGTGGCGGATCCAGCACCTCGCCGTCCACCTGGGTGTCACGATGGCTCCACACGTCATCTGGACGAATCCGTTCGCCTCCGGTGCGTGTCACTCGCCCACTCGCGACCATCGCCGCAACCTCGCGCCGACTCCCGTAGCCCAGGTTGCCGAGGTACTTGATCAGCGACATGCTGATGTGACGCGAGTCGAGGCGATGGGCACGTGCTACGAATCGGCAGCAGGGCAGCGGACGGCCTGAGTCATCGCACGCCGAATGGAATCCGCTTCAATGCCACGCGTCCGTCGGTGATCACGATCACGGCGTCCTGCAACGCCCGCACATCGTCGAGCGGATTGCGTTCGATCACCACCAGGTCCGCTTCCATGCCAGGCCGCAGCGTGCCGGTGCGCTGCGCAATGCCGAGGCAGCTGGCTGCGACTGCGGTTGCAGAGCGAATCGCGTCCATCGGTGTCATGCCCAGCTGCTGGAAGTACATGATCTCGAGCGGAATCCGCGAGACGCTCTGTGGCCCGTACTCGGTATCGACACCCGTGATCACCGGGACACCAAGGGCGTAGGCGGCCTTCACGGCTTCAGCCGCGCGCGGCAGCATGTGTTGTCCGCGCAGGCGGAGTGGGGCGCTGTCGTAGTCGCCACCCGGCTCGCTCAGGTCGACCAGCGTGGTGTAGGTCGGCGTGAGGCAGGTACCACGCTCCTTCATCAGTCGCAGGGTCGAATCGCTCAGATAGGTGCCGTGTTCGATCGTCCGCGCGCCCGCTTTCACCGCAGCGTACGCGCCTTCGTCGCCGTGTGCGTGCACCAGCACACCGACGCCACGCGCCCGCGCAGCGTCGACGATGGCCCGCAGCTGCGCCTCGTCGTAGACCTGTTTTCGCGGATCCTGATCGGCGAGGCCGGCGCGCTCCGTGGCCCGTGTCTTGATCCAGTCCACTCCGCGGTCGATGTTGATGTTCACCACCGCAGCCAGCTGCTGAGGCGTCAGGACCGCGTTGGCGAAAGGAGCGAGTCGCGGATCAGCAAGGACGGTCTCGCCGAGATAGGGCGTGATGAACACACCGGCGGCCAGCATCTCCGGGCCGGGAATCATGCCCTGCCGCACCAGCGCGCGCAGGCCGATGTCTTCGTAGTGCGGCGTGTTCCCGCTGCGCACGGTGGTGACGCCGGATTCGAGGGCGCGCTTCATGCCCGCAATCGAATTGATGTGCGTGTGCGCATCGATCAGGCCCGGTACCACCCACCGTCCCGCAAGATCGATCGTGTCGGCGCCACTCCCGGCGGCTGCGCCCACGCTGACGATCTTCCCCCCGTCGATCACGATCGACACGTTGCGTTGTGGCGCCGCGCCGGATCCATCGATGACGTTGGCGTGCAGGAGCACCAATCGACGCATCGGCGCGCCGGTCGGTGACGCCGGCTGCGCGGCAAGTGGCGCTGGCAGCAGGCAGGCAATTGCGAGGGCCGCGAGTCTGCGCATCAGTATCCCAGTTTCCCGAGGAAGTAGGGCAGCATTTTCCGCCACCAGGGCCAGTCGTGATTCACATCGTGGCCCCAGAGATCCAGCTGGTGCGGTATGCCCTGCGCGTTCAGAATGTCGGACATGCGCTGCGAGGCGTCGGGCGCCTCGTACGCGCCCTGACCCGTGGCCAGAATGATCTTCGAATGCCGCTGCAGCTGCTCGAGATGCGACCCGCTCAGATCCGGCACGAACCAGGCCGGGTTGTTCCGATAGCAGTTGTCGTCGGAGAAGCCCTTGAAGTAGCCGCGCTCGAGATCGTAGAACGCCGACATGCCGATCACGCCAGCGAACAGATCGGGACGGCGAAAGAATTGGTTGGCGGCATGAAACCCTCCGAAACTCGCACCAGTGGTCAGGATGCGTGCCCCGCCGTCGCCCACCACATGCCGGATGTACGGCACCACTTCCTCCTCGACATATCGGGAGTAGCCGGCCTGCCGACGCGCCTGCACGTGCACGGGCATGTCCCGATCCATCCATGCCGTGCGATTGATGCTGTCGATGGAGAAGAGGCGCAGTCGGCCGGCGAGGAGCAGTGGTTCCACCGCCTTGACGAGAAAAAAGCGCTCATTCTCGAGATAGTCCGCCGCCGCAGTGGGGTAGAGCAGCACCGGAGGGCCGGCGTGCCCGTAGGTGACGATCGGCATATCCAGCCCGATCGGCTGGGAGAACCAGCCATGGCGCTGACGCGAGAGACGCGGGTCGACGAACTGCATGGGCGATGGGGAAGCGCAAGAGAAGACCGACGGTCGCAGGGAGTGGCGACACGGAGCAGAAGAGTATCCACCCGGAACCGGCGTCCGCCAAGCCTGTGCCTGCGGTTCCTTCGAGGCTGCCGTCGGCGGCCACCCGTCGCCCCCCTCGTCTGGCGGTAGGATTCCGCGTGAATCGATCGCCGGTCGGAAGGCCACGACCCGCGTCGTCGGTTCGGCGGCAGAGATCCGATTGCAGCGCGGTGACGTAGCCAGAGCATCCGGTCCGTTCAGACCGATTCCGAGTGCCTCGCGACTGGCACCGGGCGATTCTCATCCGTTCACCTGCTCACCGGATTCTGTATGCAATTTCCCTACCTGACACGACGCTCGGCGCGCGCAGCAGCGTGCCTCGCCGTCGGTGCCGCCGCGCTCGTCATTGGTCAGCGCGTTTATGCGTCCGATCATCAGGACACCCCTGAGGTCGAACTCAGTCCGCGCATGGATATCAACGACGTCTATGCATTCCCTGGCTCATCGGCGGACCGGATTGCGCTGGTCCTCACCACCTCGAGCCCGATCGCGGGGCAGAGCGCATCCTTCGATCCGAACCTGCTGTACCAGCTGAAGGTCGACAACACCGGCGACGCCGTCGAGGATCTCGTGTTTCAGGTGACGTTCGACGACGGCGTGGGTGCCGCGCAGAAGTACACCGTGCGTGGACCGGTGGCACCAGCGATGGTCGGCACGAAGACGATGCTCGTCACGACCGGCCCGACCGTCACCGGCACTGTCGGCGGCAACGCTGGCACGGCGACTGGTCTGCTGGCCTTTGCCGGTTTGCGCGCCGATCCATTCGTGATCGATCTCGAGCAGTTCTTCAACATCATTCCTGATCGGCGTCCGTCCACCGGTCCGCTGGCGATTCAATCCGGTCCGGCCGCGGGATCATTCCGCACGCCCGGCGTGGACTTTCTCCGTCCGTTCAACACGCTCGCGATCGCGATCGAGCTGCCCAAGGCATCGCTCGTTACCAGTGCCGCGGCCGACGCGAAGTTCGGCGTCTGGGGCACGATCAGCCGCTGATGCGCCTCCTTCGCCTGCTTCCATCACTCTCCCGGACTCCATCGATGCATTCCCCGACACTTCCCCGCGCGCTCTTCCTGGCGCTTGCGCTGCCGCTGCTGGCCGCCTGTTCCAACGACGACACTGCCGGCGGCTCGACCTCGCCGACCGTTGTCCGTACCTACAACCAGATCGAACGACTCGGCAATCCGCTGGTCAGCGAAGTCTTCTTCATGAAGCGCGATCACGGCCTGCACAACAGCACGACGCCGTCGACTGACGTCGCCAACGGCTTCGGTGACAAGATCAAGGCGTTCACCAATGCCTTCAATCGTGGCCCGGCGATCGCCAACACACTGGCTGCCGTGCTGGTCCCGGACATGTTGCTCGTCTTCCCGAATCGGCCAGGCAACACCGCGGGCTGGCTGAGCTGGGCGCTCGCGAGTGGCTACGGCGGCCGCAAGATGAACGACGATGTGGTGGACGCTGGCCTCACCGCAATTTTCGGCAACCTGCTCGATCCTGCCGCTGCCGTCCTTCCCGGACTGACGTCCGACAACGTCAGCACGAGCGTGCGGACGTATCCGACGACGTTCCCGTACCTCGAAGCCGCACGATGATCACCGCGCGAGTGCTGCGCCGGCTTGGCGCCGCGACGGTCGTCGTCGTCCTCGGCGGCGCAGCATTCGCACGCGTTCCGCACCGCTCGGCGACGCCGGCCGCAACGGCGGAGACAACCGCCACCGGATTTTCGGAGCGGGCGGAGCGCGATGTGCAAATCCGCGTCTGGCATCAGGCGCTCGACGCTGATCCGACGAGCGCCATCGTGACGGGGCAGCTGGCGGCGCTGCACCTCCAGCGCGCCAGGGAGGGTGGCGGCTGGGACGACTACGTCAAGGCGGAAGAATTCGCGCGACGATCAGTTGGCAAGCGCACGAAGCGGAATTCGGCCGCCTCGTCGACACTGGTGTCGATTTTGCTGGCGCAGCACCGGTTTACGGAGGCACGCGAGATCGCCAAATCCCTCGTTCGCGCCGAACCGGAGGTGCCCGCATATCGCGCCGCGCTGGCCGAAGTGGAAATGGAGCTTGGCAATGATGTCGCCGCTGACACGCTGTTCCGTTCCGTCTGGAGCGAGCGTGGAACACTCACGACTGCGGCGCGTCTCGCGCGCTGGCTCGAACTGAACAACCATGTCCCCGAGGCGCGCCGGTTGTTGATCAGCGCGCGAGCCGACGCGCTGTCGCGGCGCGACGTTGCACGTGAAACGCAGGCCTGGTTCCACCTGCGTGTCGGCGATCTCGACCTGCGACGCGGCCGCCTCGACGATGCCGCCGTCGCGTACAGGGCAGGGTTGGCCCTCGAACCGGAAGACCCGCGGCTGCTGGCGGCGATGTCGCGGGTTGCGACGGCCCGCAAGGACTGGAGTGCCGCGATCAGCTGGGGAGAGCGGGCCATCGGCATTCAGCTCGATCCGGGCACGCTTGGCCTGATCGGCGACGCGTACGAGAAAAGCGGGAACACGGTCAAGGCGGAGGAATACTTCCGGACCCTCGAGGTGGCCGTCAGTCTGCAGCCAGGCGCCTACCATCGCGCCTGGAGCCTGTACCTGCTCGAGCATGGATTGCAGGTTGCCGATGTGCTGCGAAAGGCCGAGGACGAACTGCGCGAGCGGAAGGATGTCTACGGGTACGACATCGTGGCGCTGGCCCTCGAAAAGTCAGGACGGCATGCCGATGCGCAGGGCGCGATGCGCGCTGCGTTGCGACTGCACACACCGGACCCGCTGCTGTACCGCCATGCACGCGAACTCGGCGTGCCGATTGCTGCCGCTGCGACGCGATAGACGCCCATGACACGGGCATCGCTGCTTCGCACCGCACGTCGCACGTCACTGCTCCTGCTGTTCGGGAGCCGCGTGGCGGATGCGCATGCCATTCACACCACGGTGACGCAGCTCACGGCCGACAGTCGTGGCGTGACGCTGATGATCCGGGCATTCGCCGATGATCTCTCGGCGTCGGTCGCGAGTCACGCCAGCCGGCCGGCACCCGCTGATCATTCCGTGCCGGAATCCGACGCGCTGCGCTACGTCCGGGCGCAGTTCATGATCGGGACGGCGGACCGACACCTCATCACGCTCGAATCCTGCGGACTTCGGCGCGCGGGGGATATGTATTGGCTCTGCTTTCGTGCGCCGTTGGTTCACGGGCTGGCGGGTGCCGCAATTCGCAATCAGATGCTGACGGAGTTGCACGCGGATCAGATCAACATCGTGCAGGTCGACGATCGTGGGGCGCGCCAGACGATGCTCTTCCGCAAGGGCAGTACAGCGTCCACCATCCGCACCGGCACCTGACATCCGGCGGTGCCGGCATCGGCCCTCCTCGCGGAATACCGTGCCGGCTCACGCGCACCGCGGCGCGTCAGTCTGGCCGGGAGACGAGCGGGTGATAGTCCCGGTACCAGAGATCGGCACCATTGCCAAGTGCGCGATCGTTGCAGTGCGCGTGGATGAGGCGATGTACGAACCCCGCTTCGAGTTCTGCTGCGTCCTTGCGCCCGCACATCGTGAAGGCGGCCATCTTCAGCAGCAGTCGCGACTCGTGCCCTTCGAAGCGGTCAAAAAACCATCCGCAACTGGTGAACATCGCATAACGTGCCTTGCGCTGTGGGGTCAGTTCCGGGTCGTCGCCATCCGTGGTGTCCAGCGCCTCGGCCAACCAACGCAGTGCCGCACGCAGCGGACCTCGCCACTCCTGCGCACGTCCCGTCTCGTGTGTCGCGCCGCACCCGCAGTTTGAACGCCAGCGTTCGATGCCGTGCGCGCAGCTCCATGAGCTCGGCGACACCAGTTGGCAGTCATGCCAGTCGTGCCGCGAGTTGATGATCGCGCCGAAGTTCGTGACGGTCGCTTTCTGGCTGCGACGCAACGAGCCGATGGCGGTCGCCAGCGCCATCTCCCCGTGCCGCTTGTGATGGCCAAACGTCTCGCCATCGGTCGCAATGCTGGCAATGCCTCGCTCGCCGGCGATCGCCGCCAGCGCGGCCGCCAATCGCTCGCCGTGCTGCGCGAGGTCACCAAACCCGATCGAGCCGCTCAACTCACCGTGATACGGCGCCAGATGCAGCGCATGGCCGTTCGCGCCGCGCCAGCGCCTGGGCTGACCATCATGCCCGCCATCCCGGATCTGGTAGGGTGCGACGATGGCGAACTGGACGCCGGCCTCGGCCAGCGCCTGCGCCGTGTCGTCGTCGATCGCCGTCTCCGGGCACCAGAAGCCGCGTGACTCGCGACCGAATCGCATCCGGAAGTCGTGCAACCCCCAGAAGATCTCCCGCTTCCGTTCGTGCGGAGAGGCCAGTGGCAGGATGACATGGTTGTACGCGCTGGCGATCGCGTTGCCTTCGCCAAGGCGTTCGATCGACTTCGCATCGCCGTGCCGCATGGCGTCGAGCACGGCTGGTGCTTCCCGTTCGAGCCAGGTGGCCAGCGTGGGACCGAGGTTGAAGCTGATCCACTCGAACAGATTGACGCGTGCGCGAGCCGCCAGATCGCGCGCGGTCGCGAGTGGCAGGTACGACTCATCGGTGATGCGCGCGTTCCAGTCATGGAACGGCGCTGCCGTCCGCTCCACCGGCACGAGGCCCGTGAATGGGTCCTCGCGCGGCGGTTGATAGCAGTGCGCGTGAATGACGGCCGATGTCACGCCGTCGGCGGATCATCGGGGAAATCGCCGCCGATGATGGCAGGCGCGTAGTACTCATTCGTGTACTGTTGCACCATGCGCGCGGCGGTGAAGCATCGTCCCGCCTGGCGGATGCTGTGTTTCATCGTGGCGAGCCACTTCGTCGGTACCGCATCACGGTGCGTCCGGTCGTAGTACTTCGGTACGATTTCGCGCTCCAGCAGTTCATACACATTGTTGGCCGCCGCGGCATCCTCGTCGGCACCCTTCGGCGCCGTCACCGACCACCCATTCGTGCCGTCGTAGCCCTCCGCCCACCAACCGTCGACGGTGCTGAGCTGCGGCACACCATTGAGCGCTGCCTTCATGCCGCTGGTCCCCGACGCTTCGAGCGGCGGACGGGGGAGGTTCATCCACATGTCCACGCCCTGCACCAGCAGATGCGCAATGTGCATGTCATAGTCCTCGATGAACGCCACGCGCCCCTCGAAGCGTGGATCCCGCGTGAACTGGTAGACGCGCTGCAGCACCGACTTTCCAGGGACGTCGGCCGGGTGCGCCTTGCCGGCGAACACCAGCTGCACCGGCGCTTCCGGATTCGTGAGGATCCGGCGGAGCCGCTCCGGGTCGTGGAACAGCAGGTCGGCGCGCTTGTAGGTCGCGAACCGGCGTGCGAAGCCGATCATCAGGCTCGAGCGATCGAGCAGGGTGCCCGCCCCCACGATCTGATTGGCTTCCTTGTGACCGCGCGCAAAACTGCGACGCGCCATCTCCACGATCCGGTCCACCAGCACATCCTTCAGCTCGCCGTGCGCCGCCCACAGCTCTGCATCCGGCACCTTCATGATGCGGTTCCATGTGTCCGGATTGTCGAGCGTGAAGCCCCAGTCGCGGCCAAGGTGCTTGTCGAGCGTGCTCATGATCGGATTGGCCATCCAGGTGGCCAGATGCACGCCGTTGGTGACATGGCCGACGGGCACCTGATGCACCGCCCGGTTCGGCCACATCGGGTGCAACAGTTCGCGCGACACCTCGCCATGCAGCTTCGCGACGCCCGTCACCTTCGAGGCGAATCGAACGGCACACGCCGTCATGTGGAACTGCTCTTTCCCGTAATGCGGATGCAGGCCGAAGTTGAAGAACGAGTCGGAATCGATACCGAGTTCCTTCCAGACGGGGCCGAGCACGGCTTCGACCGCCGGCCGCTGAAACACATCATGACCGGCGGGAACCGGGGTGTGCGTGGTAAACACCGAAGCGCGACGCACCTTCGTGATCGCGTCGGGCATCTCGACGCCCATCGCGCGCAGCTCGCGCAGTCGCTCGATGAACATGAAGCTGGCATGCCCTTCGTTTGCGTGCCAGACATCCGGTTCCATCTTCAGGGCGCGCAGTATCCGCACGCCGCCAACGCCAAGCAGCCATTCCTGCCGCAGGCGCATGTCAACGCCGCCGGCGTAGAGGCGGCTGAGGAGTTCACGGTCTTCAGGGCGATTGGTGGGCAGGTCCGTGTCGAGCAGCAGCAACGGCACACGGCCGACCATCAAGCGAAAGGCTCGCACCAGCACTTCGTGGCCAGCCACCGTCACCGACACCGTGAGGTCGGTGCCGTCCGAGTTGAGCACGGGTGTGATCGGGGTGCTCTGGAGGTCGAACGTGTCGTCCATGTTCTCCTGCCAGCCATCCGCGTTGATGCGCTGGTCGAAGTAGCCGTGGCGATACAGCAGCCCGATGCCGACGAGCGGAAGGCCGAGGTCCGAGGCGGTCTTGCAATGATCGCCGGCCAGCACGCCCAGGCCGCCGGAATAGATCGGCACCGATGAGTGCAGGCCGAATTCCGCGCAGAAGTACGCGATCTTCGACTGTGTCAGCTCCGGATACGTCCTGGCGAACCAGGTCGTGTCGGACTGCGACTCGGTCTTTACCCAATGCATCGCCTCGTCGTACTGGGCACGGAACGCCGGGGTGTCGGCGCACACCTGCAGCCGCTCGGGCGAGACCCGCTGGAGGAAGGTGACGGGATTGTGGCGCGTGGAGAGCCACAGGCGGTCATCGATGGAAGCGAAGAGGGCGCGCGCTTCGCGATTCCAGCTCCACGAGAGATTGCTCGCGAGCTCTTGCAGGCCGGCGATCCGGCTCGGTATTGGATTAGTCACGTCAGCTAAACTAGGGCGATCGGGGTTCGTGGGGCAGTTGTCGGTAGGACGCGCAGCTCTGGATTCCGTCCCGCCGAGGCTCGCTACTGGAATTACGACGCCAAGCCGCGCACCTTGCGCTGACGGGGTCGAGTCCCTCCCGTAGTGTCGGCATGCTGTCGGACGTAGTGATGCCGGTTTTCCGCAGTTTCCTCCCGATCCGCCTCGAGGGTTGCCTCCGGGGCGACGCGTGCTTTCGGCCAACCACCAAGCCATGCCCTCTCGGATACCGAAGCCAGCTGCGAAGCCTGCCGTCACGCCGGCGGCCACATCCGGGTCCAAGTCGGCCAAGTCGGCAAAGCCGGCCCAGGCGCCTGCGCCGCCGGCTGAGCCCGCGCCGAAGGCCAAGCGCGTGGCGAAAGAGAAACCGCCGCGCGCGGTTCGGGGGCCAGATGGGCGCTTTCTGAAGCGGAATGCGCCTGAACCGCTCCATTCCGGCGACCAGCGTACCGTTTCCGTGGTCCACCTAACTGTCGAGCTCGCTCCGATCGCGCGAACCGGCGGGCTGGGCGAAGTCGTCAGCAGTCTGGCCGCGTATCAGTCGGCAGCGGGGCAGAACGTCGCGATTCTGATGCCGCTCTATCGACAGATTCGGGAACAGTTCCCGGATCTGGAGCCGGTCGGCGCACCGTTTATCGTCGGTGTTGCATACCGGGATTACGGCGCCCAACTCTACCGACTTCCTGAGGGGGCAGCGTCAGAGGTGATCGCGATGCGCGGCGTGGTACCGCCGCCCGCCGTCTACTTCATCGACAATCGCGACTTCTTTGATCGCCCGGGCATCTACGGCGACGAGCATGGGTCGTACGGCGACAGTGCGCGCCGGTACGCGTTCTTCTGTGCCGCCGCCCTCCAGGTGCTCCCGCAGATCGCGAGCGGGCCGGTGCTGCTGCACGCGCACGACTGGCACACCTGCCTCGCGCTGGCCTACCTGCGCACATGGTACGCGGACAGCCCGTATCACCGCGATGTCTCCACCGTGCTGACGGTCCACAACGCGGGCTTTCAGGGGCACTATCCCCCGGAGACGATGGCGGACGTTGGCCTGCCCGCGTCGCTCTACAATCCTGCCCAGTTCGAGTGGTACGGCCGGATGAACCTCCTCAAGGGAGGCATCGCCTTCGCGGATGCGGTGACCACCGTGAGCATGACCCATGCCGACGAGCTGCGGACGGCGGCGGGCGGCTTTGGCCTGCATGAGAATTTCGTCCTCAAGGGCGACCGGTTTGTCGGGATCCTCAATGGCATCGACCAGACCCGATGGGACCCGATGCGCGACCCCGACATTCCGGCCAGGTTCTCCCGGGAAGACATCGGGAACAAGGCGATCTGCAAGCAGGAACTGCAGCGCGACCTCGGCTTGACCGTGCGCCCGGACGTGCCGGTCTTCGTGATGACGGCCCGGCTGGTGCAGCAGAAGGGATTGGACCTGATCCTCGACAACCCCTGGATCTTCAAGGCCGACGCGCAGTGGGTGTTCCTCGGCAGCGGTGAGCGGCGCTTCGTCGACGGCCTCCGCGCGATCGCGGCGCGCCACCCGGACCGGGTCTTCCTCGAAACCCGCTTCTCCGACGCGCGCGAACACCAGCTCATGGCGGGCGGCGATGTCCTGCTGATGCCATGCCAGTACGAGCCCTGTGGGCTGACGCAGATGCGCGCGCAGCGCTACGGTACCGTACCACTGGTCCGCCGGGTGGGTGGGCTGGCGGATACGGTGCACGACGGTGTCACCGGGTTTGTCTTCAACGAGTTCTCTGCGGCAGCGTTCACCGAAGCGATCGCGCGCACGATCGTCGCGTTCCGTGACCGTGATCAGTGGTTTCGTGTGATGCGGGATGCCATGGCGCGTGACTTTGGCTGGGAGCGCTCGGAAGAGCGCTATCGCGATCTGTATCGAACTGTCCTCTCTGCTCGCTGACCGACCATGGATTTCGTCCTTCAGTTGCACTCGCACCTGCCGTGGGTTCTCAACCACGGTGACTGGCCGCACGGCAGTGACTGGTTGTCAGAGGCGACCCTCGAGACGTACCTGCCGCTGATCGAGAAGATGCGGTGGCTCGAGCACGACAACGTGTGGGCGCCGCTGACGCTCGGCATCACACCGATCCTCGCCAATCAGCTCTCGCATCCGACCTTCCCGGCCATCTTCGAGAAGTGGGTGGCGCAGAAGCTCGAGAGCTACGAGGTCGAGGGCAAAGCGTTCGCCGAGCGTGGCGACGCCGGGTTGAGCCACGTCTGTGGCGTGCATACGGCGACGATGACGAAGTATCGCGATCTCTATCGCTCTCTGGGCGGCGACATCCTTGGCGAATTCAGGCGATTCGCTGACAGCGGACGGATCGAGATCACTGGCTCGGCGGCGACGCACGGATTTCTGCCGCTGCTCGGTCGCGACGAGAGCATCAAGTTCCAGCTCCAGCTCGGACGTCGCGAGCACGAGCGGCTGTTCGGGCGGACGCCGGTCGGGTGCTGGCTGCCGGAGTGTGCCTATCGGCCCGGCGGCTGGTGGGAGCCACTCGCGCGGGCCCCGAATCGGGGCATGCGTCACGGCATCGAGCATGAGGTGCGGGCGGCCGGTTTCCAGTTCGTGACGCTCGATGCGCCCCTGGTGCAAGGCCGGAACAAGGAACGGACGGCGTACCGCGCATACCGTATCAAGCAGGAGAATGGCGAAGCGCATGTAACGGCATTGGCGCGAGACCAGCGCACGGCCGCACAGATCTGGAGTGCGGACGGCGGATATCCTGGTGATGGCGCTTATCTCGAGTTTCACAAGACGCACCACAACGGCGGCCTGAAACTCTGGCGCATCACCGGGCGCACCGTCGATCTCGGCCAGAAGCATCCATACTGGCCCGAGCAGGCGCAGAGCAAGCTGGAAGAACACGCACGCCACTTCTCGACACTGCTGAATGCGATTGCGCGTGAGCAGCATCCGTTCGGGACGTCGCTGATCATGGCACCCTTCGACACCGAGCTGTTCGGGCATTGGTGGTACGAAGGCCCCGAGTTTCTCAACAAGTTGTACCGCGAACTGCAACATTCGCATCTGCTGCGTCCAGTGACGGCGTCGCAACACCTGCGCGACAATCCGAACGCGCCGGCCATTCCGGTGGAACCGGGATCGTGGGGAGCGCATGCCGACTGGTCGACGTGGGTTGGGCCGAAGGTGGCCCATACGTGGCGCCGACTCTGGCCGCTGGAAAATGCGTTCTGGGAGATCGCGGGCCGCGCCCTCGGCGATCCGCTGGCGCATACCTCGCTCGAACAGGCGGCGCGGACGCTGCTGCTCGCCCAGTCCAGTGACTGGCAGTTCATCATCACGATGGCCGAGGCGGCTGACTACGCAGACCATCGCTTCCACGCACACTGCTCCGATCTCGAGCAGTTGCTGGCCAAGATGCACGAGAGTTTCGCCAGCGGTGACTTCGCCGATGCGCACGCGTTTGCGTCGGAGCTGAAGACACGAGACGACTGCTTCCCGGAGATCTTGCCGGCGCTGCGGGCAGCCCTCTCGTGATTCCAGTCATCTTCGTCGCACCTCGACTGTCGGACAATGCGTCACGGATGGTGGAGGCGATCGGTGCGTTGCCGGGCGTCCAGCTGGGTGTGATCAGCACCGACTGGGTTGAACACGCCGCGCCGCAGACCCAGGCCGTGATTGCCCAGCATTGGCGTGTTGACGACGTGCTGGATGTGGCGCAGCTGCGGCCGGCGGTCGAGCAGGTCGCAGCGCGGATCGGCGGTGTCGCGAAACTCTTCGGTGCGTACGAACAGCTGCAGGTGCCGCTGGCAGAGGTCCGCGAGTCGATGGGGATCGCCGGGCTGCCGGTGGCCGCGGCGCTCAACTTCCGTGACAAGGCACGGATGAAGGATGTGCTGCGCGCGCATCATCTGCCGTGTGCGCGACATGCGCAGGTCAACTCGTATGTCGATGCCATCGCGTTTGCGGAACGCGTCGGCTTCCCGCTGGTGCTCAAGCCGCTCGCGGGCGCCGGCGCGCTGTCGACGTATCGCGTGGATGATGCGACGGCGCTGGGTGAGGCGCTGGAAATGACACGGCCATCGGCCGCATCGCCACTGATGGTGGAAGAGTTCATCACCGGGACCGAACACTCGTTCGAAACGATCTCGATTGATGGCCGGGCTGTCTGGCACTCCCTCACGCACTACCATCCGACGCCGCTGGAAGTGCTGCGGAACCCCTGGATCCAATGGGTGGTGGTGTTGCCGCGCGAAGTCGACCATCCGATGTTCGACGACATCAAGGACGCCGCGGTGCGGGCCCTGAACGCGTTGGGGCAGACCACCGGCCTCACCCACATGGAGTGGTTCCGTCGCGCGGATGGAAGCGTCGCCATTTCGGAAGTCGCGGCCCGGCCACCCGGAGCCCAGATCACCACCCTGATCAGTCGTGCGACCGACAGTGATTTCGTTGGCGCCTGGGCCAACCTGATGGTCTATGGTGAATTCACCGCACCGGAACGGAAGTACGCGGTGGCAGCGGCGTTTCTGCGCGGGCAGGGGCATGGCGTCGTTCGGCAGGTGCGCGGGCTGGACCGCGTACAGGCTGAGCTGGGGCATCTCGTCTGCGATGTGAAGGTGCCGCTGATCGGGCAGGCACCGGCGACGACGTATGAAGGCGACGGCTACATCATTCTGCGTGATCCGGAGACAGCCGTGGTGGATCGCGCGATCCGCCGCGTCGTCGAGCTGGTGCATGTAGAACTGGGGTGATGACGTGGGACTCACGGTGAAACGCTTCTGCGAGGAAGGTTGAATGAACGTCTTGATGATTGCGCCGGGGTATCCCGATGAAATGCCGTTGTTCTGCCGGGGGCTCTCGACGCATGGCGCGCGCGTGTTCGGCATCAGCGATGTGCCAGTGGGCAACCTTCCGGAGATGACCCGGCAGCATCTGTCGGGATATCTCCAGACATCGATGCTGAATCAGGAAGACGCGGTGGTGGCGGAAGTCACGTCGCAGTGGGCAGGCAAGACGTTTGACCGCGTGATCTGCCTCTGGGAGCCCGGCGTCGTACTGGCCGCCAGGTTGCGAGCGGCCCTCGGCGTGCCGGGACTGAGCGTCGATGATGCGATTGCCTTCCGCAACAAGGACATCATGAAGGCGCGCGTGGCGGCGGCCGGGATCCGGACGCCGAAGCATCGCGGTGCGACGACGGCCGCCGAAGTCCGCGAGGCGGCGGAAATCATCGGGTATCCGTTGATCATCAAGCCGATCGACGGTGCTGGATCGATGGACACCTTCCGTGTCGACGACGCGAAGGAACTGGAGGTCGTCCTCAAGAAGATGACGCACATCGACCATGTGAACATTGAAGAGTTCATCGAAGCCGAGGAGTTCACGTTCGACACGATCTGCGTGAACGGCGAGATGCAGTTCTTCAACGTCGGCTTCTACCGCCCGCGCCCGCTGGTAGCGCGACAGGTGGAGTGGATCAGCCCGCAGACGTTGTGCCTGCGCGACGTGGAGAGCGAGTGGGTTTCGGGTGGCGTGCAGATGGGTGCCGACGTCCTCAAGGCGATGAACCCCGGGAACGCGTTCACACACATGGAGTGGTACCGCAAGTCGGATGGTGAAGTGGTCTTCGGCGAGATTGCGGTGCGACCGCCAGGGGCGCGCACGGTCGACCTGATGAACTACGTGTCCGATGTCGACCTCTACATGGGATACGCCGAGGCCGAGCTGAAGGGCACGTTCTCGATCGACGTGACGCGGAAGTACAATGCGATCAACATCTTCAAGCGTGCGCAGGGGCAGGGGACGATCCGACGCATCACCGGTCTCGAACAGCTCATGCAGCGGTTCGGTGAACACATCGTGAACGTCGACCTGTTGCCGGTTGGTGCCACCCGGCGCGACTGGATTCTGACCCTGATTTCTGACGGGTACGTGACCGTGCGTCACCCCGATTTCGAGCAGGCCTGCACGATCGCTGATGCGATCGGCACCGATCTTCAACTCTACGCATCGTAAGCATGCCTTTTCGTTTGCGCCGCCGCCTGCGGCGGTTGTTTCGCACCAGGACACAGGCCGGACGGCACATCGTCCTGACGGACATCCCAGGACCCACGCCCGGCGAGATGCGCACGGTGGAGGTGCATCTCCCGGGCGCGTACGAGGAAGAAGTCCGTCGGTATCCCGTCATCTACATGCAGGACGGCCAGAACCTGTTCGACGACAGCACCTCCTTCGCCGGGTCATGGGGCCTGGGGGAGGAACTCGTGTCCGCGTCGCGCCTCGGGGCGGACGCGATCATCGTCGGTATCCACCATGCATCGGCGCACCGGGTGAACGAGTACAGTCCCTTCGTCGATGAACGGGTGGGCGGTGGTGAGGCTGCGAAATACCTGACCTGGATCACCGATGTGTTGCGACCGGCCATCAATGACCGTTTCCGGACCCTGCCCGCGCGTGAGCAGACCGGTGTCGCGGGTTCGTCGATGGGCGGCCTGTTCTCGTTGTTCGCGGTGTTCGAGCGCACTGACGTGTTCGGGTTCGCGGCGGTGATGAGTCCTTCGCTCTGGTTTGCGCGCGGTGCCATTCTGGACTGGGTGCACCAGCAGCCGTTCGTCGATGCCCGGATCTACCTCGACATCGGTGCGCGCGAGGGCGACCGGACGTTGGCCAATGCGCGTCGGTTGCGCGACATGCTGATCGCCAAAGGCTACCTGCCGGGACAGCGGCTCCGATGGGTGGAGGACGCGGTCGGCGTACATCACGAGAGCGCCTGGGGTCGTCGCTTCCGCAAGGCGCTGCCTGCCCTTCTGGCGTCCCCGCGCCCACACGGAGCACCTGATGCATCATGAATACAAGGCCTGGCGCAGCCCGGCACTCAACGGCAAGGAGATGGGACTGCATGTCTGGGGACATGCCGGCGCCCGCATGCTCGTCTTCCCATCGTCGCTCGGGAGCCATCGGGAATGGACCGACCGGAAGATGCACCACGTGCTTCGCGATCATCTGACCAACGGCTGGTTGCAGATGTTCTCCGTGGACCACGTGCATCACGAGAGCTGGTATGACAAGCAGCGGCACCCGGGCGCTCGCGCCTACCGGCACTTGCAGTACCATGCGTACATCAAGGACGAAGTCCTGCCCTTCATCTACCACCGGAATCCCACGCCGTTCACGATTGTCGCCGGCGCGTCCTTCGGCGCGTATCACGCCATGTCGTTCGGGCTCAGGTTTCCGCACCTGGTGAATCGGATTATCGGCTTGAGCGGGCTGTATGACATCAGCCGCCAGGCCTCGGGCCACATGGATCACAATGTGTTCGCCGCCAACCCGATGGCGTTCATGGCGCACGAACACGACCATGCGCGGCTCGAAGCCATGCGCCGCATCGACATCATCATGGCCATCGGCCGGGACGATCCGAGTCGCCGCAACAATGAGGAGTTCGCCGCCCTGCTGTGGAACAAGGGCGTCGGCAATGCCCTCCGCATCTGGGATGGAGGGGCGCACGACTGGCCCTACTGGGAAAGGATGATTCGGATGTACGTCGGCGGACACGACTAACCGGGAGCAGGCATGGCGAAGGAGAAGCAGGTCGGGCTGGTGGTGGGGCGCGAGTGGTCGTTCCCACCGGCCTTCATCGATGCGGTCAATGCGCGCGATGCCGGTGTGGTGGCGTCGCTGGCCAAGTTCGGCGGTGAGCGCATGGACGGTGAGATGCCGTACGACGTGCTGGTCGATCGGATCTCGCACGAAGTGCCGATGTATCGCACCGTGCTGAAACACGCCGTGCTGCAGGGCACCACCGTGATCAACAACCCCTTCATGTGGTCGGCCGACGACAAGTTCTTCGGCGCTGCCTTGATCACGAAGCTGGGCGTGGTGAGCCCGAAGACCATTGTGCTGCCCAACAAGGAGTACATCCCGGGCATCGTGCCCAGCGAATCGTTGCGGAACCTCAAGTACCCGCTGGATTGGGACGACATCCTGCAGTGGATCGGCCTGCCGTGCATCCTCAAGGATGCCCATGGCGGCGGCTGGAAGGAGGTCTACGTGTGCGAGACCAAGGCAGAACTCATTCACCACTACGACAACTCCGGCCTGCTCACGATGATCGTGCAGGAATTCATCAAGTGGGACGAGTTCGTGCGCTGCATCTGCCTCGGGCAGGAGGAAGTCCTGCCGATCAAGTACGACCCCAAGGAGCGAAAGTACCGCACCGACAAGGATTTCCTGGGGCCGGTGCTTGGCCCCCGCGTGGTGAAGGATGCGCAGACCATCGTGCGTGCCTTCGGCTACGACATGGACTCGATCGAGTTTGCCATCAAGGACGGCGTGCCATACGCCATCGATTTCATGAACCCAGCGCCGGACTTCGACATCAATTCGCTGACGGAGGAGTACTTCAACTGGGCGGTGGAGCACATGGCGGACCTCGTCATTCGCCTCGCGAAGGATCCGCGCCAGACGACCAAGGCCCTCGGCTGGGATGCGATGTTCACTGCGTCGCGGGCCCGCTGATGTCCGCCGCCGGCGCCATCGAGGCCTGGCACGGGCTGCTCGAGGACGATGTCGTGGCGCAGGATACGGCGTCGCTGATGACATCGCAGCTCGCCAGCCGCGGCCTCGTCTTCGGAGGACGGCCACTGTGCACCGTGCTGCGCCCGCGTCTGGTGACCCGGGCACAGTACGACCGGGTCCAGCAGCTGACCCGCCGGTTGATGCCGGCGTTTGATGCCATTCTGGCGGCCGCGCTCGCCGACAACGATGTCCGCGCGCAGTTCCGTCTCGCCGACTGGGAAGAATCCCTCGTCGGTGTCGATCCGGGCTTCCGCGCGGGAAGCCCGACGTCGCGGCTCGACTACTTCGTCAACGACGACACCGGTGAGATCTCGCTCACCGAATACAACGCCGAAACACCCGCAGGCGCCGGCTACAACGATGCCCTCGCCGACATGTTCAGCGATCTGCCGGTGACTCGCGCCTTTGCGCGCGACTGGGAGTTGCTGCCGATTCCAACGCGTCATGGCGTGATTCGCGTGGTGCTCGATGCGTGGGCGTCGTGGCGCGGTGTCCGCGAAGTGCCGCAGATCGGCATCATCGACTGGCGCGAGGTGCCGACGTCGAGCGAATTCGAGATCTTTCAGGGGCATTTTCGCAACCTCGGCATTCCGTGCTCGATCGTGGATCCGCGGGACGCCGAGTACGACGGCCAGACGCTGCGCTTCGCTGGTGTGCCGGTCACCCTGCTCTACAAGCGCGTGCTGCTGCACGAGCTGGCCGAGCGCGGCGGCGCCGATCACCCGGTCTTCCGCGCGGTGCGGGATGGCAAGGTCTGCATGGTCAACCCGCCGCGCTGCAAGATCCTGCACAAGAAGGCGTCGCTGGCCGCGCTGACGGACGAACGTAATGCCCACCTGCTGACCGCGGCGCAGCATGCGGCAGTGGCGGAGTGCATTCCCTGGACGCGCGTCGTCGAGGAGCGTACCACGCTGTTCCATGGCGACCGCGTCGACCTGTTGCCATATGCGGCACAGCATCGTGATCGCTTCGTCCTCAAGCCGAATGACGACTACGGCGGGGCAGGCATCGTGCTCGGCTGGACGGTCGACGACGACACGTGGGCTGCCGCCCTGCGCACCGCGATCACCAACCCGTACGTGGTCCAGGAGCGTGTCGGAATCCCGGCACAAGGCTATCCGTCACTGGTCGACGGCGTGTCGCAGGTCATCGATCGGATGTATGACACCGCACCGTTCCTCTGCGACGGCTCGTACGCCGAGGGGTGGCTCTGTCGCCTGTCGACCGCTGCCTTGCTGAATGTCTCGGCAGGCGGTGGATCCACGGTCCCCACCTTTCTCGTGCAGCCGCGATAGCACTATTGTACCGGAGGCGCCGCCGGCGCACCGACCGTAGCTGTTACACTTCAGCCAGCATCATCCCATGAAGGCACCGTCACTTACCTTGGGCGTCGAGGAAGAGTACCAGATCATCGACCCTGTTTCGCGCGACCTCGTGTCGTACGTGACGCAGATGCTCGCTGAAGATCATCGTGTGCTGACGCAGATCAAGCCGGAGCTGCATCAGTCGATCATCGAGGTCGGTACCAATATCTGTCAGACGCCGGCGGAGGTACGCAAGGAACTGGTGATGCTCCGCAAGGGCGTGATGGAGCTGGCCGCGAAGAAGGGATATCGCATTGCGGCGGCCGGAACGCACCCCTTTGCCAACTGGCAGACGCAGGAAATCACGCCATACGATCACTACCTGGGGACGCGCAATGACATGGGCGATCTGGCCCAGCGCCTGCTGATCTTCGGGACGCATGTGCACATCGGCATCGAGGACAAGGATTTCCTCATCGATGCCTGCAACGTTGCGCGCTACTTCCTGCCGCACATTCTCTGCCTCACCAGCAGCTCGCCGTTCTGGTACGGACGCGAAACCGGGCTGCGGTCGTATCGCAGTGTGGTATTCCGCGCCTTCCCGCGATCGGGCGTGCCGCCGCTCCTCAATTCGTACTACGACTACAAGTCGTACATCGATACGCTGGTCGATACAGGATCCATCCCCGGTCCCCACAAGATCTGGTGGGACATCCGTCCGCACGGCACCTATCCGACTCTCGAATTCCGCGTCTGCGACGTGTGCACACGCGTCGACGAGGCCGTCAGTATCGCCGCCATTCTGCAGGCCCTGATCGCAAAGCTCTACAAGATGCGGCGCGACAATACCACCTTCCGCGTCTATTCGTCGGCGTTGATCGAGGAGAACAAGTGGCGTGCGGTGCGCTACGGATTAGGGGGCAAGCTGATCGACTTCGGAAAGCAGGTGGAGTTGCCGGCCCCGCAACTCATCCGCGAGTTCCTCGACTGGTTCCTCGGCGACATCGTCGATGAACTTGGCACGCGAAAGGAAGTGGAGTACGCGTACAAGATCCTCGCCGAGGGATCGAGCGCCGACCGCCAGCTGGCGACGTTCGCCAGGACCAACGACCTGAAGGCGGTCGTGGATCAACTGATCATCGAAACGGCGGAAGGCGTGATGGATGTGCCGCCGGCCGAGCCGCTGCCACCGGTGCCGGCCGCCTGATCATGCTGCAGTCCCGGGGCACGTTGCCGTGCCCCGGCTCGGCTGGCCGCTGTCGTCGCGTGACTACGGTCGTGCTGGCACGGGGCGCACATATGGCGACACAATCGAGTCCCACGGCGTGGCGCTCTGGGCACGCCCGGTGCCGAGCACCTCGAGCCGCTGCATCCACGCCTTGTTGAAGAGCGTATTCGCGGAAGGGTCCAGCGCAGTCTCCGACGGAATACCGGTCCATCGCAGTTGCATGCTGAGCCCCGGAATCGTCGCGGTGGCTGCGGACGCGAGATAGTCGAGACCTTCGAGCACCTGTGGCTGGTGCGAGTAGAACGACAGGCCACCCCACCGTTCGCTGATTTGACCGCGGCTGGCCGGATTCATCACGACGGGTGCCGCGTGCGTCCATCCGTTGAGAATGACCCAGAGACGGACCTGCACCGGTGTGGTGACGCCGGCGCTGCGCACGAGACTCGACAGCCGCCGATAGTCCGCCAGCGTCAGCAGCGGAAGGATGTTGGTGATGATCCCACCGTCGGAATGCACGTGACCGTCGATGATCACCGGGGGGAAGATGCCCGGGATTGACGAGGCGGCCTTGAGGAGTGAACGCGTCCGCACCAGGCCGGCCTCGCCGCCCTCGAGCGCGGCCCGCAGGTCCCACGCGCGTCCGGTACCCAGGTCCATGTCCGTGGTGCCAAAGACGACCTGGCGATCCTGCATGAAGGCGTCGAGCAAGGACTCGCGGAAGCTCGAGTCGATGACGCGAACGACACTCGCGTCGTACCGTTTCGTGTTCACCAGACCACCGGTTTTTCGGAGCCAGAACCACCAGTCGAGCGTGGGGGCGATTCGTTCGGCCGCATTGCGATACAGCGACGTCAGCGTGTCGAGCGCCGGAGGCGACCCGAGGAGCACGAACGGTGCCTGGATGGCGCCGGTGCTGATAGCGGAAATCAGATCGAACTGCGGCATCGGCGCGTCGGTCCGTGACCGCCAGCCCCGCACGAACCCGACGCCATAGGCCCCGTTCTGCCCTCCGCCGGACAGCAGGAGGATGTCGACCGTATGGTCGGGTCGCGCAATCGCGCGCCGCGCCAGCCGCGCGACCACGGTATCGCGCAGCATGCGCTCGGCCTCGCGCGTGGCATCCGCGTCGGCCAGCAGTGCCGGGACCGTCGTCGCCGGGCGTGTGATCGCTGCGCACGCCTGGAGCACAAGCACGGCAAGCGCCAGACCGATCGCTCGCGCGCACATGCAACGGGGGGCAACGGCGTGGCGGAGTGTCATGCTCGTGAGGGTCGGTGAGATGTCAGGCGAGTCCGTTTCGGCAGCGACCCGTGACGAAACGTAAATTGTCGCGTGGCGTAATAGTCGTCACCGTGTGACAGATCCCCCGGACACCTGAGATGAAGCCGCGACAATTCGCCCGATGACGGTGGTGCCCGGAGCAGGTGACCCCACGACTACGTGGCTGGCCGCGTGGCGGATTCGTGCCGAACTCCTCGTCCGGTCGCTCATCTTCTGGATGGTCTGGTTCGCGGGCGCACGTGCGTTGTTCTTCGCCTGGCACTGGAAGCTGGTGCCCGTCGGCGACCGTAGTCTCGTGGTCCAGAGCTTCTGGTACGGCGCCCGAATGGATCTCTCGGCAGCGGCGTACTTCACCGCGTTGCTGTGGCTGATCGTCACCGCAACGGTCGCGGTGCCGCCGCGCATCACGCGCGCGATGCTCTTCGGTGCGGCCGTCCTCACGATCTTTCTGGTGCCGGTCATCACGCTGACCGACATCGGCACCTTCGGTCCCTGGCGCCGTCGCCTCGACGCATCCATCTGGACCTACCTCGCGTCACCGCGCGAAGCCTATGCGTCGGCGGAATCCATCGCGCTCGGCCCGCTGCTCGGACTGCTCGGCATCGTGCTGGTGGGAACGTGGTGGACCTATCGGCGGGCCATGCGACCGCGTGAGCGCGATCTCCGGCGACCGCGCGGCAGCCAGGCGGTGATGGCCACCACGGCGCTGACGCTGACCGGCGCGCTGCTCGCGATCCCGATTCGCGGTGGAGTGCAATGGACGCCGATCAACGAGAGTACCGTCTTCTTCTCGCGGTCGGAGATGGCGAACCTCGGCGCGCTCAATGCCCCCTGGTACCTGCTGTACTCCACCCTTGCACAATCGGAAGCACCAACCAGCAACCCCTACGTGCGCCTGACGGCGGCGGAGGCGGCGGCCGTCGTGGACAGCCTGTATCGACCGTCAACCGACGCCGCGCAATCGGTGCTCCGGATTGCGAAGCCCAATGTGATCCTGATCATCTGGGAGAGCTTCACGGCCAAGGTCGTCGCGCGGCTTGGTGGCCGGGCCGGTGTCACTCCGCAGTTTGATCGCTGGACGCATCAGGGCGTGTTCTTCGACTCGGTCTTCGCCTCGGGTGAACGCAGTGCGCAGGGACTGGTGTCGATTCTGAGCGGCTTCCCGTCAATTCCGAATGAGGCGATCATGACGCGCCCGCGGAAAGCCGCCAGCCTGCCGCAACTCGGTGCCGCACTGCGGAGTGACGGCTATCACACCTCGTACTACTACGGCGGAGAACTGGCATTTGCGAACATGAAGGCCTACGTGCTCCACGGCGGGTTTGATCGCGTGACCGGCGTCGAGGCGTTCTCACCCCAGGAGCGCAACTCGAAGTGGGGCGCGCATGATCACGTGGTGTTCGGCCGCGCGTTGCGTGAGCTGGCGAGGGAAGAACGCCCCTTCTTCTCGACCATCTTCACCCTCAGCAGTCATGAGCCGTTCGAAGTCCCGGTGGCTCCGGTGATCCCGGGCTCCGACGTTTCGGCGAAATTCATGAATGCACACCACTACACCGATGCCAGCCTTGGTGCGTTTCTCGACTCGGCGTCGCGGCAGCCGTGGTGGGACAGCACGCTGGTGGTGATCATCGCGGATCACGGCAGCCCGTTGCCCGAGCTCGCGTCGGATGCCGTCGAGTCGGTGCCCGACCGCCACCATGTGCCGATGCTCTGGGTCGGCGGGGCACTCCGGGTGCGCGACACGGTCGTACACCGGATTGCGGCGAGTGTCGATCTGGCACCGACTCTCCTCGGTCAACTCGACATCCGGCCCGGGGGGTTCCGCTGGGGACAGAACATCCTGCGACCCGATGAAGGTGGGTTCGCGTATTTCGCGCACAACGATGGCTTCGCCTTCATCGATCGCGCGGGCTGGCTGGTGTTCGATGAGCGCTCGGGGCGAGCAGTCGCCCAGTCAGGTGCCTCGACTGCAGCGCATGTCAGGCGCGGCGCCGCCCTCCTCCAGGCGTCCTTCGCGGACTACCTGGCCCGCTGAGGCGCCGGTGCGTCGGCCAGCCGGGGCGCGGAACTTCGTCGACGGGGGTCGCCGCTGACGGTCAGGTGGCTTTATTTCGCCGCAGGGTGCGCACTGCGCCCGACGTCCAGACTCCCACCACCCGTCCTGATGTCCGCACTGCTTCGCCGTTTCATCTCCGTCCTCGTGCTGCCGAGCGCACTGGTTGCCGTCGCGCACCCGGCCACCGCACAACGCAAGCCCGCAGCGCCGCTGCCGACCCCCGCGCTCGACACGTCCGCGTTCCGCGCCCTGCAGTGGCGCAACATCGGCCCGTTTCGCGGTGGCCGCGCCAATACAGCCGCCGGTATCCCGACGCAGCCGCTGACGTATTTCGGCGGCTACACCGGCGGTGGCTTGTGGCGCACCGACGATGCCGGCATCAACTGGCGCAACATCTCCGACGGCTGGTTCCGCACGGGATCGATTGGTGCGATAGCCATCGCCCCGTCCGATGCGAATGTGATCTACGTCGGCACCGGCGAAGAAGCGATTCGCGGGCAATCGTCGAGCTACGGGGACGGAGTCTATCGCAGCCTGGATCAGGGCCGCACCTGGGTGAACGTCGGCCTGCGCGAGACGCGCCAGATCTCCGCCGTGCGCGTGCATCCCACGGATCCGAATGTCGTGTTCGTCGCGGCGCAGGGCGATCGCTGGAAGGGGAGCGCGGAGCGGGGCATCTATCGCACGAAGGATGCGGGAGCCACATGGCAGCTGGTGCTCAAGGGCGTCAATGCCACCAGCGGGGCCAGCGATCTGTCGATGGATGCAACCAATCCCCGGATTCTCTACGCCAGCTTCTGGGATCACCAGCGGACGCCGTGGATGGTGCGGAGCGGCGGTGAAGGGAGCGGGATCTGGAAGTCGATCGATGGCGGCGACACGTGGACACGACTGGCGGGTGGCCTGCCGTCGCTGATGGGAAAGATCGGTGTCGCGGTGTCGCCTGCCAATCCGGATCGCGTGTTCGCAATCGTCGAGGCGGAACGCGGTGGGCTCTACCGTTCCGACGACGCCGGCAAGACGTGGACGCGCCAGTCTGAGGATCGCCTGATTCAGACGCGCAGCTGGTACTACATGAAGGTGACGGCCGATCCGAAGAACGCCGACGTGGTGTGGGTCGTGAACGCCCCAGTGCTGAAGTCGATCGATGGCGGGCGCACGTTTCGCGTCGTGAATGCAACGCACGGCGACAATCACCATATATGGATCAACCCGCTGGACGGTCGCTCGATGATCAATTCGAACGATGGTGGCGTGTCGATATCACTCGATGGCGGCGAGAGCTGGAGTTCGCAGGACAATCAGCCGACAGCGCAGTTCTATCACGTCACCACCGACCATGACTACCCCTACAAGCTGTACAGCGGCCAGCAGGACAACAGTGCCGTGATCATCCGCAGTCGCAGCGATGATTTTGTGATTGGCGTGCGCGACTGGTGGAATGGACCGGGGTGCGAAAGCGCCAACGTCGGCGTCGGCCCGAAGGAGTCACGCTACGTGTATGGCGGGTGTTATCAGGGGCTGATCGATGAACTCGATCAGCAGACCGGCCTGAAGCGCGACATCATGCCGTGGCCTGCGATGAACCTCACCGAACCGACAGACAAGACACGATACCGTTTCAACTGGACGGCGCCGATCCGTGTGTCGCAGCATGATGGTGCGGTGCTCTATCATGGCGGGAACGTCTTGTTCAAGTCATCCGATCGTGGGCAGTCGTGGATGCCCATCAGCCCGGACCTGACGAAGAACGACAAGGCGCGGCAGGGCAAGGGTGGCGGGCCGATCACGAACGAAGGTGCCGGCGGCGAAGTGTACGGGACCATCGTCGTGATCCACGAATCGCCGCACGATGCGCGTACCATGTACGTGGGCACCGACGATGGCCTGGTGCAGCGGACACGCGATGGTGGCGTCACGTGGACGAACGTCACGCCGAAGGGGTTGAGCGACGGGCTCACCAACGAGATCGAAGTGTCACCGCACGATCCGGCGACCGTGTATCTCGCGTATCGCACCGACCGGATTGGCGACAACACTCCGCATGTCTTCAAGTCGACGGACTACGGGACCACGTGGACCCGGATGGTGTCCGGCCTGCGTACCGGTGAGCCCGTGCGTGTGGTGCGCGAGGATCCGGCGCGCCGCAACCTGCTCTACGCGGGCACCGAAACTGGCGTCTATCTCTCCTACGATGGTGGCGCGAACTGGCTGCCGTTCCCAACCACGTTCCCGGTCGTGCCGGTGACCGATCTCGAAGTGCACGACGGTGATCTGGTGGCAGCGACGGAAGGTCGTGCCTTCTGGATCATGGATGATCTCTCGACGCTGCGTCAGCACGCCGACTCGCTGATGATGACGGCCGCGCACCTGTACGCACCGCGTCCGGCAGTGCTGGCGGGCGGGCCTGCGGTGCCCGCGCGAAACGCAGGACGAAATCCGGTCCCGGGTGCGAGCATCTACTATCGCCTGGCGACCGCTGACAGCACCGCCACGCTGACCTTCGAGTTCCTCGACGCACGCGGTGCGGTCCTGCGCACGTACTCGAGCAAGGACTCCGTGGTGGCGGCGCGACTCAGGCCGAAGGCGGGTCTGAACGTGGTGAACTGGGACCTGCGTCGGACGGCCCCGACGCGCCTGGCCGGTGTCGTGCTGTTCGGATCGCCCGGAAGTGGCGGGGCGCTGGTGTCACCGGGTAGCTACGCCGTCCGCATGACGATGGGCGCGGTCGTACGCACGCTGCCTCTCACCGTGCTCCAGGATCCGCGGATCGATGTGCCGGCAACCGTCATCGCCGAGCGTGATTCCGTGACGGCACTGATTGCCGACCGTATCCGGGAGATCCACGACGCAGTCCTTCGCCTCCGCGATACGCGCGGTCAGGTGCAGGGCGCACTGGTGCGCGGTCGCGATGCCACCAATGCCGCCGCGATCACCACGGCGGGCAAGGGGCTCGTCACGAAGCTCGAGGTGATGGATCCGCGCCTCACGACGAAAGCCGGGAATGGACAGGACATCATCAACTTCGCGAACGGCATCAATGGGCAATTCGGGTTCCTGATGGGGCAGGTGGAAGGGAATCCGGTGCTGACCAAGGCAGCGCGCGAGCGGCTGGCCGAGCTCGAGCAGCAATGGGCCGCGGTGCGCAGTGAAGTGGATGCGATCGAACAGGTGGATGTGCCGGCATTCAACAAGCTGCTGCTCGACGGACAGGTCCCCGGCGTGTCGGTGCGAAAGATCGTCAAGACACCGCCGCCGATCAGTTGACCCGCGCGGCTGCCGGGTCAGCCCGGCGGCCGGCCACACATTACGACGAAGGCGCGTCGCACCGGCGCGCTGGTTCTCTCCGAGTCACGGGCCGTATTCCCCAACGTCAGGTCGATGTCACTCAGTCTCCGTAGTTCCGCCGCCCTGATGCTGGTCGGCATGATTCTGTCCGGCTGCTCTGGCACCCGTGCGGCACCGTCGTCCGCGATCACGCCGCTGAGCACCCAGCGCGTCGTTGCCAGCGCCACAGGTCAGACGATTCCCTTTGCCGCCATGGCCGATGCTGCGGCGAAGAGTGACGTCGTGTTCTTCGGCGAGCAGCACGATGATGATGAGACGCATCGTGCGGAGCTCGCGCTGCTGGCCGCGATTGGCGAACGACGCGGCAAGGTCGTGCTGTCGCTCGAGATGTTCGAGCGTGACGTGCAGCCGCTGCTCGATGCATACCTTGCCGGTCGGCTGTCCGAAGCGGACTTCCGCACGCAATCACGGCCCTGGCCGAACTACGAGGCTGACTATCGTCCGCTGGTCGAGCTGGCCAAGGCAAAAGGGTGGCCCGTTGTAGCCGCCAACATTCCGCGTCGGCTGGCGAGCGGCGTCAGCCGACGCGGGCTTCCATCGGTCGACTCGCTGGTGGCCTCGGATCGGGCATTTGTCGCGCGCGACCTGCAGTGTCCGAAGGACAAGTACTACGACAACTTCGTGGCTGTGATGGGCGGTGGTCACGGCGCGCCGGCGGCTGGTCAGGCTGGCGCTCGACCGATGACGGATCTGTTCTACGAGGCGCAGTGTGTGAAGGACGAAACGATGGCCGAGTCGATCGTGGCCGCGCGCGAGCGGGCGGGGACCAGCGCGATCGTCGTGCACTTCAACGGCGCCTTCCACAGCGACTTCGGGCTGGGGACTGCCTCGCGCGTCGGTCGGCGTCTGCCTGCAGTAAAGCTGGTCGTGGTGAGCGCCGTGCCGACGCCGGACCCGGCCAAGGCAAAGGCCGCGGAGTTTCTTGACCGCGGTCAGTACATCATTCTGGCGCTGCGCACGAAGCCCTGATCACGGCGCCGCAATGCTCCGCGCGAGCACGAGGTCCTGTTGCGGGTCGCTGCCGACCTGGAAGATCTTGCGGCCGACTTCGATGAACTGCTGCGCTGCATAGAATCGCAGGGCGCGCGGGTTCTGCTCCCAGACGCCCAGGAAGAGCGTCGCGGCTCCCGCGTGGCGCGCCGTCTCGACACAGGACTCCATCAACGCCTGCGCGACGCCGGTGCCGTGGCAGGACCGATCGACGTAGAACCGCTGCAGTTCAATCGCAGAAGGATCATCGATGAACGGCGACGTGCTCCCCGCACGAAGGAGTGCGAATGCCAACGGTGTACCTGAACGCTCGACGAGCAGGTAGGTGAGCACCGGGTCGGCGAGTTCAGCGAGTTGCAGCGCTGGCGTGTATGTCGAGTCGAGGAACGTGGCCAGATCGTCGGCGGTGTTCCCGGCGCCGAACGCGTCGGCAAAGGTGCGGCGGCCGAGGACCGTGAGGGCCGGGGCATCCTCGGTTGTTGCGAGCCGTATCGTCACTTCAGGTGCGGGCATGGTCGGTGAAAAGGTAGCGGGTCGGCGCGCACGCCTCGTCGTTGGAGTCCCGCGTTGGGGGCTGGCTGGATCCGTGATTTGGTCGCAATCTCTTGCTGCACAGCTGCCTCGACACTGAAGGGTTCCACTGAATGGAGGTTCGATTTGCGACTGTTGCTGTGCCTCATCGCGCTGACGCTGGGCGCGCAGGCCCCCGCGACCGTGAGGGTCACCGTGCGGCTGATCGACGTGCGCCCGGCGAAGGGGGGCGTGCTCCACGTCGGCCTGCATCCGGAGCCGGGTGCCGGCTTCCCCGGACCGTCGCCGCTCGTCAATCGAGACATCAGTCCGGCCACGGCGGAGACGATACTCTCGTTCGCGGTTGCTCCAGGCGCGTACGCGGTGGCGGTGCATCACGACGCCAACTCGAACGGAAAGGTGGATGCCAACTTTCTTGGGATTCCCAAGGAAGGCTATGGGGTCAGCAACGATCCGCGACCCAGGTTCCGGGCTCCGAGGTTTGATGAGGCACGGGTCGCGATCGCCCGGGACACCACGCTGACCGTGCGAATGATGTACTGAGCTTCCGTCGAGCGAACTCGAGCGTTTACCTTACCGCGTCTCTTTCAGCGGATACTGATGTCCACAAGAACCTTCGATTTTGCACTCGCGGCGCGGCGCCAGGCGACACTGTCGACCGTTCTGGTTGAGCTCGGTCCTTTCATCGAGCTGTGCAGGCACGCTGCCGGGCGCCAGGCATTCCCTCCTGAGACGCTGGCCTGGTCGGCCTCGCGCGAGCCGATGGCGCTCAGCGTGCTCTTCAAAGGCGACACGATCTGGTCAGTCCTGGTGGTCGAGACGCCGCAGCCATGGCTGGTCTCGCTTGACGGCGAGGCGGCACGCATGACGAAGACCGAGGCGCTGCTGAGCCTGGCGCGCGCGCTCGCGGCGTGCGCGACGATGGCCGACGGGATTCGGTTCGAATGGCGGAAGGATGGTACCATCGGTGGCACGTTCTGATCATCCGAGGCCCGGCGCGCCAGCCGCCTACTCGATGGTGGCCTCGGCGCGCCTGACGTCGCGCCGGGATGTCGCTCTATCCACTCGAAAGCTGAGCCTGCTGACACCGAATTCTTGTTACACGGAAACGGTCGCAGTCATCGGCAGTTTGTGACAAGTTCGAGGTATCTCGCCGGGAACTCTCCCAGCCGGGTACTCCGACTTCTCACGGTGGACTTCCGACCATGTCTCTCACCTGTTGGACGGTACGGCGCAGGCTCGCGCTCGGTGCGGCAGTGGTGTTGCTGGGCTGTCTTGGCAGTGCGGCGCCCCTCCACGCGCAGGCGCAGGCAACCACGGGCGTCATTCGCGGACTCGTCACCGACGAGGCGAACGCTCCGGTCGGCGGCGCACAGGTCACGCTACGCAATCTGGAGACGAACGTCACGCGCACGGTGCGTACCAGCGATCGCGGCATCTACGCGGCACCGCTGCTGCCGCTTGGCCGCTACGAAGTCAGCGTCCGTGCCATCGGTTTTGCGGCCGTGTCGCGTCGTGATCTCGTGCTTCGCGTCGGGCAGGCGCTCGATATTCCCTTCAGGGTCTCGCGTCAGGCGGTGGAACTGGCGGCCGTGAAGGTCTCCGATCGTGCTGGTGCGCCGGTCAACACGACGCGCTCGGACGCGACCACCACGCTGTCGGAAGACGTGGTCAAGGGATTGCCGAACAACGGGCGCAACTTTCTCGCGCTGACACTGCTGACGCCGAACGTGGCGACGACGCAGGGGCCCGACGGTGATGTCATCTCGGTGGCCGGCCAGCGCGGCACGTACAACAACGTGAGCGTGGACGGCGCCGACTTCAACAACCCGTTCTTCGGCGAGCAGCGCGGTGGACAGCGGCCCGCGTTCACGTTCAACCTCGATGCGGTGCAGGAACTGGTCGTCACGAATTCGGGTGCCAATGCCGAGTTCGGCCGATCGGCCGGCGGCTTCGTGAACGTGATCACCAAGAGCGGGACGAACACCTTCAAGGGCACCGCCCACTACTTCGGCAAGAACGGGGCGCTCTCGGGGAACCTGAAGGGAAACGGGGCGAGTCTCGATCCCGATTTCTCGCAGAATCAGTTCGGCTTCACCGTGGGCGGTCCACTCGTCAAGGATCGCCTCTTCTTCTTTTCGGCGTATGACCAGCAGGTGTATCGCGAGACGAAGCAGCAGAGCCGTCCGCGCAGTGCGGCGCTCGATTCCCTGACGAATTTCCTTGGTACCGCGTTCGGCGGCGCACTCCGCAACGACTTCACGCCCATCGCCCGGACCAATGACGGGCAGGTGTTCCTGCTGAAGCTCGACTATCGCGTCAACGAGACGAACAACTTTTCGCTCAAGTACAACTTCACCAACAGCAAGCAGGTGAATGGGACGTTCGACGTCGACCAGTGGGCGGCCAGCGCCAACGCCATCGAACGGGATTTTTCAAACGCCATCAGCGGCCAACTCACCTCGCAGTTGTCGAACAGCGTCGCCAACGAGTTCCGATTCCAGTTCGCGCGCGAGGATCGCCCCCGCGACTACAACGCTCCAACACTGCCAGGCGGCCGTGACTTCCCCGATACGGGGATGGATTTCGCCAATGGCTTCCGGATCGGTCGCCCGTTCTTCATTCCGGTGATCTACAACGATACCAGGATTCAGGTGCTCAACAACGTGACCTGGGCCACCGGCAACCATCTGGTCAAGGTGGGCGCAGAGGTGAACGCGGTGAAGTCGAACCAGACCTTCATCGGCTTCGCCAACGGTCGATTCATTTTCAGCAGCGTGACCGGGTTCATCAACTATGTGAATCGTGGCAACCAGTATGTCGAGTGCTCCAACGGCAGCAACAACGCCACTGGAGCCTGCCCGACCGGAACGACGATTACGGGGCCGGTGCAGCTGTATCTGCAGCAGGCGGGCGTGGGCGGCCGCACCGTCGAGCAGAGCGGCACACAGTCGCTGGCGCAGAACGACCTCGGCGTCTTCATTCAGGACACCTGGAAGCCCACGCCGCGGCTCACGCTCAACTACGGCGTCCGCTGGGAGGCGCAGCAGCAGCCCGACCCCATCACGGACCCGGCGACCGTGTTCTACGCACCACTGATCGGCAGGACCGTGAACACGGCGGCCGGCGCGATCCGCTTCCCTTCGAACGGGAAGATCCCGAGTGACTTCCGCATGTTCCAGCCGCGGTTCGGCCTGGCGTGGGATGTCGACGGCGACGGCAAGTCGGTCGTCCGCTTCAGCGCCGGCCAGTACTACGCCAGGATTGCGGCGCTCAACCTCGCCAGCGTGCGGAACAACAATGGGTCGGTCGGGCAGACGATCTTCCGCAACAGCGCGCTGACGGGCATTCTCGGGGCGCCGCCGGCGTACAACCAGTTGCTGCCCGCACCGACCGGGGTACCGTTCCGGCCGGACATCTTCGTCATCGACGAGAACTTCCGGAATCCGCGCACGACGAGTGTCACCGCGGCCTACGAACGCGAGATCATGCCGGGGATCTCGGCCTCGCTGAACTACGTCTACGCGAAGGCGGATCGCCTCACGCGCTTCGTCAACCGCAACGATGCCGTCTTCGGCAACGGGACTGACGGCCCCTTCACCACCGCGCTCGGTGGCGGCAACGGTATCGGGACGCTCACCACCGTGGAGAGCACCGCGCGCAGCGAGTACAACGGTGTGACGATCGGCATCGCGCGCCGGAATGCGAGTGACTACAACTTCGAGTTCAACTATACGCTCGCGGTGGACAAGTCGGATGATGACAACGAGCGCGATCCATTCACGTTCCGCTACGCACGGGCCAACAAACTGGACCGGGAATGGGGCTATAGCGACCGCGATCAGCGGCATCGCCTGAACGCGTTCCTGCTCAACAAGCTGCCCGGCAAGTTCCTGCTCAACAACCGCTTCACGTACACCTCTGCGCAGCCCGTGTCGGAGAAGTGCGGTGCCGGCAACGTGGGGACCGGCGTGCGCGGTGCGTCTGGTGACCGGGTCTGTGCCAACGGCACCATTCTCGAACGCAACACCCTGCGGCGCGACAATGCGTTCGCCAGCTGGGATCTGCGTCTCGCGCGTCCATTTGCGGTGCGCAGTGGCCAGAGCGTCGAAGCGATTCTCGAGGTGTTCAACGTGCTCGGGCGCAACAACTTCAAGGACCCGGCGTTCAACGGGCTGCTGTTCAATTTCGACGGCACCGTCCGCAACGGGCTGGGTGATCCGCGCCAGGTGCAGGCTGGACTCCGCTATCAGTTCTAGCGCGCGACATACCCGCGAAGGCGGTGCGTCTCCGCAGTGATTTGCTCGCAGCGTAATTCGTACTGCACTCAGCCCAACGCCCGGCAGTCGAGGATCCCCTCGGCTGCCGGGCGCGGCTATTGCCGGTTCTCGCTGAGTGAACGGACGCGAAGGTGAGGGCGTTCCGCCAGACGCTGCCTTCCGACCCCGTGCCGGGCGGACCGATACTCGGGCTGAAAAAGTGACAAGGCGGAATCATTTCCAGCCTTGTGGAACCCGCAATGTGTGCGAAGCTATTGGTATCCTGTTGCGAGTCATGAAATTCGATTTACGCTGGCTCGGGTGATGGTCGTTTGTACAGGTAGCATGGCGCAATTACGCCGCCGGATGTGGTACCGAGATGGCTGGTGCACGACGACTCCCCTCCTCCATGGAACCCGTGTGCTTTTCAGCAAGACGCAAGAGTACGCACTGCAGTCCCTGATCCTCCTCGCGACAACCCCCGCGGTGTTCCAGCTCAATCGCGACTTGGCCGAGCGTCTCAATCTGCCTGGGCCGTATCTCGCCAAGGTGCTGAAACGACTGACCCAGCTCGGGTATCTGGACAGCGCGAAGGGGCGGGGAGGCGGCTACCGGATTCACCCACGAGCCCTCGGCGCTTCCGTCGGCGAGATCGTCGCCGCCGCCGATGGGGCTCCGCGGGACGGATGCATTCTCGGTCTCAGCAAGTGCACCGATCAGGTGCCGTGTCCGCTGCACGTTCGATGGGTGGCACTGCGCGCGAAGTTATCGCTGGCTCTGGAACAGGAATCGCTGGCGCAACTCGCCACCAAGGCACGGTCCGGTCGCACCCGGCTTGCACCAGCTGCGCGAGCCAGGAAAGTCAGTGTGGCGCGGGCGAAATCGACTCGGCGGTAGTGGCGCGGGTTCCCGCGATCGTGCCCATCGCGCGTCCGGGGCGGGCAATGGGTCGGATGAGGCTCCCGGATGGAGCCGGGTGCGGACGCTCGATGCCCAATGCGTCGGCCAGCCAGTACTGCACGTCGGCCGCGGCCAACGGTCTCGCATACAGGTACCCCTGCCCGTAGTCGCAGCCGAGCTCGCGGAGAATTGCGCGTTGCGCTTCCGACTCGATGCCTTCGGCGATCGTGCGGAGCAGGAGTGAGGATCCCAGCGCGATGATCGTTCGGGCGAGCGCCGCGTCGGTGCCGGTGGCTCGTCCGAGCCCCTCGACAAAACTCCGATCGATCTTCAGCACATCCACCGGAAACTGCTGGATGTAGCTCAGCGAGCTGTAACCGGTGCCGAAATCATCGATCGCCAGCGTGACGCCCAGTTCCTTCAATTGATACAGGCGCTGGCGCATACCATCGGAGTTCGTCACCAGCGCGGTCTCGGTGATCTCGAGCGTCAGGCGTTCGGGATCCAGCGTACTGGTCACGAGCGCGTCGCGCACGGCATCAACGACGGAGGCGTCTTCCAGTTGGCGGCCGGACAGGTTGACGCTGAGCCCGATCGGGCACGGCAGGCCCGGGAGGGCGTTCCAGAGCACCGCCTGTTGACAGGCCTGACGCAGAATCGCCGCGCCGAGCGTCACGATCATCCCCGTTTCTTCGGCCAGCGGGATGAACGTGCTCGGCGGCACCGAGCCGAACTCCCGGTGCGTCCATCGGGCCAGTGCCTCGAACCCGCACGGTCGGGAGTCTGCCAGCGTCACGATCGGCTGGTACTCGAGCGTGATTTCACCGTTCTCGATCGCCGACTGCAATTCATTCATCAGTCGGAGCCGTTCCACGGCCTTGTCGTGCATCCCCGGTTCGTAGAACGAGTATCGCCCTCGGCCACGCTGCTTGGCGTTGTACATCGCCACGTCGGCATTGCGAAGAATGTCGTCTGCCGTTTCTCCGCCGGTGTCGCGGACGATTCCGATGCTGGCGCTGATCGAGGCATCGCCACCGTCGAGCGACACCGATTGCTGCATCGAGTTCAGCACGCGGTCCGCGACACGGATGCAGTCGTCGGTGGCGCGAACGTTGTCGATCAGAACGGCGAATTCGTCGCCACCCAGGCGAGCAACCGTGTCGCAGCCGCGGGTTGCGTTCAGCAGGCGCCGTCCCACTTCGAACAGCAGTTGGTCGCCGGCCGCATGGCCCATCGAGTCATTGACCGTCTTGAAGTTGTCGAGGTCGAGGAAGAGCACGGCAACGCTCCCCGACACGGGGCCGCGCTGCTTGAGCGCGCGCTCGACCCGATCGCGGAAGAGTGCCCGGTTGGCCAGATTGGTGAGTGGATCGTGGAAGGCCTGCCAGGTCAGCTGCGCCTCCAGTGCGCGTCGTTCGCTGATGTCCTGCAACATCGCGATCAGCCCTGCCGACCCCATTGGATTGTCGACACGCGAGAGCGTCAGCAGTGTCCACAGCACCCGACCGTCGTGGCGCACAAATCGCTGCTCGATCGTCACGCTCTCTCGTTCGTGTGCGCGAAGGCTGTCGATCATCTTCTCGGTGAGCTCCAGATCCTCTGGCGGCGAGAAGACGTTCCACGAGCGACCGATCAGACTGGCACTGTCGAAGCCCAGCAGGCGCTCCACCGATGGATTCACCTCGAGGAAGCAGCCGTCGAGATCGAGCATCGCAATTGCGATCGCGGCCTGATTGAACACCGCACGAAGCTGGGCCTCGCTGTGCCGGACAGTGTCGCTCGCCAATCGGTCGTCGGTCACATCTCGCAGGATGGCCAGCAGATCGCTGGTCGGGTGCCCCGGCGACATTGGCGCGAGCGTGCACGACAGCCACCGGACCCCATGAAACGCTGGCGCCCGCAGCATCATCAGCTGCTGTTCGCCCAGCAGGGCACGCCGCATTCGGCTCCGGAAGAAGGCCACATCTTCCGCGACGAGCAGGCGGCCCAGCCCGTCGCGCAGCATCTCAACGCGTTCGCACCGCGCCATCGCCAGCGCTGCCTGATTCACGTGCGTCACGCGCCCCTCGTCGGTGAGCACGATCAGCAGGTCCGATGCGGTGTCCATCAGCGCACGGTATCGAGTGGCGCGCTGCCGAAGCATCAGCGTCAGGTGATACTGCGCCCAGGCCAGCGCGAACATTTCGATGGAGACCAGCAGGAGCCCACTGGTGGCAGGCGCCCATGCCCCGCGCATGGTGGGCGCGCCGAGAAACGCGCTGTCCGGCAGGATGCCCAGCACCTGAAGCAGGAGCACACAGCCAAACGAGACGACGCCCACCACGCCGACCCACACGACCCGGTGCCGCGGCAGCATCGATGCCGCGGCCACTGCGATGACGGCGAAGAGAACTGGCCCGTTCCACCAGATGCCGCCGGTGAAGCCGATCAGGCCGGCAACGGTCACTGCATCGATACAGAGTGAACTGAAGACGATGCGTTCTCGAGACAGCTGTCGAGTGCTGCGCGCGTAGATTCGGTCCTGCACGACTGAAACGCTCAGCCAGCACACCACCAGCAGTATCGCGTACTCCGACAGCCCCAATCGCGCCACCTGTGCCAGCGCGCCGAAGAGGAGGAGGAGCAGGATACAACTCAGCCTCACGCGACTGAGCGTGAGCACGGAGCTGCGATCGAGACGCGGTGCAAGTGGGGGCGGCGGCATCGTCTCACTGGGTATCGACCACTATCCGCAGCGGATCAAGCCGCGGCTCTCGGGTCGGTACCGCGAATCAGCGCCAGGGACGCGCCCCGGTTCGCCGGTCAGAACTCCCGGCGCTTCATCTCCTTGAAGATCTCGTCCGCGTCGGCGCCGGGACCGTCTTCACCACCCGGCTTCTTGGTGGCTTCTAACGTGGCGTCAAACGAGGGCCGCGGTTTTGCGGCTTTCTCCGCCGCCTTGGCCTGGGTCTTCTTGAGCAGCTTCTGGAGCTGGTTGTCCTTCACTGTTCCTGCCTCCGTATGGGTTCGTCCACTAATCTGCACGCTGGCCCTGCCGTTCTGTCAATACGGCGTTCAGTTGCACCCTTGCTCCGCCACTCTCATGCCATCCCTCAGCACCCTGCGTACGCCCGGGCAAGGCGCCGCGTTGTTCGTGGTAACGGCACTGCTCGCGATCCCCGGCTGCGCGCCGGCCCGCGACGCCCAGCCGGCCGCGGCGGAGCGGGAGACTGTCGCGGCCGCGCGCCCGGCGCCCGTCAGCGTGATGCCGGTGCAGCTGGACTCACTCCGAGGACGGCCTGACGCCGTGGTCGCCCGCATCGTGGTGCGCCGAGACACCTCGACGTTTGGTGTCGGTCCCGCGGTCGTGACGCTCGCGTCGGGCGACACGTTGGTCGTGAGCGACAGCGCCTACCGCGTCTGGAAGCTTGGTACGGGCAGTCTGGTGGCGGTCTCGGGGCTCGACGGCGCAGGTGGTTATGAGAATGAGGGGCAATCGCTGACCGTGATCGATGTCGCGACCGGGGCGCGCCGCCGTGTGCTATCGGACTATTTCACGATCGTGAAGGTCGAACTCCTCGAGTCTGGCGGCCGTCGCGCACTGCTCGTCCACATGCGTGACGGTGGCCAGGGCGGGCTGCATGTCTCGGTTGTCGATCCGAAACGTGGTCAGGTTTTTCGTGCGCTGCATGCCTTCGGTCGGATCGCGGGTGATCGGATCGTCGTCGCTGGGTTCGGCGACGGCGACGTGCCGGTGGACTTCGGCGACAAGCGCACTCCGCTCCGCGTGGATTCACTGTCGGTAGCGACGGTCGCGACACTCTCGCTGCTCGTCGTTCCGCGGTCGCCGGAATGAAAGCCATGACACACGCCGATCGCGCGCTCCACTCCGTGCCGTGACTCCGTCACTCCATGTCATCGTGACAGCCAGCGGTCGATGTAGGCAGGCGTCCGCTCGAGAAATGCGGCCCCCCAGCTTTCGTGTGCCAGCGAGGGCCAACTGAGGACCCAACCGGCATAGTCAAACCGGCGGAACGCGAGCATGACGTGAAGATCGCGCTCCGCACCGCGAGGAAGCGGTCGGACCCGGTCGTATCCTTCGAGGATGGCGTGCAGCATGCGCTGGCCATCGCCGCGCGCCTCCATTTTGCTCCAGAGGCACGCGACATCGATCATGTATCGCCCCGTGGCCAGATCTTCGAAATCCACTACCCCGAGTGCGCTCCGACTCCAGCGCAGATTCTGCCAGTGCGCATCGGTATGAATCAAGCCCAGATGGTCGGCACCGGAGGGCAGCGTGCGCCAGGCTTCGGCGAGGTGCGCGTGTGATGCGCGCAGGGCGGTCGCAGTCGCCCCGGAGACTCCGGCCGGGGGGGCGTTTGCGCCGGTGACCAGCTCCCGTAGTGATGTGGCGAGTGCAAGGAGTCGCGGAATACCCCAGTCCGCGCGCGCGTGTGCGATGCCCGGTGGAGCGTCGTCATTGGCCCGGTGCATACGCGCCAGGAGTTCGCCCGCTCGGTGCATGTCATCGACCCGAAGGCCGAGATTGAGGTGGCGTCCAGGGACCCAGCTGCACGCAATCGCCAACCAGGCGCGGTCGGCGTCACTGGTGAGGCCGGGGGATACCAGACGGTCACCGTGCCACGGACGCGGGATCGGCACGATGAGAGCGTGCCGCGTGGCGAGGTGGGTGAGCCACGCCATCTCCGCCTCCAGTCTGCCACGCGCATCACCGCCCGCAGGCACGAGCCGCACTTGCGTGCGAGTGCCATCGCGCGCCGTGTGCGCGAGGCACACTTTCCCGAAACGGGTGCTGAGGACACGGACATGGCCGCGCCGCATCGCAAAGCCGGTTACGGCCTGCCGAAGGATCTTCGTTGGAATCATGCGGTCATCGAAGCACAGTGCGGTCCGCGGGCAGCTGGAGGGGGCGACGGGTCAGCACCCTCGGCCGACCTGCACCATCGGCAGCGACCGTGGTGAATGGCACGCGTGATGATCTCGGTCCAATGTCCTCTGCCGCCTGTCGGCGGGCAAGTCATGCTTGCATCGAGCGGTTGTTCACCGGAAAGTCGGTGCCACAATTACGTGCTTGCGGGTAACAGCAATCGGAAGCCGGCATGAGCGCCAACCGCGCGATGCCACGCCATCCTCCCCCCGGCCGTCTGGATGGTCGCCTGCGTGTCGGTCGTGCCTTACACTTGAGTTGCGGAGATAACCTTCGCCGTCATTCCCGCTGATGCTGAATCCACGCAGACCTGCTGCCCACTCATCCCGATTCGGCTCCACCGAGCTGGTGCCGCTCGCGTCGGTCGATCTGTCCGTCGTGGTCCCTGTGCTCAACGAGCGAGACAACGTCACGCCGCTGGTCGCCGAAATCGTTGCCGCGCTGACCGGGGTGGTGATGTTCGAGATCGTCTACGTCGATGATGGCAGCACCGACGGCACGCCTGAGGTACTGGCGGCGATGCAGCAGCAGGTGCAGGTGCTCCGGGTGATCCGGCACGATCATCCGGTGGGCCAGAGTACTGCGATCCGGAGCGGCGTCCTTGCGGCGCGCGGCCGCTGGATTGCCACGCTCGATGGCGATGGACAGAACGATCCGTCCGACATCCCAGCGCTGCTGATGCGAGCGTGTCTGGTATCGGCGGAGCGCGGCGATGAACGACTGCTGATCGCGGGGTGGCGCACGAATCGCAAGGATTCCAGATACACGCGATGGCAGTCGTGGGTCGCGAACGCCGTCCGGGCCCGGTTGCTGGGTGACGGTACGCCGGATACGGGGTGCGGACTGAAGGTGTATCCGCGCGCGATGTTTCTGGCCCTGCCGTACTTCGATCACATGCATCGATTCATGCCGGCGCTGGTCCGGCGCGACGGTGGCGAGGTGCAATCAGTTCCGGTGAATCATCGACCGAGGACCCAAGGGCGGTCGCACTACGGACTGCTGAATCGACTCTGGATGGGTGTCGTGGACCTGATCGGCGTCATCTGGCTGGCACGACGAGCGCGCGTCCCGGCGGTCAGGGAATCGTTCGCGTCGGCCCGTGAAGAGTTTCCGTGATGGACACATCGCGTCTCTGGCTGGCGATCGGTCTCCTTGGTCAGTCGTTGTTTTCTGCGCGCTTCATCCTGCAGTGGATCGCCAGCGAAAAACGTCGCCAGAGCGTGACGCCTGCCGCGTTCTGGTACTTCAGCCTCGCTGGTGGCGTGATCCTGCTTTCGTACGCCATCCATCGACGTGACACGGTTTTCATCGTGGGCCAGGCTGCCGGACTGATCGTCTATGTTCGCAACATCATGCTGATCCGGAAACCGGGAGCGCCGTTGCACCCCGATGCGGCACAGACAGCCAAGGTTGACGCGACTGAATGTTGAGTTCGCGATGACGGTGTATGAGTCGTCGACTCCGCGCGGTGGCGGCGTCACGGTAGCCGCCGCACTGATGGCGGCGGTGACGCTGATCGGGCTGGGCACGCGACCACTGCTGGCCATCGATGAGACGCGGTACGCGGCCGTCGCACTCGAGATGATGCAACGGGGCGATTGGCTGGTTCCGCACCTGAACGGCGAGACGTACAGCCACAAGCCGCCGCTCCTCTTCTGGCTCGTGCTCCTTGGATGGAAGGTCTTCGGCATCAGCGCGACCTGGGCGCGGCTGGTCGCGCCACTGGGTGGTGTCATCGCACTCGCACTGACGGCGTCGCTCGCCCGGCTGCTCTGGCCGCATGACGCGCGGACCCGCGGTTGGGCGCCGGTACTGGTTGCCGGCGCGGTGCTCTGGGCGTCGTTCGGCACGCTCTTCATGTTCGATACCCTCCTCGCTTGCAGCGCGTTGCTGGGGTTGATCGGCATCGTCTCCGTCGTTCAACACGAACGTCGTCGCGGTGTCTTCTATCTGGCCGCCGGGATCACGCTCGGTCTCCTGTCGAAGGGGCCAGTGATACTGCTCCACCTGTTGCCGGTCGCGCTGGCCGCGCCGTGGTGGGCGACGCCGCGGGCCGATCGCCGATGGATGCCGTGGTACGGCGCGCTGCTTGGCGCGATGCTGCTCGGTGCGTTGGGGGCGTTGGTGTGGGCAATCCCGGCTGGCATTGCGGGTGGGGCCGCATATCAGCACGCGATCTTTCTCGGCCAGACCGCCGGTCGTGTCACCAGCAGTTTCGCCCATCAACGAGCGTTCTGGTGGTATATGCCGCTGCTGCCTGCGGCGCTCTTTCCCTGGTGTGTCTGGCCCGAATCGTGGCGGGCGCTTGGTACACTGCGCGCCAGCCCACGCGACGCAGGCGTTCGGTTCTGCGTCGTCTGGGCGGCGGCCGGACTCGCCGCGTTCTCACTGGTGAGCGGCAAGCAGATCCACTATCTCCTGCCACTGATTCCCGCGCTCGCGCTCCTGCTGGCGCGCGGGCTGAGCCTGCGCGAGGCAGCGCCGCTGCACCGTCCATGGTTGGTGGCGATTGGCATCAGCCTGATCAGCGGCGCGGTCATTGCCGCAGCGGTCACGACGCTGTTCGTCCGCGTACTCTGGTGGCCGCACGATGCCATTCAGTGGTGGTGGGCACTTCTTCCGATCGGTGCCGCGATCCTCCTGCTCGTCTGGCAGCGCGGCCGGAGCACGCGAAATGCCGCGGTCCACGCGATCGCTGGCGCGATGACGGTATTGCTGTGCGCCATTCAGCTGGCTGCGGGACGGGTTGGCACTCTACCCTACGATACAGCGCCAATGGCTGCCGCGATCAGGTCAGCGCTGGCGGCGGGGCACCCGGTCGCCATGATTGGCCGATACAATGGCGAGTATCATTTCGAGGCCCGCTTGCGCGATGTGCACATCGACGTGATCACGCCGCAGAATGCACCCGCGTGGCTGCGTGCGCACCGATCCGGGCTGCTGCTGCGGTATGACCGCGATCGGAAGGCCCCCGTGATCGCCGGGACCGTAGCACAGCATCCGTTCCGCAACGGATGGGCGACGCTGTCGGCATCACTCCCCGGTGCCAGGACCGTGAACGAGTCGCCATCAGCGACCGAGTGACGCAACCGGCTGTGCGCTGACTGCGCGCGCGAACGCGGACGCGATCACCGCCCGCATCTGGTCACGCTCGAGCAGAAATGCGTCGTGACCGTGGATGGAAGTCATCGATGCGTAGGTCGCGCCAACGGATCGCGCCCACCGCTCGACGATGTCGGCGGAATAGAGCGCGTCCCCCTCAATTCCGACGGCGGTGAGTCGGTCAGCGTGCGGAAGGAGTGCGGGTCGCCAACCGCCGCGTCCCCGTCCGACATCCTGCGTGTCCATGGCACGAACGCGTCGCTCATACTCCAGCGCGTCAAAGCGCTCGACCAGGCGGCGCCCGTGGTGGTCGAGGTAACTGCCCATCGATGGTCCATCCGCTTCGCGCACGTCGTGACCGAATCGCATCTCGAACTCGGCTTCGCTGCGATACGTCATCATGCCAACGGCGCGTGCCAACGCGAGGCCTGCAACCGCGCCACCCATCTCCAGTGCCTGCAGCTGGATGCGATTCCAGCCGGCGCTCCACGCCGTCTGGACGGCGGGTGCGGCGATGACCAGCGCATGAGTTGGTGCTCCACTTACGAGCCCGACTTCGAGTGCCAGCATTCCTCCCAGTGACCCGCCAGTCACGAAGGTGGCTGGCGGCAGGCCGAGCGCGCGCACTAATGCCACGATGCCGCGCGCGAGATCACGAATGCCTGGCGGTGCCTCGCGCGACCGTGACTGGATCGACGCTGCAGAAAAGGCGTGAGGATACAGGGTGGTGTACTGCGCCTGCGCCGCGCCGGGACCGACCGCGCTCCACCAGTCCTGCAACGTGCGTGGCGTACCGGTCAGCGATGGACAGATGATGACGAGACCGTCGGTCGGTCCGTCGGGGGTGGTCACTGCGAATGTGAAGGCAGCGTCGTCGACAGTCACGCCATCTTCAAACTCGAAGCGGCCGATCGACTGCGTTCTCAGTTCCAGCGTTGTCGAAGCTGACATGAACACGTCGCGCCTGAGCGAACAGCCGCCGCCAGGCGCGTCCATTTTAGCGAGTTGTTTAGCGTGGCTGCAATACGGCGGCAAATCACCACGTGGACGATTGTGTTCGGAGGGTACGAGCCCCGCGGCGGCATGTCAAGACGCTACTTGCGCGGACCGCGGACGCTCGGGCGACGGGACCGCGTCTTGGCTGGTTTTCGGGTGGGTTTTGGCGGCAGGTCGCGCACGAACAAGAACTTCTTTCCGATCGACAACTCCGAGCGTGAAATCGCGCGATAGCGCCAGATCTTCTCGGGGTACTGATCGATTGACGACTGCAGGAAGCCGGCGCCGAGGAAGAGCGTGTCGGCGAGCGAGACGGCGAAGAGCTGGGGATAACCGCGGCGATTGGCGAGGTCGACGGCGGCGGCGATCATGTGCCGGCCAAGTCCCTTGCCCTGTGCCGCTGGCGCGACGGCGAGCGAGACCAGTTCACAGAGTGAGGGCGAGTACTCATCGAGCGCCACCTGCCCCCAGATCGATCCATCCGGGCCGCGGACGATACGATAGTCGCTGAGATGCTGCGCAACGAACTGTTCTGTGCGCGGCAGCGTCAGGCCATCAGCGGAGAACTGATTGTTGAGCGCAACGATCGCCCTGACGTCGCTCTCGGTCGCGCCGGTGGCCTTCGGCAGGGGAAGTCGCTCTTTCACGGGATTGGCAGGTCGGGTCATTCGTCGCTGGTGGCAAGGGCGGTCATGGCAGCGCCGGTCAGGCGGAAGGTGGTCCAATCGGTCATGCCGCGCGCGCCAACGGACTCGTAGAATCCAATCGAGGGGGCATTCCAGTCCAGAACGGCCCACTCCACGCGACCATAGTCCCGCTGCACCGCCAGGCTGGCGAGGCGCGCCAGCAGGGCGCGCCCGATACCAAGGCCACGATACTCGGGGCGCACGAACAGATCCTCGAGCCAGAGTCCAGGCTGGGCCAGAAACGTCGAGTAATTGCTGCAGTACAGTGCAAAACCGGCGACCTGACCATCGCCCAACTCGGCCAGCAGCACTTCTGCCCCGGGAGCGGCCCCGAACAGCGTCGCGCGAAGCTTCTCCTCGGTCGCGACACAGTCCTCCCGCATCCGTTCGTACTCGGCAAGCGCCTGAATCAGGGCCAGAATGTCCGGAACATCTGTTTCTCTGGCGGCACGGAGCACCACGTCGGCATTGGGCATCCGGAAAGATGAGGGGTCGCCGGCGGAAATTTGAAGCGCCAGACCGTATCTGTGCGATTCCCCCGGTCGCCAGGCTGATCTGGCGTACTCAAGTAATCACCTGTTCCGTCGACATTGGCCTGCATGGCCACCACTCTCGCTCAAGAGCTTCACGTAGCAGATCGTGGACTCGCCTTCGCCGCGCCGCGTGATACGGGCGCGCGGCTCTCTCACGCGCTGCTCAGCTATCTCGTGGTGCTGATCGCGGCGCTGACCCTCCTCCCGTTCGAGTTCGTCCTGCCCGGGAGCGTGCAGTTCACGCTCGCGGTGGCCCCGCTCGGTGTACTGGCGACGACGGCGATGTTCGTGCCGTACGGATTCCTGACCCGCCGCGCGCGCGACGGGCGCCGCGGGCAACATCTGCTCGCGATTGCGCTATCGGCGGCAATGTTGTCGCTCGCGCTTGAAATGGCGCAACTCTTCACCCCCGCCGCTGCACCGTCGCCCTGGCATGTGTGTGCCGCGATCGCCGGTGCCACGCTCGGTGCCGCGCTCTGCGAACGTGTGCATCACGATGCGCACAGCTCCACGAACGCACTGAATGCGCTCCTGCTGCAGTTGCCCCTGATGGGGCTGATCTATCTGCTGCTTCCGTTGCTGTGGGCGAGCGGCGCGGCGGCTCAGGGCGATCCGACTCGATTGGTCCTGACGCTCTGCGTCGGACTGATGGGCGCCTCCGTCCTCGGTTCGATCGCGCGCGCGATCCGCGGCTACACGCCCAACCGCGCCTGGTGGCTCGTCCCGGCGGTTGCCGCCGCCTGGATCAGCGTTGGCCTGCTGCCATCGGCGCTGGTGGACTGGCGGCTCACCGCAGGTGGCATCGGCATCGTGACGGGATTTGCCGCATGGCGAGGCCGTTGGTCCGCCAGCCCGTTCGTCGAACGGCGATACGAAGTTCCGGCGCTGGTCGCCGCGTCGCCGTTCCTGGTGCTCTACATGATTGGCGTTGGCGTATGGCCCGGTCACAGTTTTCGCACCATCCCACTCGTGCACGTGGGTATGCCGACGAGTGATGCTGGTCTCGCGATGGCGTTGCCGATCCTGGAGATAGGCATCGCGGCGACGGTACTCGGTTACGTGATCGCCGAGTTTCACGGTCGCGCGGAATCGACGTATCGCGAAGCTGGGTCGCGGGCGTTGTTCTGGGTCTGCCTGATCATGATCGTGACCGAGGGCCTCCGCAGCTACTTCGGGTTCGAGGGTGCTTCTCTGCTGCGTGCGGCCCTGTCGACCGGTGCGGCGATGTACGGAGCAGGGCTCTATCACCTGCAGCGGGCGCACGTGAAGGTGGTCGCGCGCCGTTTCAACGCCACGCGCTGAACCGTTCCCAGACGCCTATTCGATGCGACGCGAGACCATCAACATGGCGGCGCCGCCGCCGAGCATCAGCGCTGGGATTCGCAGCGGAGGGAAGAGGGCGATCACGAGGATGCTCGTCACCAGCGCGACCGTATCCCAGGCTACCGGTGGCCTCGGCTGCACCGGTGTGGACGGCCTGCTGCTGACCATCGCCGCATAGTCGTCGCCTGCTTCCCGCGCTGCGTCGAGCTGCGATGCCGCAAGCGTCGCGTTGCGCGCGGAATGCACCGGCGAATCGAGCAGTGTGAGCCCGTAGCGCAGTGCCGACTCCAGAACGCTGGTGCTGAACAGCGGTGCGCCTTCGTCGCCGGATGCTTCTGGTTCTGCAGACTGCGTGGGCGACCCTGCCGTCAGCAGTTCGATTGGGCGCGAGGCGCTCGGTGTGCCGGTGCGAATGCGCATCGACCCCAGTTGTGCGAGTGTGGCAAACCATCGTGCCGCCGGGTAGCCCGGCTCCATCGATTCGACGTGGTCGAGGATCCCGGCCGGAGATTCCGGCAGTGGACTCCTCGTAGCCAGTGCCGCGCGCTGCAGCCAGAGGAGTGGCTCGAGCGGATGCAGCGCCAGCGCGTGATCGTTGGCCAGTCGGGCGGCGTCAGGCTGCCCGCGTTGCATGGTGTGGAGTCCGAGCAGGTAGAGCATGGCCGCGGACCGGGGCAGACGCGTGATGGCGTCGCGCAGGACCTGTTCGACGTCACTGGTCCTGCCGAGCAATTCCAGCGCGGCGGCGCGCAGATACCACGGTGAGTCGGCGTCCAGCTGATCGGACCAGACCGCGTCGAGCACGCTGAGCACCTGGTCGGGACGGCCATTCTGCAGTGCGCGCGTGGCTGATTCGAGTGCAACCGCCAGCTGCGTCGTCTCGGGCAGCACATCACCGAGCTCCAGTCTTCCCGCCAGCCAGATCGGCGCGTCGTCGCGACGGCTGGCAGCGCCGGCCGACGGCCCTGGTGCCCCGGGTGCCCCTGGGGGCAGCGGAATCCCGTCATCGCCAAGCAACGGCGGAATGCCGGTGTTCACCGGGGCCGTCAGGACCGGCGTCCGAAACGGTGGAATGACAGAGCCACCACCGTGCAGCGGCGGGATCGTCATGAATTCGGTGCGGTGGGTTGCGGGCAGTCCATCAGAGGTAGGATCGACCGTCCGCAGCCGAAGGTTCACTCCCGCACGTGGAGCCTACCAGCGGCGTACGGCGCCACGCCAGTCGAGGAAGCGCGGCTCGTCGTCCAATCGGCATGCATCGAGCACGCGGATGAGCCCGCGCGCCACGTCATCCACATCCGCATGGAAGTCCGGGCCTGCCATGTCGAGCTTGTAGCGCCCGGCGTTGGCAACCACGGCCGCGATGCCGGCCCGCTGCAGGTCGAGGGCCGCTGCCCGGGCCAGCATCAGGTGCGCCGCGTATGCCGTGCCCAATGCATACCCACCGCCGCGGATCTTCTCCTCGATCGACCCCAGCCAGCTGGCCTGAATCAGCACCCGCTGTGGCGTGATCATGGTCACCAGCTGAATGGCGGCAAGCGTCGGAGCAAGCAGTGCACGTACTTCCCCTGCCAGCTGCTCTGCATGCAGCGCGCGCAGGTCCGCCGTGGGATCGTCCGTCTCATCACTCTGAGCGGGTGGGATCGGCAGCTCGGCGATGATGACGCGCTCGATCGGTGGCAGCGTTGGCCAGTCGCCCGGCTTCCACGCGATCGACGTGAGCTGCGCCGGATACTCGTCGCGCAGATCAGCGAGCGCGGGCGGAATGCGATGGGGGGCCTGAACGCCAGCCACGACTGACGCGCCAGTGGCGAGTATCTGACGCACGCACGCCAGTCCGAGTGGCCGGTGGGCACCCAGCACCAGTGTGTTCACGCGTTGCCCTCACGAACCGCGACGTGCAACGCGATCCCACCGAACAACATCCGCCTCGCTGTGACAACACGGAAACCGTTGCGTTCCAGAACGGCCGTGAACTCTTCGGCCGAAACGAACGCAGCGATGGACCGCGCGATGTAGCCGTAGATCGCAGGTGTGCGATGCCACCACCAGCCGACCACGTTGCCGGAGACGCGCAGGTACCAGAGAAAGAGCGCCCGCCAGATGCCGTTGCGCGGCACGAAAAAATCGAGCGAGCCGAGTGTCGCGCCAGGACGCAGCACACGTGAACATTCGCGCACGGCGGCTTCAAGGTCCGGGACGTTCCGGAAGCCATAGCCTGCAGTGATCACGTCGATGCTCGATGTCTCGGCGGGCAGCGCCGCCATCTCGCCAAGATGGAACGTGACATTGTCCTTCCCGCGTGCTCTCGCTCGAGCGTCAGCGATGGCGAGCATTTCGGCTGAGGGATCGACACCGATGACGCGGAGCTCGGGAAGCCTCGCCGCCAGCGAGAAACCGAGGTCGCCGGTGCCACAGGCGACGTCCAGCGCCGTGCTCGCGCGCTCGCTGCGCTCGATCACCGCGGCGATCAGGTCCGCCTTCCAGGTCGAATCCATGCCGAACGAGAACAGGCGCGTGAACGCGTCGTAGCGCGGGGCAATGACATCGAACATCGGCGTGACGACACCCTGCTTGCGGGACGCATCTGCCATCGCTGCGTCGAGGTCCTGCGCGCGAAAGCGCGCGAGGGGATCGTTTGCGTGTTCTGTCACCATGCGGCGATGCTACCCCGCCGGCCTCGATGCGGCAACCGCTGCCGGCAATTCCGTCAGAATCCGATCGACAGGCGGCGGCGGGCCAGCGCAACGGCCGGCGTGAGCGATGGTGCCCGCTGCTGCGCGCGATTCAGCGCGCGATCGAGATCACGGTTCTTCACTCCCACGTAGCCGAGCGCATCGATCAGGATGCGCGTGCGCGCCGTATCGGCCGCCGGATCAATGCTCTTGAGCGAGTCCAGGACCGCGGGAAGCGACCGGCGACGCCCGCGCTCGGCCAGCAACCCGCTGAGCGCCGCCTCGCGGATCCGATCATCACCGGCTGCAAGGGCCAGCGAGAGCGCCTTGTCGCCGATGCCGGGGATCTTGCCGAGCACCTGCGCCGCACTGGCACGAAGCGGAGCCGGCCCGTCCCAGAGAATGAGTTGCAACGGCTGCTGCGCACCCTTGGCACCCTTGCCGGCACGGGACAGGAGGGCAAGCGCGGCCTGCGCCCGGAGGATTGCGGCGCCACCATCGAGTTGTGGCGAGTCGCTCAGCTCACGGGCAAGACTGCGACCGACCAGCGTCGCGGTGCGGCTGCCGGGTGTTTCGTCGAGCGCAATCAGAGCCGACAGTGTCGCCCCGCGAACCCGTGCATCCTCATCACCGACGTGCTCTCGAAGTGCATGAATTGCATGGCGCGCGGCGACACCGGCATTGGCAAGCGCGGCGGCGGCGCGAGCTCGGTCGCGCGCTTCGCCAACCCCCAGCCGATCCCGGAAGGCGCGGATGTTCTCGTCGCCGATCTGCACCAGCGCGATGCCTGCATCCGCTGAGACCAGCGGGTCGTCATCTCGCCAGGCACGCCACAGCGCGGGAGCCGCCTTCCTCGCCGCCTTGCCACCATGGCCGATTGCGCGAATCGCGGTACGTCTGACGGCGACATCCGGGTCGCCGATGAGCGGCGTCAGGTACAGAATGGTCGCACTGGTCACGTCGGCGAACTGGACCAGGGCCTCGAGCGCGGCCTGTCGGACCACCGGCTGCGGATTGCGCAGGTCGTCGCGCCAGTCGGCTTCGGGGCGGCCGGCGACGAGGGGAGCACGATCCTGCGCCGTCGCATCGGTGTGTGCGGCGAGCGCGAGCATGAGACAAGCGAGTGGCGCAATGTGGCGCATTGGGGGGAGTGTCGGCTGCTCGATGCTGAAGGCACATTCCCCGCGATGATCGACTTTGCCGAGCCCCCGCGTCTGGTGAACCCCTGGTTCGAAGAAGAGCCAGTACCCGCGCGCGTTGTCGCCGCCGCGCCGGTGGGGCGCCAACGCTGGATCGTACCGGCGGGCATTGCCGGCGTGCTGCTGGCCGCGATGGCCCTCCTGGCACAGCTGCCTGCCCCGAGGCCAAGGGGAGCGTCCAGTTTCGCGACGACGCGGAACCAGACTACGGCGGAGCAGCTCCTGCGGCAGACCCTCGGCGCGACACCAACGCTTCGTGGTGTGCGCACGTCCATGGCGACGGCGCAGGTCTTCTGTCGCGACGCTCAGGGCAGCGGCCGCGACAGCCTGCTGGTTTGCCTCGGCGATGCGGTGCGATTTGCCGAGGTCTACACCCGAATGGCATTCCGGTTCGTCAGCCGTGGCGACAGCGTGGTGCGTATCGTGGTGTGCCCGGCGCTGATCGCGTCGAACCGGTCGATGCTGCCGGCGGCGCTGCGCGCAGCGGCCCGACCATCCTTGCGCGACGTGACATGCTGGCGAAATCCTGCCGACCGCACTCACACGGAGTTCACCTACGCCTCACTCCCCGAGGCGCGAAAGTTCACCACCGTGCCCGAGCCCGACGCGCCACGCATGCGGGTGGAATCAGCGCCGACGGACGATACCCTGCATGTGATCTGGTAGCACTTCGCGTCACAAGTCAGCGCGGGGTTGAACGCACCGTTCGGCGCGCGAACCAGGCGGCCAACCCCTCCGCTCGCGATTCGCCTGCGGTCTCGCGGAAGAAGTCCGGGACCGCAGTCTGTACCCGTGATTGGTCGTCGCGTTGGTGCGCTGTCGCGCTGGCGCCATCAGCAAGCGAGGCGCCGGCTGCCGACACGCCTGTGCGTACTTCGATCGAAGGGGTGATAGACCGCCACATCAGTGTGGTACGAATCCGGTCCGCAAGGTCGGCCTTGGTCCCTTTCGTGGGTATGCCGAGGGTTCTGGCCAGCGCGATCAGTTCGTCCTTTCGCCATGTTCCGGCGTCGAACTCGCCGACCGAGATATCAGCGGCAGGCGGAGTGGGTTCGGCAGTCGGGCACATGCTGGAAGGACGACCCGGCAGGCCGAGGCGTGACACCCGCCCGGCGCACTACTCGTCGTCCCGGATCACCCGCAGCCCGGGCGTCTCGAGATCGTCCATCTGGCCGGTCCGCACGGCCCACAGATAGCCGGCGAGGGCCACTCCGACGATCACGAGGGCCATCGGGACGACAATGAAGAGCACACTCATCGGGCCTCCGGGGTGAAGGTCTTGCCGAACCAGCTGGCAAGGACCACCGTCAGCGAACTGACGGGCATGAGGATCGCCGCCACGAGCGGCGTAATGTGTCCGGTCATCGCCAGACCGACGCCCACGGCATTGTAGGCGAATGCCCAGATGATGTTGCGACGGATGACCACCATCGAGCGGCGTGCACCTTCGTCCAGCGCAACCAGCGCGCCGAGCCCTTCCCGCGTCATCGCGACGTCGGCGGTGGCAAGCGAGGCTTCCGCACCACCATGCACACCGATGCCCACCGTCGCGGCGGCAATGGCTGCGGCGTCATTGACACCATCGCCGACCATCGCAACACAGGGCGGTGCCTTGCCGGCGCCTGCCAGCGTGACGAGCGCCCTGACCCGCGTCGCCTTTTCTTCCGGGCTGGCCTCGCCGACGATTTCATCGGGCGCAAAGCCGAGTGAGGCTCCAACGCGCCGGCAGACTGCGTCGGCATCTCCGGAGAGGAGGATGGTTTTCCAGCCGCGTGCCCGCAGCGTCGCAAGCGACGCCTCGGCATCCGGTCGCACCGCGTCACCGAACGACGCGCGGCCGACGATGTCGCCATCGATCGCGATCAGCACGGGCGTGTACTCGTCGTCCGTCGTCGTCTCGCGGGCCATGGCGTGCGGCAGCTGCAACGCGAGGAAGCGGGGGGAGCCCATCGTGATTCTGCAGCCGTCCACGACGCCCGTGATGCCACCGCCGATCGTATGTGCGACACTCGTCGCCGTCGCCATCGGAGCACCCGCCCACGCGCGGCGAAAGCCCGCGGCAATCGGATGCGTCGACGTCGCTTCAAGCGCCAGAATCATCGGGCGAAGTGCGTCCTCACCGGTCCACGAGACGAGCGTGGTTTCGCCGACGGTAAGCGTCCCGGTCTTGTCGAGCACGAGCCACCCCGGTCGGCTCAGCGACTCGAGCGCGTCACCGCCCTTGATGAAGATACCGGCGCGCGCCGCCCGGCCGACGGCTGCACTCATCGCGAGCGGAGTCGCCAGTGCCAATGCGCAGGGGCAGGTGGAGATGAGCAGCGCGATGGTGTTGTCCCACGCGGCCGTCGCATCGCGACGCAACCAGAGGAAAAAAGTCGCGGCCGCCAGCGACAGCACCACCAGCACCAGTCGGGATGCCAGACGATCGGCGAGCAGCACCACCGGCGCGCGACGGCGCGCCCCTTCATCCACCTGCGCGAGGATCCGCGCCAGCCGGCTGTCCTCGCCAGACGCCGTGACGCGGATCCGTATGGCGGCAGATCGATTGAGTGTACCGGCATGGACGGCGTCACCGGTTGCCACGCGCACGTCATCTGATTCGCCGGTGAGGATCGCGCGGTTGACGCGACTCTCGCCCGCGATGACCTCGCCATCCACCGGAATCGTCTCGCCGGCGTGTACTGCGATGGTTGCACCAATCGAGACGGCATCAGCGGGTACATCGCGGAGCGCGCCATCGGCCGCAACCAGTCGGGCGGTGGCCGGCGTCAGCGCAAAGAGCTGCTCCGTGGCGTCTGTGGCAGCCCGTTGTCCGCGTGCCTGAAGAAAGCGACCGACCAGCAGCAGAAACACCAGTACGCAGACGCCGTCGAAGTAGATCGGACCGGAGCCGGTGATCGTGTTGATCGCGCCGCGCGTGGTGGCCGCGCCCAACGCAAAGGCGATCGGCACATCCATGTGGACGGTGCGTGCGCGCAGCGCAGCCCAGGCGCTGGCGAAGAACACGCGGCCGGGCCAGACCAGCGTCGGAATCGTGAGCCCGAAACTGATCCACCGGAACAGCGTGAGCGAACCGGAGTCCATCGTATTCAACTCGCCAGCGTAGATCGCGAGCGCGGCCAGCATGGCGTTGGTGGCGATCGCACCGGCGACGCCAATGCGAATCAGCATCGCACGGTCGTCGCGCCGTCGCATCGCCGCCCGCTCGCCACCGCGGTACGGGTGGGGGGTGTAGCCGAGCGCGTCCAGCGTGCGCGCAATCTCCGACAAGGCGGCGGCGGAGGGGTCCCAGGTCACCGATGCACGATTCTGTCGCACGTCGAGTTCAGCGCGCGCCACTCCGGTGACCAGCAGAGGAACGCGCTCGATCAGCCAGACACACGAGGCGCAGTGTACGCCTTCGAGTGCCAGCTCGACGTGCGCCTGCCCGTCACCATCGATCGTCACGTAGCGCTGTTGGAATGCCTCGTGATCGAAATCGCTGAAGCCGCGGCCGGATGGTCGCACTGCTGCACCGCGGCGTTCGGAGAAGCGATGGTACGCGCCGAGCCCGTGCGCGTTGATGAGCGCGAAGGCAGTCGCGCAGGCACTGCAGCAGAAGACCGGCCCGTCGGCCGCGTCGCGACCGCCAGTGGGCAGGCCGCAGTGCGTACATTCGGTCGAAGTCGCACCCGCGACCGGCTCGGGACCGACCAGCGTCGCCATCAGTGTGTGGCCTCGTGTGCGTGCGTCCCGCTGCCGTCCAGTCGCATCGGCTGCATCAACAGATGCGACGCCAGCTGGCCGATGCCGAGCAGCAGTACGAGCGACGCGCTGGCCAACGGCCAGCGGACCGACGCGAGCGGTCCGAACCGACGCGCGCCTGCGGTCACCGCCGCAAGCATTGGCACCGTCCCCGCCCAGAAGACCGCCATGACGGCCGCTCCCCGCAGTGGTGCGCCGGTACCCATGGCAGTCGCGATGAAGGCCCACAGCCAGCCGCAGGGCAGCAGTCCGGTGGTAAGGCCGATGGCGGCTGCGCGCGCGCGCGGGTCCCACTCCGCGGTGCGGGCGAGTTGCCGTCCGAGAACTGAACCCCACCGCGCCGCGCCAGCGAAGGGTCGCGTGCGCATCGCCGCACGCAGCTGGACGGCGCCCCAGACGATCAGTGCCGCACTGGTCGCAAGTGCGGCGGTGCGCTGCACGTCGGCGATCAGCCCGGCCGTGTTCAGTGAGGCACCGAGCGCACCTGCCGCAGTACCAAGCGTCATGTATGCGAGCAGTCGACCACCGTGATACCACGCTCCTCGCTTTGCAGTGCCGTTCGCCAGGCAGGCGAAGGCACTGCACATCGCGCCGCAATGCACCGAGCCAAGCAGGCTCGCGACGAGGACGCCGGCCAACAAGGTCACTGCAACTCCGTCCGCAGCTTGGCGGTGAACACATCGGTGCCACGGACGGCACGAACGCGGATTTCCCAGAGTCCGGCACCGGCGTCGGTAATCGTCGCGCCGTAGCCATGGCCGGTTGACGCGAGTATCAATCGGTCGATGGTGCCGGCGTGCGCCACTGCGAGCGCCTCCACCTGCACCGAATCCACCTCCAGCGCTGCCCCGAGCGAGTCGACCAGCGCGATCTGGAGTGATGCGCCTCGGCCGCTGGTGCGCGTGAGCGTGGTTGCGGCGTTCCACCCCAGCGCACGATCGCGTCGCGACTGCGCCATGGTCGAGTCCCAGTTCACGGCGCGCGCGTAGTAGTCCGGCTCCACCGCATAGTGTGGGTCATTGCCGGCCAGCCGCGCCATCCAGACGCCGAATCCCATCTGCGCCACGAGCACGGAGATGATGATTATCGGCCAGCGGCGTGCTTCCGGGATTGCAAGATTCATCGGGTTCCGGTCGCGGTGCGTGATGGGCCGAGCAGCACGAAGGGGAGATCGGTCGAGAAGGCATCGCCGTCGCTGACGCGCAGCGTGATGCCGTGCCGACCCTCGCGGAAAATGGCGAATGGCGCGATGAGAAACAGACTCGTGGTGCGTTGCGCGCCCGCCGCAATGGTGAGCGGCAGTTCCGGTGCGATCACGGTACCGGCATCGAGGCCGATGACCGTGGCTGTGTACCGCTGTGTCGCGTTCGAACGATTCACGATCTTGACGCGGAGTTGGTTGGCGATGCGCCCGTCATCTTCAACGAGATACGGCTCCGAACTCGAACGGAGCAGGATCACCTCGGCGGCTTTTCGGGTCGAGAGCGTGATCGTGAGCAGACTGAGCGTGGTCAGCAGGGCGAGCGAATAGATCACGACGCGCGGTCGCAGGAGTCCGCTCGGCCGACCGGCCAAGCCCTCCTGCGACGCGTATCGGATCAGGCCCTTCGGCTTGTGCAGCGCCTCCATCACATGATCGCAGGCGTCCATACACTGCGTGCAGTGCACACACTCCATCTGCAACCCGTTGCGGATGTCAATGCCGGTGGGGCAGGTGAACACGCAGGCGTTGCACGACACGCAGTCGCCGGCATCCGGCCCGCGTTCCTTGCCGGCGCGCCGTGGCTCGCCGCGCTCGGCATCGTAGGCCACGATCAGCGAGCGGGTGTCGATCAACGCCGACTGCCAGCGACCGTAGGGGCAGGCGATCAAGCAGGTCTGCTCGCGGAACCAGCCGAAGTCGATGAAGATCAGTGCCGTCGTCACCGCCATGACCAGGAACGGTGTCGGGTGTTCGGCCGGCGACAGCCGCACCCACTCCGCCAGCGTGTCCGTCCCGACGAAATAGGCAAGGAAGGTGTGCGCCAGGCCGACACAGAGCGGGATGTAGATGAGGTACTTCAGTACACGGCGTGGTGACATCACACCGCGGGCCTTGTCGAGTGCCAGCGAACCGCTGCGGCCACCCTCGAGCAGGCGCTCGATCGGCCGGAAGACGAACTCCATGTACACCGTCTGCGGGCACCCCCATCCACACCAGACACGACCGAAGAGCGCCGAGAACAGGAACATCGCGATGATCGCACTGCCCAACAGCAGCATCAGGATCAGCGTGTCGGTTGGCAGGAAGGTGGTGCCGAGCAGCGTGAACTCGCGGCGCGGCACGTTCAGCAGAATCAGCGGCTTGCCCAGCCATCGCAGGTGCGGCAGCGTGACGAAAAAGGCGATCAGCGCGTAGCCCACCACCATCCGCCGTTTCCACCACGAACCCTCCGACACCCGAGGGCGGATCCAGAACCGGGACCCGTCCTCGTTCAGCGTCGGCAGTACTCGTCCTGCGGCCCGCGGAGCGCTCACCGGGTCACGACCACGCCTTGCGGCTCCTTGGGCTTCGCCGGGGTGGTGCCGTGCAGTGTCCACACGTACGCAACCACTTCCGACAGCTCATCCGGCTTGAGGAGCTTGCCCCAGGCCGGCATCCCTTTCGCAAGGACACCATTGTTCACGGTGGCATAGATCGAGTCAATGGTGCCGCCGTGCAGCCATGCATCATCGGTCAGATTCGGGCCAATCGTGCCACCGCCGTCCGCTGCGTGACACGCGGCGCACTTGCCAGCGTAGATGATCTTGCCCTGCGCCAGTTCGCGGGCCTGCGACACGACCGCCATCAGCGCCGCCGGGTTACCACCGCCGGTATTCAGCGGGTGCACGGCCCGGAATGCTGCCATGTCCTCCGCATACTCCACCTCGCGCCCCTTGCCGACGCCGGTATTGCCCGGGTTGATGTAGTAGAAGATCGAGAAGACGATCGTGATCCAGAAGGTGAACACCCACCACGCCGGCATGGGATTGTCGTATTCCTGGATGCCGTCGTACGAGTGCTCGATCAGGCGATCTTTTTCTGTCGGATTGGTCACCGGGACTCCGTCGTAGTCGTCGTGGCGTCATCGAGCGGGATCTGCGCGGCCTCGTTCCACCAGGCCCCGTGGCTGGGCCACCAGACCCAGCCCACCAGTGCGAGGAAGGCGCCGAAGAAGAGGATCAGTGCGACGATGGCGTAGCCGGACAGGCCGGCCCCGCTCATCAGGTCCGTGAGGCTCATGGGATCCGCCGCGCCACGTGCGCCGCTGCGGGCGACGGCACCGTCGCCTTCGCATTGGCGAGTTTGATGTCCTGACCCAGTCGCTGGATGTAGGCGACAATCGCCACGATGTCCTGCTCGGCCAGATTCGCCGGGCCGCCGTTCTTCTCGATGTCCGCGGCCACGACGCCGGCCTGCTCGCGTGCCATCGATTCGGCCTTCGTGACGGCGTCGCCATACGGCACACCGAGCATCGCCATCGCATTCACCCGTGGCTGGATCACCGACCAGTTGATCTTGTCCTTCAGGAAGTGCGGGTAGGCCGGCATCAGTGAGCCGGTGACGATGTCGCGCGGGTTGTTGAAGTGGGTCACGTGCCAGAGGTTCGGATACTTCCCCCCTTCGCGCGCCAGATCCGGGCCGTTCCGCTTGGAGCCCCAGAGGAAGGGGTGCTCATACACACTTTCGCCCGGCTTGGAGTATTCGCCGTAGCGCTCCGTTTCGTAGCGCAGTGGGCGGATCTGCTGCGAGTGGCAGTTGAAGCACCCTTCCTTGATGTACATGTCACGCCCGTAGAGTTCGAGCGGCGTATACGGCTTCACGCTCGCGATCGTGGGCACGTTGGCCTTGATCAGGAAAGTGGGAATGATCTCGAACAGCGAGGCGACCGCCACCGCCACGGTGACCAGCACCGTGAACGTGACCGGCATCGCTTCCCACTTCCGGTGGTAGCGCATGGCGCGCACCCAGCCGATCAGGCCCTCGCCCGCGGGGGCGGGGACGAGCGGTTCCTTCCACTGCTTCGTCAGCGGAGCCGCATGGATGACGGGCACCGCATATACCGCCGGTCGTGCACGCCACGTCATGAAGATGTTCCATGCCAGCATGAACACCCCCACAACGTAGAGTGAGCCGCCGACCACGCGCACCCAGTACATCGGCAACAGGCGCACCACGGTCTCGATGAAGTCGGGATACATCAGGCGCCCGGTTTCGTCGAAGGCCCGCCACATCAGCCCCTGCGTCACACCGGCCGAGTAGATCGACACGACGTAGAGGATGATGCCGAAGGTGCCGATCCAGAAATGCAGTTCTGCCAGCCGCTTGCTGTACAGAGGTGTCTGGAACAGGCGTGGCAGCAGCCAGTAGATCATGCCGAAGGTGATGAATCCGTTCCAGCCCAGCGCGCCGGTGTGCACGTGCGCGATGATCCAGTCGCTGTAATGCGCCAGCGCATTCACGCTCTTGACCGACAGCATCGGCCCCTCGAACGTCGACATGCCGTACGCGGTGATGCCGATCACGAAGAACTTGAGGATTGGATCGTTGACCACCTTGTGCCAGCCGCCACGCAGCGTGAGCAGGCCGTTGATCATGCCGCCCCAACTCGGTGCCCACAACATCACCGAGAACACCATGCCCAGCGATCCGGCCCACTCCGGCAGGGCGGTATAGTGCAGGTGGTGCGGACCGGCCCAGATGTACATGAAGACCAGCGACCAGAAATGCAGGATCGAGAGCCGGTAACTGAACACCGGCCCCTCGGCGGCCTTCGGCATGAAGTAGTACATCAGGCCGAGAAACGGCGTCGTCAGGAAGAAGGCGACCGCGTTGTGGCCGTACCACCACTGCATGAAGGCATCCTGCACGCCGGCGTAGATGCTGTAGCTCTTCAGCGGTCCGGCCGGGATCGACAGGTTGTTGAAGATGTGCAGGATCGCCACGGTGATGATCGAGGCCAGATAGAACCACAGCGCCACATAGAGATGGCGCTCACGGCGCTTGATCAGCGTGCCGATGAAGTTCACCGCGAACACCACCCAGATCACCGCGATGGCGATGTCGATCGGCCATTCCAACTCGGCGTATTCCTTCGCCTGCGTGAAGCCGAACGGCAGGGTCAGTGCCGCGGCGAGGATGATCGCCTGCCAGCCCCAGAAGTGGATCGTGCTCAGCGTATCGCTGAACATCCGGGCCTTCAGCAACCGCTGCGTCGAGTAGTAGCAGCCGCAGAAGAAGGCGTTGCCGCCGAACGCAAAGATGACCGCGTTGGTGTGCAGGGGCCGCAGACGACCGAAGCTCGTGAATGGCAAGCCAAGGTTGAAGTACGGATCCGCCATCTGAAGCGCGATCAGCACGCCCACCAGCATGCCGATCGCGCCCCACGCCACGCAGGCGACCAGGAATTTTCGAACGATGGCGTCGTCGTAGGAGAACGCGTCGAGGGGCGTTGTCGCGCTCGGGGGAGCAGCCGCAACAGCGGTCATCGGCGAAGACCTCGCAGGGCAAAAGGGGACGGTCACCCGGCGGAGCGCGCGGATGACCGTCCCAATCTCTCTCCCGACCGATCACTGATCTGTCGGGGAATTCCTGTCGCGCGGATCCGTCTGCCTGACAGTCGTGTCAGGATAACCCCTACATACGTACGTCCTCGTCGAGCAGGCCGAGTCGCACGGCGAACCGCACGTAGTCCGGGCGATGCGCAAGTCCGATCTTCTCGTGAATACGCTGCTTGTAGGTGTCCACGGTCTTCGCGCTGATGCTCAGCTGCGCACCGATATCCGGCCCGGAGTATCCCGCCGCGATCAGGCGCAAGATGGACCGCTCACGATCGGAGAGCGAGTCGTACTGCGTCTGTTCCGCCGCGCGATGCTCCCGCTTCTTCAGCTCCTTGGCCAGCGCCCGCACCGCGCCCAGACGCAGGTACTGATCGCCGCGCGCGACCATGCGGACCGCGTCCACCAGCTCGCGGTCCGCGGCATTCTTGACCAGATACCCGCTCGCCCCGGCCTCGAGCAGCGGCACCAGGTATTCGTCTTCGGCGTGCATGGTCAGGATCAGGATGCGAGCGGGGCACTCGAGGCGCCGGAGTTCGCGCGTGGCGGCCGCGCCATCCATCACATCCATGCTCAGGTCCATCACGACGACATCCGGTTTGAGCCGCATCGCGCTGTCCACCGCTTCCCGGCCGTTCCGCGCTTCACCGATGACGGTGATGTCGGGCGCGGTCTGCAGGACCGCCTTCAGGCCATAGCGCACGACGGCGTGGTCGTCGGCCAGCAGCACGGTGATGATGTCGTTGTCCATGGGTGACCTCCGGGTCAGCGACAAGGGTGTGCACGCCGGATTCCGGGCGCTGTCAGGAAAAGTCGGACACGATTCCTGCTCCGGCAACTTACCATTCACTCGCCATGAACCACAGAATCCTTCCAGATCAGGCCCTCGCCCGCATTCTGCATATCGCGTCGGATGCCATCATCTGCGTCGACGGCGATCAGGCGATCTGCTTCTTCAACGACGGCGCGGGCCAGATGTTCGGCTACGGCGAGGAGGAGGTCCTCGGCCGACCGTTGTCGATGCTGATACCGAGCCGGTTTCATCACGCGCACGGCAATCATATGCAGGGCTTTGCAGGGGGCCACACCGCAGCACGGAACATGTCTGAGCGGTCACCGATCTACGGACTGCGGAAGTCCGGTGACGAGTTCCTGGCCGAAGCGGCCATTGCACACGTGCCGCTGGATGCTGGCGTGGTGTTCGCGGTCGTCATGCGCGATGTGACGGCACAGCGGGCAATCGAAGTGCGGGCACAGCGCGCGCTCACCGACGCCGAGATGGCGGTCCGGGACCGGGACGAACTCCTTGGGCTCGTCTCGCACGATCTCAGAAATCCCGTGAATGCCATCAAGATGCTGGCGTCTGCCCTGCTCAGAGTTCCGGTGGAGCCTGGCGCAACCGCGATGCCCGCGGCAGCGGCGGAGCACGCCAGCGTGATGCTGCAGGCCGCGATACAGATGGACACCCTGATTCAGGACCTGCTCGACGTCAGTCGGCTGGAGCGCGGCCAGCTGCGTATCCTGAGACGCCCGTCGGCCATCGGTCCGCTGATGGCAACGACCGCTGACCTGCTGGCATCGCTCGCCAGTGCCCGGGGAGTCTCACTCGAGACGGAACTCGAGGCGGGGCTCCCGTTGGTCGACATCGATCCGGACCGGATTGCGCAGGTATTGTCAAACCTCGTCGGCAACGCCATCAAGTTCACGCCGGAGGGCGGCCACGTGCGCATGCGCGCCATCAGGCACGTCAACGATGTGCTGGTGACGGTTCAGGATACCGGGGTCGGGATTGCGCCGGATGACTTGCCGTTCGTGTTCGATCGATTCTGGCAGAGCCAGCGCACCGACCGCTCCGGCGCAGGCCTCGGCCTGGCGATTGCGCGCGGGATCGTCCGCGCGCACGGCGGTACGCTCTCCCTCGAGAGTGAGGTCGGTGCAGGGACGTCCGCGCTCCTCACGCTGCCGGCGGCCGGGAGCCCGGTCGCCGAAACAGCAGTCAGGACGTAGCAGGGCTACCAGCCCTTCAATGCATCGTCGTCCTCGGTACTCACTGCGGCATGGCGGGCTGACGATTTCGGCGCCCTCGTTGCCTTGCCCAGAGGCTTGCCCTTGCCAATGGCTGCGCGGGCCGATGGTTCAGGTCGCGTCGGCGCTCCGGCCTCCACCGGCGGATCCAGGCGGAATCGATTGACCAGTGCAGCGAGTGTCCCCGCCATCGACGACAGTTCCTCGGCCGCCGCTGCAGTCTCTTCGGCATTGGCCGCCGAGGCTGAGGTGTGCGTGGCAACGGAGGACGCGCCGCCATCGATCGTCACCAGTCCAGCGGCCTGACGCTCGGTGGCCGACGCGATGTCCACCACCACGCTGGCGGCATCAGCGGCGTGCGCCTCGATGCCCTGCATGATCTCGACGGCGGCCTCACCGATCTTCACGCCACTGACCACGCTCTTCACCGCTTCATCGATCACCGTTTGCGTTTCCTTCGCCGATTCGGTGGCCCGCAGTGCAAGCGCCCGGACCTCTTCGGCGACGACCGCGAAGCCTGCGCCTGCATCACCTGCGCGGGCCGCTTCGACCGCCGCGTTGAGCGCCAGCAGGTTCGTCTGCGACGCGATTTCCTCCATCTTGCGGGCGATCTTCTGGGTGACCAGGGCCCGCTCACGAATGATCGTCAGCGCGGCGGCCACCTCGCCCACACGCTGATGCCCTGATTTCGCGGCGTCGCGCGTCTTCCCGACCAGCGCGCTCAGGTCGCGGGTCCGGTTGGCGACACCATCGCTCAGGGTGCGCTGCTCGGACACGTCGCCGCTGATCGATTCCAGGAGGCCGGCTTGAGTGGTCGCGCCGTTGGCACCTTCCTGTGCCGCCGCGGCGATCTCCTGCGCCGACGCGAGGATACCGTCTGATTCGCGCCGGACTTCGTTCAATGCGGTACTGAGGTCGATGACGGCCGCGTTCAGGCTGGACGCCAGTGCCGCATGGTCGCCGCGGTACACGCCCTGCATCCGGACCGTGAGATCGCGGTTGGCCAGCTTGCCAAGCACCGACTGTGCCTCGAGTACCGGTGCGGCTCCCGCGTCGAGCGTGGCGTTGACGCCGGCAACCAGGTCGCGGAACGCGCCCGCGAAGTGGGTGGCGTCGCCGCGCACATTCAATTGTCCATTCTGCGCTGCGACAGACAGCCGCTCCATCTCCGCCACCAGAGACCGCAGTGAGTCGCGCATCGAAATGAAGGCCTGACTCAGGTCGTCGTGCTCTGAGCGCGAGACGATCTCCGCCGCCGTGTTCCCCGCGGCGATCTGACGCGCCGTTCCGGCCAGCTCCTGCTGTGCGGTGACGATGCTGTTGAGTGCGGTGGCCACGCGTCCAATTTCGTCGTCACTGCTCCAGACAGCGCGCTGGTCGAGTCGTCCGACGGCAACATGACTGGCGATGTCCGCCATCGCGCTGATCGGCTTCGCGATCCGTCCGCCGAGGAACATCGCGACGGCGAAGATCATCAACGCCACGGCGAGGCTCAACCCGATCGCCGTCCACCGCAAGGTGACGAGATTCGCCGCTGCGTCGATTTCCTTCTGGGGCACACCGATCAGCACCCCCCAGTTCATGCCGGGGTAGCCGAGCGCCCCGTGAAGGTGTGAATAACCAATCTGCATTGGACTGCCGGCAATCTGCGCCAGGCGATGTCCAGACTGACCGGCTTTGAGGAGGACCAGCGAACCTTCCGGGCCGCGCTCGACGGTGAGCACCGAATCGGCGATTGGCTGGCCACCTTCGGCCAGCTTGCGCCCGGTGCTGTCGACGACGAGAAACGTCGCGCCGGGATAGCCCGCTTGTCCGAGATCACGAGCGGCGTCGGCGAGCATCGCCGTGACCAGCGATGCCGTCGCCAGATTGCGCCAGCATCCGATGGCCGTGCCACTGCGATCACGAACCGGTGCGGAGAAGCCGATCACGTCGGCAGCGCTTGGCCCATACACCTGCTTCACGTCGGCGTCCGGCGCCGCTGGTGTGATGACGGTACCGGTCGCGATCGTATTCGCCGAATCGCTGAACTGCATCGTCCGCGAATACTGTCCGGCCACGCAGGCACGGAACCAGCCTGCGTCGCGATAATTGCGTTCGTAGAGCGGCGCGGTGGCGAGCTGCTTTCCTGTCGCGTCCTTGTCGTTCACCGAGATCACTCGGCCGGTGGAATCCACGAACATGGAGAGCGCATACAGGCCGTAGGCCGCGACGTACTCATTGGTTCGCGACGCGATACGGTTTTCATCGGCACCGACCTTGTACCATTGCGTACGATCGCTGACGACGTCGTTGTAGCCGAACGCCTGAACGTCGCCATAGCGCTCGAACAGATTTCGATCGATCTTGTCGGCGAGATGGCCGGCCGTCTGCTGGAGCGCATCAGCCCCGCGCTCGCGCACCGCCGCCGTCGAACGATCCAACAGCAGTCCACACGCCAGCGCCAAAGGGATGACACCGAACGCGAGACAGAGCAGCGCAAGTTTGCGCGCGATGGGCCAGTGGTTGATACGCATCGAACTCGGTGTGATAGACATATCGGTTTCGGTCGCCGCAAAAACGGCTGTTGTCGACACACGTTCCGAGCCCAGTATCGGCCAGCGGGGCGTGCAGCATTACCCCGCAGACTCGCAGAGTCGGGCGCGCGGTCATTCAGCTCTTCCGGATGAGTATCGGCTTATGGATTGTAAGGTTTAGCCTGACATGCTCGGCAGTCGCCAGAGGGTAGGGTACCGGTGGCTCCCGGGTCCATCACACAGGCGCCTTGGCGTGTCGCCGCAAGCGATACTCGTGCCGGTACGCCCAGCGCTGCCCCGGTCGCCGGAACTCCTTCAGGCGCGTCTGGGTGGTGTCCCCGAGCGTGACGGTGTATCGAAATTCAACCAGTTGCTCGTCGTCCATGCCCCGACCACGCAGGACCAGGACCGTTCCATCGGCCGTCCGTTTCCTCGAGACGATGCGCAGCACGGTCTGGCCTGTCTGCATCTGGCCCGTCTCCATCTTGCCCTCGTCCACCGCGCTGCCCTCGAACCACCGATCGCCGGAGACGCGCAGCACGTCAGTCGAGTAGATCGTGTTCCCGGGGCCATCGTCGTAGATGGTCCGTTGCCGGTATGCACCGGTGGTGCCCATCGGCGCTGTGTGGATCGCGGTCGGCAGTGTCACCCGCCGTCCATTGCCATAGTCGCGGTACTCGAGCACTCCGCGCATCAACCCCACCACCGGCGCCAGTGGCGAAGCATCCGTTTTCCATGGTGTTCCTCGCGCTGTCAGCAGCGCCCTGTCGATGCCGGCGCGGAAGTCCGCCAGTGTTTCCGTCGCGTCGACATCGGGAAAGACGCCGAGCCCGGTGACGGCGTCGGTCGCATTGACGTCGCTCCGTTTCAGGGGAATACGCACACGCATGCCACTGTTCGGGAGCCGAAGAAAGAGTATCTGTCCCGCGGTCGGTCCCTCCGCGCTGCCGCCCGTCTCTTCGCCAACCAGCCGCATTCGGCCGTTGCGGGCACCGATCTGTTGCAGCACCGCCAGCAGCATGGTCGAACCGGAACTGTTCTGCCGCCCGGTGAGCACCGAGACGTGGCCGTGGAACGCGTCCGCCGCCGGCTGCAAGGTTGGCGCGGACCCCCGTTCCTGATACCAACCGTCACTCGCTACCTCGAACAACAGCGCATTCGGCGTGAAGATCGGCGCCCGGTCACCCCACGTCTCGAACGCGGCTGCGAGTGTGCTGTCGATCCGGATGGTGCGACGGCGTACGCCGCGCAGGGGCGCGACGGGCGCATCGGCGAGAAAACGGATGAGGCCTGCGGACGCATCGTCAGAGCCTCCGCCGTTGTCGCGAAGGTCGACGATCAGCTGCGCCACCTTCCTGGCGCGGAATTGGGCAAAGAGGGACCGATAGAGTGAGTCGGCATCGATCGGCGTGCGGTAGTTCACGAAACTGCGAAGGCGCAGCAGTGCCGTCGAATCGTCGAGCATCGACCAGCTCGCGCCGGTCCGGAAGTCGATCTGGGTCGTGTCGCCGCTGAGGGCCTGCCAGTCCGAATACCGGATCGGCGCAAGAGAGGTACTGTGACGGTCTCCGTTCGCCAGCCGCAGCGCGAAGTCCCAGCGCTCCGCAAAGCCGAACTCGATCGGCCAGTAGTGATCGAGATCGCTGCCCATCAGATCGCTGTCTGACTCGAGCAGGGAGGCTCTCGAGAAATCGGTGAACCCGTCAATCGCTGCGAATCGCGCGAGCCGCGTGATGATCTCGGCCGCTGGGCGGCCATTGATGCTCACGATCTCCTCGCCACGCGCGATCTGGCCACGGAAGCTCGTCGCGACAAACATCCGGTTACCAAAGATCCGCACGCGCACCGGGAGGTGCGTCGGCTGCTGCCGGCGAAAGGTCTCCAGCGAGGCGGGGTACTCTGCCTTGGTGTGGTTGCAGCGAATCGTCGCCAGCAGGAGCGCCACCTCGCGGTAAAGCGAGACGTCGGTCATGGCCGAGTCGGCACGGCGATCCAGCCGTGCGAACGCCGAATCCATCACGCGGCGCGGCACATACCGATCGTAGCCCGCATGTACCTGTTCCAGTGCCTGACGGAGCAGGGCCGCGTCGGCTCGAACCTGCGCTGGCGTCAAACTTCTGGGGACGAAGGTCGTCGCGACCGGCTGCGCGGCGAGCGGAGAGGCCAGGGCGAGCACGGCCAGGGCGGAAAGGATGCGGCGAGACTGTGGCACAAGCACAACGGCTCCCTGAGATGAAGGTCACTGTCAGGATCGTGACCAGCGCGCTTCGGCGCGTCGCGAAATCAGAAAATCAGTGCGCTTTACTGATCTTGAGACGTGGCGAGGCCTTGGCGGCGCCGAAAATCCGTCGGTGTCTCCCCGGTCAGCCGCTTGAACACACGATTGAAGGAGGCCTTCGAGTTGAAACCCGCATCGAGGGCCACTGCGAGGACGTCGCGGTCGAGGTTGGCTTTAGCGAGCTCGACCTGAATGGCTTCGATCCGAAGCCGATTCACGAACTCGTTGAAATTCTGGCCAAGTCCTTCATTGAGGGCTCGTGACAGGTAGCTCGTGTTGGTTGCGAGGTGCTGCGCCAATCGAGGGGCCGTCAGGTCTGCATCACGCCACCATCCCTGTTCGCGGACGAGTTCGCTCCATCGTTGCCCCAGCCTGCTCCAGTCTGTCCTCCGTTCCGAGGCGGCGAGCGCCTCGGCCGTCGCACTTGCGCCCGCGGATTCCGGGATCGCTTCTGCCGATTCCAGGGTTGAATCCGTTGATGCCGGCTCCGCACCCTCGTCGAGATCGTCCGCTGCGTGAGTGCGGGCCTCGATGGCTGTGCCCGGTCGCGGGTAGCCGACGCGCGCGCTGCGCAGGCCGCCGAGGCCCAGCCCATAGATGAGCAGGGAGAACCAGAGGTAGAGCGGGAAGCGATCGAAGTAGTTCAGGGGCTGCACGAATGCATCGACCAGCGACGTGGCCATCCAGAAACAGAGCGTGGCGCCGAAAGCCAGCAGGAAGGTCCGCAGCCATGAGAGTCGAAATTCCTCGCGGTTCGAGAGGTCGTCGTCCAGCCAGCGCTGGTACGCGCTGTACTCGCGCCACGCCAGCGCGAGGTACGCCGACATCGTGATGAATGACGCGATTGTCTCGATCGGCACGATCCGCGGATCATGAATCGTCTCGGTCCAGAGATTCTTGACCTTGAGCGGCTGCACGAACATCACGGAGTAGTACGCCCCCTGCATTGCTGCCGGCACGAGATGCCACTGCCAGCGGCGCGGCAGTTCACCCGAGCAGATCACGCGGGCGTAGAGCCAGATCAGCGCGCCGTAGCCCAGCGACCAGTCGTACGGGAGGTACGAGAGCCACGGGTACGCGTCGTAGAACCCGGCAAAGCCGATGATGTATGGCACCACGCGCAGCGCCACCGCGGTGAGCAGCAGCGCCAGCAGGCGGTTCGCCACGCGATTGGCAGGGGCGCGAAGCAGGAGTGCCGCGAGCACGAGGCCGTGCGCCGTGCCAACGAGGAGCAGGATGCTCCGTGGGCCGAAAGAAATCACTCGCGCAAATGCCGATGCCGGGGGACTGGAGGGAGCGGGCCGAGTCGTTGAGTTCGCCAACAGGGCGCGGGTGGATGCAGCGGTGACCGAGGAGTCCTCGCCTCCCGCGTCGAGGCAGCGACGCTGCAGGTGTTGCGGTCAGCGTCTCAGCGTTGCGCGCGCCGGCGCCGATATCGCGCGTCGACGCGCCAGTGCGTGGTTCGCCAGAGCAGGCGCGCGATGGCCACTGCACCGTCACGCCCACGCGGTGCCACATCGGCGAGCTCGATGGTCGCGCCGTACGCGACGCGCCGGAACTCGGTGCCGTTGCCGACCGCCACCGGCTCAGTCAGCGTCTCTCGGAATCGTGCGACGACGAATTGCGCCGCGCACCCCGCTACACCCGGTAGCGGAGACAACGTCGTCTCCCGCGTCAACACGATTTCATCACCATATGGGTCCAATGCCAGGCCTGGACCGACGATGATCTGCCCGCCGCTGCTCCTCGCGGCGAGCCCGACGACGACGCCCCAGCCGTGCAGCAGTCGGTTGTGCAGCCGGGCCCGCTCCCGCTGGTACACCTGCTCGGCGCGCAGATCGTCGGCGCTCAGCAGCTGGCCGGTGTGAAAATTCGGGCGCGTCAGCTCGGGCAGATCCAATGAGGGAGCAGGACTCATGCGACGGTTCCGGTGGAAGGTCAGTGCAAATCCATCGTAGTGCCGGCGCCACGACGTCGGTTGGTCCCTGCTATCTTCAGGGCGGAGATTGTTGAGCACAAACCTACAACGCACGCAGACATGTCACGGATCGTCGTCCTCGGGATGGGGTTGCTCGGCAGCGGGATGGCGGAGGGGCTGCTCTCGCGTGGCGGGAACCAGGTCGTCGTCTGGAACCGCACGGCGTCCAGAACGGATGCATTGGTTGCGCTTGGGGCCACTGCGGCAGAGTCGCCGGCGGAAGCGGTGCGCGGCGCTGAACGCGTGCATCTCGTGCTGCTCGACGATGATTCGGTGGACGATGCGATCGCCGATTTTCAGGCCGCACTGCACCCTGATGCGATCATCATCGATCATACGACGACGCTGCCGGCGCGCACGCAAGCCCGCGCGGCGGCTCTCGATGCAGCCGGCATTCAGTACCTGCACGCGCCGGTGATGATGGGCCCGGGGGCCGCGAGGACGGCGAAGGGAATGATGCTGGTGGCGGGACCTGCTGCACGGTTTGCGCTGGTCCAGGACGCACTGGCCGACATGACCGCTGAACTGTGGCACGTTGGCGAGCGTGCAGATCTGGCCGCGGTCTACAAGTTGTTCGGGAACGCAGCATCGCTCTCGGTGGTGGGAGTTCTCGCGGAGGTGATGCACATGGCGGATGCGGTCGGCGTCGAGCGAACCGGAGTCCTCGAGATGCTGGCAAAGGTGAATCTCAACGGCCCGCTCGGCATGCGCGGGGCGATGATGGTGTCGGGAAGCTACGAGCCGAATTTCACGCTCGATGTCGCGCGGAAGGATCTGCGCCTGATGCTCGAAACGGCCGAACCGTCCACCATGCCGATGCTCGCGGCACTGGCCGCGCGGATGGATGATCGGATCGCGGCGGGGCAGGCGAAGGAGGACTTCGCGATTCTGGGGAAGGTGTAGTTCCTGAGAAGAGGCGCGGTCTCCCGCCGCCTGTCCGGAACACATTTCATACGCACGGAGCGTGGCGTCCGCTTCTTTCACCCGCCGCGCCCCGTCGAGGGACCGATGCCAACCAGCCCTGAACTGCTCTTTGCCGCCAATCTCGCCGTCGCCGCGCTCGTCGGGCTCGCGGTCGGGTTCGAGCGCGAGCGCACAGGGCACACGGAAGGTCCCGACGGCCGCTTCGCCGGTGTGCGCACCTTCTTCATGCTCGGCCTGCTCGGGGGTATTGGCGGGCACCTGTTGCAGGAAGGGAACGCACTCGCTGCCGTCGTGCTGCTCGCCGCTGGAGGTCTGCTCAGTGTGCTGGCCTACGCCCTCGCGGTGCGGCGGCCCGGGGCAACCGCCGATGGAACGACCGAGACGGCGGCGATCCTCGTGCTCGCCATGGCGGCGCTGGCTGGCATGGGGCACCGTGCGATTGCCGCCGGCGTCGGGACGCTCGTCGTCGCGGCACTGGTCGGCAAGGCGCAGATCCATGGGATCCTCGACCGGCTCGGCGAGCGCGAACTGATCGGGGCGCTGCAGTTCGCGGTTCTGGCGCTGGTGATCCTGCCGCTGCTGCCAAGTGCGACATGGGGGCCGTGGGGTGGCGTCAACCCGCGGGAGCTCTGGATCATCGTGCTCATCTTCTGCGCGGTGAACTACGGCGGCTTCCTGCTGCAGCGCTGGGTCGGTGCGTCGCGTGGCTATGCGTTGATGGGGATGCTTGGTGGGCTCGTCTCGAGCACCGCAGTCACGCTGCAGTTCGCACGGCGGAGCAGAGCAGAACCCGCCGTCGCCGCATCGCTCGGTCTCGGCATCGCCGCCGCGTGCACCGTCCTCATCCTTCGTGTGGCCGTGGTGACCGCCGCGCTCAGCCCGGTCGTCGCGCGAGCGCTGATTCCATACTTTGCGCCACCGCTCGTGGTCGGCACGCTGGTCGTTGGCCTGGCGCTATGGAAACTGCCCAAAGGTGTCGAGGGACAACAGGCAGCGGCGCTGCACTCTCCGCTGCGCATTGGGACCGCACTCCAACTCGCGCTGGCATTTCAGATTGCCCTGTTCGCGATCAGAATCTCGCAGGATACGTTCGGGAATGTCGGTGTCCTGACCTCCGCGTTTCTCCTCGGCCTGACCGACATGGACGCGCTGACCTTCTCGATGGCGCGTCTCGGCAACGGTGCTGACTTGAGCGCGTTGGCGGCACGGGCCATCGCGGTCGGCATGCTGGCCAACACCCTGCTGAAGGGAACGATCGCGCTCACGCTGGGCACCAGGGAGCTTCGCCGCGTCGCCGGTGGTGGTCTCACGGCGCTTGCGCTCGCGAGCAGCCTCGGGCTGTGGCTTGCCCGATGATCGGCCAGCTCCGCGTCCCGTCCAGGCGCCCCCGACCTGCATACGTCACATGAGGCGCGCCGCGATCGGGACGACGCTCGTGATCATGCTCGGTGCCTGCGCTTCGGGAAGCGCCGGGCGCAATGAGGCCCGGACGACGTCGAGCTCCAGAGGCGGCACGTCGCAGAATCAGGCGCGCTCGGCATGTCCCGACACGCGGCCCGCCGGAAGCGCGGTGCGCGAACTCGACGCGGTGGAGCGTGAGGAGGCCATCCGCCGTCCGGACTTCTCACCGCCGCCGGATGCGCAGCGCCTGACGAGCCTCTTGCAGCACTTCGACGCCAGCCTGCTCGCATACTGGATCGCGGCAGCCACGCCGGGAGAGCGCGTGATTCGCGTGCCGGTTCGGCGGACCCGCGCGGTGCAGCAACCGACGTTCGTGCTCTGCGGCTACAGTCGCGACGCGCTCGTGCGGAGCTTCGCGATCGTCGATTCCGTCGAACCGCGCGCGCTGGATCGGCTGGCGAGCGGCATGCGCCCGGTCGTCAGCGGCCGCCTGACGACGCTGATCGACTCATCGATGCCCATCTCGGTTGCGGCCGCAGTCGGCGATACACTCACCCGGCTCGAGCAACTGCTCGGCGTGAGTGAAGAGACGCCAGTCCTTGCGTTCCTGTTCGCCAATCAGGAACGATTCGCGACTCGATTCCCGGTCGGTTGGGTCAACGGCGTTTTTTCTGACTGGACTCTGGCGGAATCAGGGATCGGCGCAGCGGTGTTTGCGGCATCACGTGCCAATGGGATCGCCTCGCACGAGCTGGTGCATGTCGCCCTGAAAGGCGTGCACGCGCAAGTTGATGTTCGCGGGTCGAGCATTCCATACGTGGCGGAGGAGGCGCTCGCACGAACGATTGGTGGCTCGCGAGGACGCTCGTATCGAGAGTTGATCGGGCCACCGATCACCGTGAGTGATGCGCGCCGCCTGATTGCGACTCAGATGCAGGACGCCGCCTTGAGCAAGGTGCGCTTCGATGCGCGGCGCCCGTACGAGCCAGCCGTTGACGCCCTCGGCGCGGCGTATCGCGTGGCGCTGTCGGCGTGTCGTGTCTTTCCAGCCGACCTGCTCGATGCGCGCGCCGTCACGACGTTGTCGGCCGCGGTGAACCGGCTGGCCATTCACCTGCGCATCACTCCCGATGCTGCCGCCGATTCAATGGCGGTGCGCCTTGCGGCACCGGGAAATGTGTTCGACACGTCGTTTCGGCGAGTGGAGAGTCAGCGGCTGGCGTGTGAACCGTACGCCGTGCCGCTGGAACGCGCGCATCCGCCCTGATCAACGCGAGAGGCGCGCCCCGGTGAGTTGCGCGAGCGCGCCAAGCGTCGTCTGCGCAGCGTTCAGGCCGAGCCGGAAATCCTTGTCGGTGAAGGTCGAGAACATGTCGGTCGGCTGATGCCAGTGGGGATCCCATCCGCTGCCGATCTGCGATCCGCGTTCGTTCTCGCGCAGACTGATTGCGGCCACCAGATCCTGGAATGGCCCCGAGTCGGTGTTCGTCATGTGCGGGCCGACGGAGGCAGGATAGTCGGTCGCAAACTTCTCGTTCGCACCGTGGAGAAGCCATGCCAGTGCCTGCGACTGCGCGGCGAACTTCGATGTGGACTGGAATTCGATGTTGACGTCGGCTTCGGGGCGCTGCTCCTTCGTCATCGTGCTGTCGGCGCGCGGCATGCCGTGATCGAACAGCATCATGTCATGCTGAATCATGCCCAGCCACTTTGGCTCGGGGTACTTCCCTGATCCCGCCGGCATTTCCTGCCCCTGCAGTGCTGCGCGTTGCGCTACGTAGGCCCGCGCGCCGTTCAGCCCCGTTTCTTCGTTGTTCCAGAGGATGAAGCGAATCGAGCGGTCGGTGCGGACATCGGGACTGCTGAACACGCGGGCGAGCTCCATCACCAGCGCCGTTCCGGAACCATCGTCATTGGCCGCCTCACCCCAGCCGATGCCGTCCATGTGCGCACCCACGATGTACATCTCCTCCGGGTGCGTCGTGCCGATCTTGGTGCAGTACACCTGCTGCCGTTCGCCCGGGGTGCTGGGTTGCGAGTTCAGCGCGCGCAAACGTGCATCCGGTTGCCGCAGCGAATCGGTGTTGACGCCCGTGCGGGTGCGCATTCCGCGGGACCGTCCGCCCCCCTGCTCGCGACGAACTCCGGGTGCGGGGGGCGGCGCGCCAGCCGGCCGTGTGATGGGCGCCGGAGGCTGGAAGTCGTACGTCATGCGTTCCGTATTGGTACACCCATAGCTCTTCAGCTGTGCTTCGATCCAGTCGATCGCCTGCCGGTTGCGATCAGTGCCCTGCCGGCGGTCACCGAATGCGGTCAGTCCCTTGATCGTCGCCTTGTATCGATCGAATTCGAGTCGGCCGACCATCGAGCGGATCATCGCCTCGGCAGAGTCGCCGGTGCCTCCGCCGGGAACGCCCTGTGCGGTGAGCGACAGCGGGGCGGCGAGCCAGGTGAGCACAACGGTTGCGGCAACGAGACGGAGTGACGGGTTCATCGAAGGAGCGGAGGAGGAAGGTTCGAGAGCGCCAGCCGTAAAGCTGCTCGCCGGGCGGGCGCTCGCCAGAGCCTGCCAACGGCGGCGCGACACATTTACGCGATGGCCGCCGGTTGCGCTGGCGCGAGCGGCGATCGGGCACCGACGCATCGGGAGCGCGACCAGCATCACTGGTCCCAACGCTGAGCGGGTCGATCCCGCCGAGATCGACCCGCTCTGAACCGGCTGCGCCGTGACGTCGCGCGCCGTCAGGTCAACGTGACGAGCAGCTGCCCGCCATCATGGGCGACTCGCAGTACCTGATCCACGCCGCCCGCGTCCGTCGCGAGGTCGATCCCCGTGACGCCCGCGACCTGATGTGTCATGTGCAGGCCTTTGAGCGTGGATGTTCCGAACATCAGTGCGGCGTGGTTGTCGTGTCGGTCATAGGTGGCGCCGACGAGCTGGAGCTCGTGGCCCAGCACCTGCGCGCCGAGCGCGTCCTGATCCACTTCGATGCTGCACCGTCGCCCGGCATTCCGCGTCGTGAACGCGGCGAGATCAGAATCGTACCGCTCCTTCGCCAGCGTCCGCGTGTGCGCATTCGGAACTGCCCGCGCACGAGCCGCCGCCATCGTCCGCGCCGAACCCGGAACCGCCAGCACCGAACAGGGCGCGCGCCGAATCAGCGACGCTGCCACGCTGCCCAGCAGCATGCGGCGTATGAACCCGTAGCCGTGCGTGGCGGTGACCACCAGATCGGCCCGCTTATCAGCCAGAAAACCGATCAACTGGTCCGGGGCACTCCCCGTGAGGAGCACACTCTCGATGCGCAACGTGTCGCGCTGGAGGAACGCACACTGCTTCGTGAAGGCTGCGTCGCACTCTTCGCGATACACGTCGGCGCGCGCCCTGAGGAATGGTACCGACTCATCGAAGGGCGGACCGACGTGCAGCAGCCACACCTCCGCATCGGGCGCCACGACGGTCAGTGCAACCTGTGCCGCGTAGAGGCTGAAAGAACTGAAGTCGGTCGCGATCACGACACGCCGTGGTGGCGACGTCAGACTCTCTTCGACTGCCAGCACCGGCGTATCGCCAAGCTGCAGCATGCGGAGTAGCGACTCACCGCTAACGATCCGGTCAAATCCTGAATGGCGACCGCGCCCGACGACGACAAAGCGGGAGTGCATGGCATCCGCAGCCTTCGTGATTTCGCGCGCCGGTTCACCGGTCGTCACCGTCACCGGCCACGCCGCCGTGGAGGACACCATCCGGATCAACTGGGCGCGCGTCGCGGACTCGCGCGCCGTCTCGGTGTCTCCGGCCAGCTCCATCGCGATGACCACGCCGTCCACCCCGTAGATCGGTGTGTTGACCGGCTCGACAACGCTGAGCACGCTGATGTCAGCATGTGCGCGAGCAGCCAGTGTTGCCGCAAGCGGAAAGGCGGCGTCGGAGTCGGCAGACGTATCGGTCGCGACGAGGATGGGCCCGCCCGGCAGTATCGTTGGTTCGACCGCTGCGAGTGCTTCCGGTGTGCCTTGCATTGTGGTAGACATCCTGAACTCCGCTCAAAGGTGTTGGATGCAGCCGTCGTCCTGTTTTGCGCGACGCAGCGATGATCACTGCCGGACACCGAGTCTGCGAAGGGAAGGGTGTTGCCGAGCCCTGGCACTGACTATCAGGCATTGCCTGACGCACTGTCACGGTTCACCCGTGCAGCTCCATGGTCGATGGTCACAAGCTGCATTCTTCTGCGGCACGGGTGCTCAGGTTCTTCGCAACGCGCGGCAGCCTTCGCGATGCGGACTCAGGAGCTGGCGCGGCTCACGAAGGGAAGGCGTGCCGGCGAGCCGTCAGCCGCTCATGGATGCTGCCTGCAGTACGCACCGCCTTCACACGCAACCGGCACAAAGACTTCGGCCTGAATGCGCCAGGTTCCATTCGTGTTGCGCCACTGCGCCAGATAGGTGCCAGTGATGCGCACCGGTCCATCGGCATCGGTCCATGTCCCGATCCATTCGCCTTCCTCCGATGCAACCTGCCACGCGTCGAAGACCCGGATCCGCGTCGTGTTTCGCACCCATTTTGTGTCTGAGCGGCGAGCAAAGGCGCCTGCCATGGAGCGTGCGTTGGCGTCGGCACCGGCCGTCTGGGTGCTGGTCGACGAGACGACGTGAATGTCAGGCATCCATTCGAGCGCGATGGCCGCGGTGTCGTGTGCGGCGATGGCGGCGTTGGAGCGCGCGCGGGCGGCGCTGATGGCGGCATGTGCCGTGGGTGACATGGCCGAGGGTCGGGATGATGGGAGGCTCGCCGCACAGGCTGTCAGCCACACAGTACCGGCCAGCAGACTGACGGCAGCGAACCGGCAGGGAGGAAACGCGTCGCGACTGAGGCTCATGGTCCGAAGCACATGTCGACGTTGATGGCGATGGGGCAGTGGGATCGCAGCGTGCGCGTTCAGAGAATGGGTTCCGGCCAACGATCACGGATCAGGTAAGCCGCCACGATAGCCCCTGGGTCGCCCAGACCGATAGGTTTCAGAGTCGGGCTCACGGTGCGGTCCCACCGAATCGTGCCCGTCGTTCCGACCCTCACGGATGGTATGGTGCACAGGATGCAGCAACGATAATGCCAGCGATGGGTTTCGCTCGTACTGCGGTCGCGGTCGTCGGCGCGATCATGGTGCTCGTGTCTCGGTCACCCGCGCAAACTCTTCCGGCGCAGGGCGCTCTGGCCCGGAACGGTGTACGCCTCGACTCTGCCGAGTCCGCAGCGGTCGCGCGCGGCGATGTCGTCGTCCGCGTTCTGCCAACCGAGGATTCGAAGGACGTCGCCGTACTTGGCATCGTCCACGTCGGCATGTCTCGCGATCTCTACCTCCGTCGGGTGCAGGACTTTCGAATGTGGCTGCGCTCGCCGACACGCACGCGACTTGGCCTGTTCAGTGATCCTGCGGTTCCAGCGGATGTCGAGCAGATCGTGATCACCCGGCAGGATGCGAACGACCTCAAGAAATGCAAGCCGGGCGACTGCACGACCAAACTCCCCGCCAACGCCATGCAGCGCCTCCATGACGAGGTTGACTGGACCGCCAGCGACCTGCAGGCTCGAATCACCACCATCGCGCGCCAGCGGATCATCGAGTATGTCAGTGAGTATCGCGATCACGGGAATGCATCGCTCACCGTCTACGACGATCGTCCGACTGTTCGTGCCAGTGATGCCTTCGTGGCCGTGCTGGCGCAGTCGACGGCGCTGAATCAGTCGGCCCCTGCACTCGCGAGCTACCTGCGAACATTCCCGCGCGGCCGCCCTGGCGGGGTTGCCGACGTGCTCTACTGGTCGGAGGATGTTGTGCCGCGATTGCGGCCGATCCTGAGTGTCACACACGCCGTGGTCTTTACGCCGCCGGAGATGTCCGGGGCGTCGGTGATCGTATCAAAGCAGTTGTACGCGAACCATTTCTTCGAAGCGGCCCTCGAAGTCATGAGTGTCATCGATTCCGACACCGATCACGCCTCGCGCGGGAGCTATCTCGTCGTCGAACGCCGCTACCGCTTTGATCATCTGCCTCGAGGTCTGCTGAATATTCGCGGCAAGGCGGTCGCTGGCCTTCGCGAGCAGTTGCGCGCTGATCTCGGGCGCGAACGCCAGCAGTCCGAGCGGAGCGTGTCGTCCCCATGAGATGCGCCGCGCGCGGCCGCCGTGGGCTGACCGGGACCGGCCTGATCGATTCAGCGCTTCAGGAGCGTGTCCGCCTGGGCGACGCGCATGGCGGCGGCCTTCGCAGATCGTCCCAGCGAGTCATACACCTGCACCAGATCGCTCCGCGCGTTCTTCACCCAGCTTGCACCTGGGCTCATCTGTGACGTCAGGATTGCGAGGCCTGCCTCACTCTCACGCTCGGCATCAGCGAAGCGGCGTTGGCGCAGCAGGACACGGCCGAGCTTGACCCGGGCGATTCCGATGTCCACGTGAGTCGGCGCGACGGTCTGGCTGAACACAGCAACGGCCTCGCGAAAGTATCGCTCCGCCTGCACGTTGTCGCCACGCGCTGAAAACACGCTGCCGCGGTTGGCGAGCGCAGTCGCAAGCAGGTTGTGCGGTCGCTTGAACACGGCGCGATAAATGTCCGTGTTCCGCGCAAAATACGCATCCGCGTCGTCGAACTGTTTTTCACGGAGCGCGATGATTCCGAGTTCGTTCACGGTGGACGCCACCTTCGGACTGACGTTGCCGTACACGCGTTCCTGAATCGCGAGCGCCTGCTTCACGAGTGGAACCGCCTCGGAGAAGCGCGTCTGCGCCACCAGCGCACGACCCAGCATCGTGAGGGCTGACGCGGTACGCGGGTCCTCGGTCCCATAGACGAATTGCATGATCTGGAGGCCATCCCGGTCAAGACGCTCCGCCGCGGCATAGTCGGCGCGCTGAAAGCGGACCGCCCCCATGTTGATGAGCGCATCAGCCACCAGCGGATGCCTATCACCATACAGTGCCTGCGCGACCGTCATGCTGTGACGGAAGAGAGAGTCTGCCCGGTCGTACTCGCCAGCATAGAACAGATCATTGCCCAACTGCGTGGCGGCGGTCACGACATCAGGCGACACCGGAGCAATCGCTGTGTGGAGACGCAACGCCTCGCGCATGACCGTGATGGCGTCGGCATATGTGGCCCGCTCCTCGAGCACTCGTCCGAGTGCCGTGGTCGCAACCGCGACGTCGAGGTGCCCAGCGGGTCGCACCCGCTGGCTGAGCGCGAGGCCATCCCGGACGAGTTGCTCCGCTTCGGGCAGTCGACTTTGCTCCACGCGCAGGAGGCCGAGGGCGACCAGTGATCGCGCTACATCCGGATGGTCGGCTGCCAGCCGTCGGCGCGAGCGCAACGCCTGTTGAAGAAGTGTGTCAGCGCGGTCGAGCTGTCCGAGCTTCTGAAAGATGCTGCCGAGCGTCTGGTACAGTTCGGCCTGTACGACGGGTTCAGCGCCAAGCGTTGCCGCTTCCACAACGCCTCGCTCGACCAGCGTCACGGCGCGGAGGGAATCACCAGGCTCGCTGCTCTCCGCGCCACCGGCGAAAAGACTGAGCGTAAAGTGCTGAATCCGCTGCGCGCGATCTGCCTCGACGACTGCCGCGTCGCGTGCCGTCCGGATGCGGGCAGCCGAGACCACACCGGTGACGAGCAGAATGGACAGCACGCCGATCGAGGCGGTCAGTGCGCCGCGGTGACGCCTGACGAACTTCCCGAGTCGATAGGTGGTGGAGTCAGGGCGCGCCTCGAGTGGCTCCTTCCGTCGATAGTGGTCGATGTCGCGGATGAGTGCGTCGACGGTGCGATACCGGCGGCTGGCCTCCCGATGCATCGCCGTGAAACACAGCACGTCGAGGTCGGCCCATGATGCCGTGTTGGCGTCCGCCCCCTGCGTCGTGCCGCGTGCGGCGACGGAAGGGCGCACCGGCTCGGCAGTGAGAATCAGCATTTCGGATTCGCCGGGCGTGCGCCCAGCGATGTCGAACGGCAGCGTGCCGGCGAGCATCTCGTAGAGCACCACGCCAAGCGCGTACACATCGGTGTAGACACCTGTCGTTTCGCCACGCAGCTGTTCCGGCGAAGCGTAGGCCGGTGTCATGAGTTGCAGCCCGGTCTTCGTGGGCGACAGCTCGGAGTCCGCCGGGTCGAGCTGCTTTGCGATCCCGAAATCGAGCAGCTTGACGTGGCCCGCGTGCGTTACGAGGATATTGGATGGCTTGAGGTCGCGATGCACGACCAGGTGCCCGTGTGCGTGCTGCACCGCGTCACAGACCTCGCGGAACAGTTGCAGACGTGCGTCGAGGCCCAGTGCGTGTGTGCGACAGTACTCCGTCAGCGACTCCCCGTCGACGTACTCCATCGCGATCCACTGGGTCCCATCTGGCAGCACGCCCGCGTCGTAGAGGTGTGCAATGCCCGGATGATTCAGCTGCGCCAGCGTGCGTTGCTCACTCGCGAACCGTTCGCGACGCGCGGGCGAGAGCCACGGATCGTGCAGCAGCTTGACTGCGGCGGAGCTGCCAAGGTCCGCCCGCTCGGCGAGATACACGACCGCCATGCCCCCTTCACCGATCTGCCGCAACAGTCGATACGGCCCGAATGCAGTTTCCATCGGCAGGTGGGCGTGATCATCGGAGAGCACCGCGTGCGCCGTCGCTGCCAGACCGCCGTCGAGCAGCGAGCCGCGCAACGCATCTTCCGTCAACATCGCCCGGACCGTCGCACAGAGTGATGGCTCCCCAGCGGTTTCCTCGGCCAGATAGGCGCCCCACGCGTCAGCGGGGAGTGCGCTGGCAGCATGGAACAGCTGCTGCACGCGCGCCCATTGCTCGGCATCCAGCGGGTCTCGTGGATCATCGGACACGGGCACACTCTCCGCCAGGTGACCTCTTCAGGAAGCGTCGCGAAGTTCGGTCGCCAGCCATGCCCGTGCCGCACGCCAGTCGCGAAGGACGGTCGCTTCGGAGATGTCCAGCAGCTGGGCCGTCTCCGCGACATCCAATCCGCCAAAGAAGCGGCACTCCACCATCTGTGCCTGTCGGGGATTCATCTGGGCCAGACCATCGAGGGCGTGATCGAGCGCCAGCAGGTCGGCGCTCCCTTGGGCGGCAACGTTGCCATCGTCAAGGGTGATCACGATCGCGTCCGGACCGCCGCGTTTCCCGGCATGCTTGCGTCGAGCGATATCGACGAGGACCTGTCGCATTGCGCGTGCCGCGATACGGCGGAAATGCAATGGTGACGTGTGCGCGACCGACGGGGTCGCCGCAAGTCGCAGCCACGCTTCGTTCACCAGCGTCGTTGGAGAAATGGACGCGTTCGGATCGTTGCGTCGCACCACACTCGCCAGACGTCGCAGTTCCTCATACGCAAGACTGAAGACGGCATCGAGTGCATCACGATCGGCCGACTGCATGCGCTCGTCCGGCGACTCGCCGTCGGCATCCGGACCTCTGGTATTCGACCCCATGCCCGTTCTCCGGAGCCTGACGTGATGAGGCCGGTGCGCGTGGCGCCTCGCACCGATCGTCGTCGGTCGCGTGCGCCGTCTTCGCTGAAAAGCCTACCTTCGCGCCAGCGGCCGCGCTATCCCATCCCGGCGGACAGTCCCGACGGCCAGACTGCGACGGGCGGCAACGCGCGAGAGCCCCCGTGCGGTGCCGCCGCCCCGCTTTCCGACACTCTTGACGACGTCTGCGTGACTCGGGTAGTTGATCATGCCTGACCTGCGTCGAGGAGCGGTGCGAGGGCACCTCGGCCACTCCTGCCCTCACCGATCACAGCCGCATGACCGTAGACCTCCGAACACTCAGCCGACGGCTCGAACTCGCGCAGGCGAGGCAGAACGAGTCGCTCAATCGTGCCAGCGGTGGCAGAAGCATGCCGTTCGGCGGCGGGTTTGTGCATGTCCG
>JANPFJ010000272.1:0-3560 GCA_031423355.1 Gemmatimonadaceae bacterium | reverse complement strand
GCGCTCCGCGAGGCCGCGCGCGCAGGCGGGGAACTGAGCGCCCTCGGTATTGTCAATCAGCGTCTCGTGATCAATGGTGTGCTCGCGGGAGACGCGAACGGCGATACGGTCGCCGCCGCGTTTATGCAGCGCCAGCAGGAGGCGCTGCACACGATGCCGGCGACGCTCCGCGCGCTGTCGACCGCGCGCATCCCGCTGATCGCCAGCGATCTCACCGGCGTCGCGTCACTGCGTGCCTTTGCCGATGCAGCGGATGGTCTTGATCGTGCTACGGAGCTGTCGATGTTGGGTGTCGTGTCAGCCGCACGCGAGCCAGTCGTCGCGTATCCGTCCGGCTTCGGCGATCTCGGCGCATTGGTTGCGGAGATCGCCGCCGACGGACACGGCGTTGTGATGACGATGGGGAAAGGTGGCGTAGGGAAGACCACACTGGCTGCGCGGATCGCCCTCTCGCTGGCCCGTGCCGGACATCGCGTGCATCTCTCAACGACCGATCCCGCCGCGCACATCGCGGCGGCGGTTGGTGAGCATACGTTCCCTTCGCTGACCGTGAGTCGCATCGATCCCGTACTGGAGACGTCGCGGTACGCCGAGGAAGTCGTACGCGCGGCGTCACTGGCCGCAGAGACGTCCGGTGGACTTGATGCGGACGAACGCGCTCTGCTTGAGGAGGATCTCCGCTCACCGTGCACAGAAGAGATCGCGGTGTTTCGCGCCTTCGCGCGCACGGTCGATGAAGCGGCGGACGCGTTCGTCGTGCTCGATACGGCACCGACCGGCCACACCCTGCTGTTGCTTGATGCGGCGGAAAGCTATCACCGAGAAGTTGCACGTACGGCGGGCACGCACGTGCCCGACGCGGTGCGTGCCCTGCTGCCGCGTTTGCGCGACCAGCGCTACACCAAGATGCTGCTCGTCGCGTTGGCGGAAGCGACGCCGGTGCATGAGGCGTCGCGGCTGCAGGACGATTTGCGGCGAGCGGGGATCGAGCCCTTTGGCTGGGTCATCAACGCGAGCTTGGCGGCGAGCGGCACGACGCACCCGCTGCTTGCTGCACGAGCGGCGTTGGAAGCGCCGCAGCTGAGCGCGGTGCGGGACGCGTTGTCAAAACGCGCGTGGCTGATTCCCTGGCATCGCGACACGGTGGGTTGACGGGGAACGCTCGTTCCTGCGACGCGGCTGCGCCGCGAGAGCAACGATCACCGTGATGGATTTAGGAACGGCCGCCTACCTTGACGGCGCCTCAGCCAACAACGCCAGCCCTTGCAAGACGGCGCGAATCTGTCGGTGAACCGTCAACGCGTCCTTCGCCTCGTCAACGACGACCTGTGCGGCGAGCAGTTCGCCTAAGGTCTCTTCGTCAGCGACCAGCGTCTGCGCCAGCTGTGCGACCGCAACCCTGAGACGCGGTTCTGAGATCGCGTCGCACTCCTCGGAGAGCGTGGGGCGTGATGCGATCACCGCCAAGACATCTTCGATGTCATGACTCCCGAACAAATCACCCTCCCCACGGTCTTGGTACGCCGCCCATTTGAGTCCCAGGAACGCCGGCGCGGAGGCGTGTTGGACGACCAGCCTTTCGACCCCGGGATTCTCGATCTGGACTGACACCGCTGATGCTATCGCTATTCGGTCCAACGCATTTCCGCTGGCACCCAAGTGGGTTCCAGCGGGCACGAGATCGAATAGGCCCCCGTCTGGCGTCGTCCATCGCTGGGCATGCGCCGTCGCGTCTGCCGCGCTTGCGCGCTGTTGAAAACCGCGTCTGCGGAGCTCCTCCTGCAAGTGATGGAAGTCTCCATACGACGAAGTGATCACCAAGCCGTCCACGTCCGTCGTGGGCCGCACGCGCGGAGAAATCGGATGTGTTTGCAGCAGCGGAGCGATCGCACCGCCGATGAACACGATGCGGTCCAAGAGAGGACCCAGCGCCTCTGCAATGGCACAGAGATGCGCCAGCGCGGGCGTGGACCGGCCGGTGTAGCGATCGGTCATCACAACCGGACGGCAGCGCGGCTGATACGGAGCGCGTGCGAGAGATAGGTGGCGGCCAACTGCCGTTCCCGCGCTCGGCCTACACGCAGCGCGTCCACGGCCGAGAGGAGCGCGTACAGGCGCGGTTGCTGCGGGGCAATCTGGGCGGCTTTTGGCAACAACGGCTCCAGCGCCGGACCGGAGCTTTTGCCGTCGACCGCGAACCAGACGACCGCTTCGTCCGCGACCAAGCGATCTGCGATCGCGGGCCCCGCATGGGCCGTCGGTACTCCGCGCGTCGGGCGCCCAAGCACGGCCGGGAACGCGTAACGCACGCCGTGTGTGAGGAACTCCAGGAGCGCGTGCCGGTTCACCGCCCGTTCCCCGTCAAACCCCTGGCGGAGCAGTCCAGCATCCGTCAGGCGCTTCACAGAGGCATGCACGGTGCTGGCACTCAAGCCTAGCGCGCTGCCGAGGTCGGCGTACGACGCCGCGACCGGCGCATCAACGAGATGAAGCGCGACCCCGACGTCTAAGGGATGTAACGCAGACTGCGACAAGTGCACCCACCTCTGTTCAGTGTTCGCGAATACCGAACAGATGATACGTGCGGCGTCTCACGGGCGCAAGAAGGTACCGTCAGGCGGCGTCTTGTCCGTCGAACAGACGAAGACGAATCGTTATTCGACGTCGAATCAACCGGTGTGAAGATCAGCGCACACGCGCGGTTAGGGGTGCAGCGTCCCGGTCCACGGGTCGAACACGGGGGCGCCGCGGTTCACCACGTCAACCACGTTCCGCGTCGCGAGGGTGACACCAGCCACCATGGCGGTGGCCAGCAACAGCCCGTCAATCACTGGTAACACCCGGCCACTGGTTTGGCCGGCCGCGCTCAGTCGGCCCCAGACTTTGGCGACGTCCTCATCGAGCGGCAGTACCCGATGGAGGAACTGCCGCGGCACATCGACGTGCGCCCATCGCAGCAGCGCCGCTTGACGAGCGCCGGCGCTTATCAGCGTGATCCCTTTCTCCAGTTCGCCGAGCGTCAGCACGCTCAGGTACTGCTGCAGCGGGGACGTAGCAGTCGCCCACGCCACCACGGTGGGGTGAGGCGTGGGCTTCACCAGCTCTGAGATGACGTTGGTGTCGAGGAGGTAGGTCACGACGTACCGAAGTCCCTGTAACAGACGTCTGTGCGCAGCGCGGCGGTCTCGCAACGCATCGGTGTCAGAACTCGATGTCGCGACCAAGGTCGCGTGGCCGCGCGAAGGGATCGGCCGCGCCCGCGAGGTCCTCGCTGGCGAGCGTCGCGGCGAGCGGGGACGCTCGGAGGAAGTCGACCAGGTTGATCGGTGCTACGAGGCGCTCGTAGTCGCTCCGCGCGACGACGACCACCGATTCCTCCTCGCGCCGACCACGAATCACGAGCTGCGGCTGATGATCGAGCGCACGTCGAACCACCTCGCTCAGCTTGTTTTTCGCCCCTTCGAGGGTCCAGGTGTTTCGCTCGATCATGGCGCCTCCCACCAAGACGTTCCTGAGAATACGCTGCGTCTAGCCAGACTAGCCAGCTGTCGCCCTAGTAA
>JANPFJ010000271.1:0-2854 GCA_031423355.1 Gemmatimonadaceae bacterium | reverse complement strand
CCGCGTGACAACGTCCGTCGCGTGTCAGCGACGCAACACCGACTCCACGATCACAGCGCCGCGAGGATTCCTCCGCAGACGGTCATACCGCTCCGAGGCGATGTAGCCCGGCAGCCATGGATCGTGCACATCGCGCGCACGCACGAGGAGCGCGAGCGCCACATCCGTGTCACCCAGCTGATCCAGCGTCGCCGCGAGCACGCCCATCGGCGGCAACTGGCCACCACTGCTCGCCCGCATGCGGTCCAGCATCGCCCGCGCCCGGACGCCGTCACCGGCGCGCGCGTAGACGTAGGCGAGGATCGCGTGATACTCCGTCGCCGGCACCGCTGGAATCGCGCTCACGAGTTGCTCCAACGTTTGAATCGCCTCGGGAACGCGTCCCAATCCCAATTGCGCTTCGCCGTGCACACTTCGCGCAAGCAGAAACGTCGAGTCGAGCGACAGCACCGCGTTCGCCACGGAATCTGCGGCAGCGTAGTTGCGCTCGTACATGTAGACCTGCGCATCGAAGGTCCGCATGATCAACGAGGCCGGCTCGGCGGCACGCCCTCGCGCGACGAAGCGGTGCGCCTCGGCGAAATTCCCGCGCCACGCCAGATGAATGCCGTGCCAGCCCAGCGCAGTGGCCAGGTTCGGGTCCAGCGCTATCGCCCGGGTCATCTGCGAATCCGCTTGTGGCATGCGGCCTTGTGTCGCTGACACCCAGCCCAGCGCCGCGTACGCCTCGGCGATCGTCGAGTCGGTGGCCAGCGCGCGTTGCGCCGCGCGAATCGCTTGCGCCTGACGCGCATCGGGGCCGTCGAAGATGTAGTTCGACGATACGGCGTACGTCATCGCGAGGACGGCACGCGCGCGCGCGAATTCCGGGTCGCGCTTCAGCGCCGCTTCGAGGACGGTGATGCCCTGCGCAAGACTCACCGCGCTGCGCCGATTGAACAGCACGAGGCCCTGCAGATACAGGGCGTACGTTTCGGGATCGGTGGTCGCGGCGCGGACCGCCGAGCCGGCGACACGCGGCGCATCGGCACCGTTCAGCTGTGTCGCCACGGCACGCGCAATTTCGTCCTGCACCGCAAACACGTTGGCGATCGGCCGGTCGTATCGCTCCGTCCAGCGCACCGCACCATCGGAGGCGGATACCAGCGAGACATTGATGCGGATCTGTCCTGCGGCACGCTGCACGCTGCCGGACAGCAACGTCGCGACCCCCAGCTCGCGTGCGATGGCCCGTTCATCCATCCCGCGCGCCAACAGGGCCGCAGCGCTCGTGCGCCCGATCACGCGCACGCCACTCTGCGTCAGTGCGCGTGTCATTTCCTCAGCGAGGCCGATGCCGAAATAATCGTCGGCCTTGTCTCCGCTCAGATTCGCGAGAGGCAGGACCGCGATCGACTGATTGGTGTCCGCGGCTGAGGCACCTCTCAGCGCGCCCGTCGGAACACCGGGACCGCGCGATGCCAGCCACAGCGCGACTGCAACGAGCACCAGCGTGCCGCCGACGAGCCACGGGCTGCGACGCGCTCCGGTCGGCCGAGCTGCCGCACGCGCACCAGCGGACGCCGACACGCTACCGTCGGGCGCGCCCGGCGTGAAGACGGCGTCCAGTGCCTGTACCATCTCATCGGCGCGCTGCGGACGCGCGTCCGGCTCCTTCTCGAGACAGCGGGCAATGAGCCGTGCGAGTGGCACCGGGACATCGCTCCGGATCTCGCTCACCAGTCGCGGCGTCTCCGTGAGGTGTGCCGTCAGGACGCGCTGCGCCGAGTCGCGCACGAAAGGCGGTGTGCCGGTGAGCAGCTCGTACGCCATGCACCCCCAGGCATAGAGATCGGCCCGCGCATCCACGTCGGCGTCACCGGCGATCTGCTCCGGCGCCATGTATGTCGGAGTGCCGATCGCCACGCCGGCCTGCGTCAGCGTCGCATCGCCCCCCTGAGTGCGTGAGGCAGACAGCGCCTTCGCGATGCCGAAGTCTGTCACGACCGCGGTGCCGTGGGAGAGGAGGACGTTGTCAGGCTTGATGTCGCGATGCACGACGCCACGGGCGTGTGCGTAGGACAGCGCCCGTGCCACGTCCCGCAGCACGCCGACGCACTCGGCGAGGGTCAGGGCTGGCAACGTGGCAAGCCGGGTCCGCAACGACTCGCCGGCGACGAAGGGCATCGTGAAGTACGGCACGCCGTCGGCCGTACCCGCGGTGAGCAGCGGGACGATGTTGGCCTGGCTGAGTGAGGCGGCCAGCTGGATCTCGCGATGGAAGCGCTCGAAGCTCACGCCCGCGGCCACGTCATCCGGCAGCACCTTGATGACGACGTCGCGGTTCAGGCCGACCTCGCGCGCCAGAAACACCCGCGACATCCCACCACCGCCGAGTTCGCGCTCGATGGCATACTGGCGTCCCAGGGCGGCGCTGAGTCGGGTGGAGGTGTTGCTCATGCCGAGCATGTTTCGTCGGCGGCCTGGCCGGAGATCGTCTCTGCCGTCAGCACTGGGAAGGACTCGATGTGGGTCTGCTCTGCTGAAAGCTGAAGTTCACGTCGTGATCCATGCGCGAACCATACTTCGGACGCGGGCATCGAGCGACGGAACCGTCTCGAGCCTCGATTCGAGGACATCGGCCATCACCACGCCACGGCGCATGAGGGCACGGCAGAACTCCCGATCCTTCTCGCGACCCGCCACCGCTTTCGAGACCCAGAGATCGTGCAGTTCGAGGCACCACGCCGTGACGCCTCGCGTGCCCGGCGTATCGAATGGGACGAGCCGCGCCTGCCACCCCACAGGCAGGCGCGCGGTGGATTCGACGACGCCCTGCGCGTAGTACCCGAACGTGTCGTGAAACATCGAGGCC
>JANPFJ010000270.1:0-29031 GCA_031423355.1 Gemmatimonadaceae bacterium | reverse complement strand
GTCCATGAAGCTCATGCCATCGCGTGGTCGGCGTCTCGTGACGCTGGCAGTGTGTTTCAGCGCGACCACGGTACTGGGCGCGCAGGCTCGCCGTGCGACCCGCTCGCTGGTGGTTCTCGCCACAACCGACGTGCACGGGCGCCTGCGGGCCTGGGACTACTACGATTCCCGTCCCGACACCGCCCGGAGCCTTGCGGCGGCGGCGACGATCGTCGACTCGATCCGCCAGGCGAATCCGGGCAATGTGCTGCTGGTCGATGCGGGCGACCTGCTGCAGGGCAATCCGCTGCTGAGCGTGGCCGCGCGCCAGCCGCGCCGGGCAGCCCACCCCGTGATCGCCGCGATGAATGCCATGCGCTACGACGCGGCGGCCATCGGGAACCACGAGTTCAACTATGGGGTGCCGCTGCTTCGCCGCGCGGTCGCTCAGGCGCGCTTCCCCTTCCTGTCGGCCAATGCGGTCGCGCTCACGCCCCGCGAGGCTTTTCCCGCGTTCGCGCTGGCGCGCCGTGGCAGTATCACGGTCGGGATTCTCGGTGCGACCACTCCCGGCGTCATGGTCTGGGACCGCGACAACGTGCGGGGCAGGGTGCGCTACGTCGACATCATTCCAGCCTTGCGGCGTGCCGCGGCGGCTGCGCGCCGCGCCGGTGCCGACGTTGTGGTGGCCGTGGTCCACGCTGGCTTGGATGGTGCCGCCACCTATGACACCGTCGGGACCGGGCTGCCGAGTGAAAATGTCGTGTCGAGGATCCCGCGCGAGGTGCCCGGAGTGGACCTGGTCGTCTTCGGCCATTCACATCGCGAACTGATCGATACCGTCATCAACGGTGTGCGGCTGATGCAGCCGCGGAACTACGCGGCCACGGTCGGTGTCGCGACGCTCAATCTTGCGCGCACCAGCGGGAAGTGGGTGGTGGCGTCGTCCGCTGCAACGTCGGTGCGCGTGGCGGGGCATGCTGAAGCGCCGGCGGTGCTGCGCGCGTCGGCGTCCACGCACCGGGCGGCGCTCGCGTACGTCGCAGAGTCACTCGGCGTCTCGCCAACGCTCTGGCGCTCGGATCTCGCCAGAGCCATCGATATGCCGATGACAGACCTCGTCGGAGAGGTCATGCGCCGAGTGTCCGGCGCCCAATTGGCGGCCAGCCCAGCGTTCTCCCTCGACGCGACGCTCGACAGCGGCACCATCACCGTCTCGGCCATCGCGAAACTCTATCCCTTCGAAAATACGCTGCGTGCCGTCCGCATCTCAGGGGCTCAGCTGCGTGCCTATCTCGAACACAGCGCAAAATACTGGCTGACGTGGACTCCCGGCCACATCGAGTCATTGGTGAATCCCACGGTCCCTGGATTCAATTTCGACATGATCGTCGGCGCGGAGTATGTGATCGATCTGACGCAGTCAGTCGGGCAGCGGATCACCCTGTTGCGCGTCGACGGAAAGCCGGTGAGCGATTCCGATACGTTCACCATCGCACTCAGCAACTATCGGCAGACCGGCGGCGGCGGGTACGCAATGCTGGCGAATGCACCGCTCGTCTTCGAATCGAAGGGCGATATCCGCGAGATGGTCATTGATGCCGTGCGAAAAGCCGGCCGCCTCGATCCCACCGCCTGGTCGCACGAGAATTGGCACATCGCTCCCGCGGAAGCGGCCGCGGCCGCGCGTGCGTCGCTGCAACGCGGCGCGCGTCGTGACGGCAGAACCGGCGTCGGGCCCTCCTCAGTCCACCGCATCGAATCCGTAACTCCACTGCAATGACTTCCGTTCGTGTGTTTGTGAATGCCCGCGGCTACGACGTGCCGGCCGGTGCCACCGCGCTTGATTCCGTGCGGATGGCGGATTCCGTCGAGGCGCACGCCGTCAGCGCCGGAACGCGCCTGATCACCGACAGCCGGGGCCTCACCGTCGCGCCTGAGACGCCGGCCTACAGCGGTGTGATCTATCGCACCGTTGCCAATCGCAGTCGTGATGCGGAGGGCGCATCATGAGCCCGTCCCTGGTCGCGTCGGATCGCGCGTTGTTGCGGCGCCTGCCGAAGGCGGAATTGCATTGTCATCTCGACGGGTCGGTGCGCCCCGAAACCATGCTCGAGCTAGCGAAGGAATACAAGGTGGCGATGCCACGCGATGATGTTGACGCGTTGCGCGAGTACATGCGCGTGGACGATGCGCAGACGCTCGAGGACTATCTCCTCCGCTTCGATACGACGCTGTCCGTCATGCAGACCGAAGAGGCGCTGGAACGCATCGCCTATGAGCTGGCGATCGACGTCGCAGCCGAGGGAGTGCGGTACATCGAAATGCGGTATTCGCCGCCGCTGAACACGCTGCAGGGGCTGACGCTCGAGCAGGCGGTCGATGCACCGTTGCGCGGCATCCTGCGCGCACAGCGCGACGCCGACATCACGGCACGCGTCATCGTCTGCAGTCTCCGGCACTACGACCCGGCGCTCTCGATGGACCTGGCGAAACTGGCGGTTGCACACCAGTCGCGTGGCGTGGTCGGCTTCGATCTGGCCGGCGGTGAGGCCGGCAATCCGGCGTCGCGACACGCCGCGGCGTTTGCCTACTGCGCGGAGCACGGGCTGGCGTGTACCTGCCATGCGGGTGAGGGTGACGGTGCCGAGTCCATCCGTCAGGCCGTGCATGATTGCCACGCGCATCGGATTGGCCACGCCACGCGCCTGCTCGAAGACCCCGCGCTGGCCGACGAGGTGCACGAACGCGGCATCGCGCTCGAGCTTTGCCTCACCAGCAACGTCCAGACGCGCGCCACGGATCGGTACGAGACCCATCCGCTCAAGCAGTTTCTGGCCCGCGGCATGAACGTCTGCCTCAACACCGACAATCGACTGATGTCCGGCACGACGCTCGTGGACGAGTATCATCACGCGGCCACCAGCTGTGACTGCACGTTCGATGAGCTGGCGGGAATGGCGCTCGACGGCTTCCGCAGCAGCTTCCTTCCCGACGCCGAGAAATTGCCGATGCTCGAGCGTATGGTACTTGAGATCGAGGCCATCCGGCTGGGGCACGAATGACACCATTGCGTTCGCGGGAGACACCGGAGCCGGTCAGCGAAGCCGCCTTGCAGGAGCAGTACGGCGCGGCGGCGGCATTGCGTGCCGCGGATGTCGTCCAGGCCATTGTCGGACGTCCCATACCGACGCCGGGCGCCGCGATCGTGCTTGGCTCGGGGCTGGGAGGTCTGGCTGATCGGATCACCGAGGCCATCCGGATTCCGTTTCATGACATCCCGGGGTTTCCGCCGGCCACGGTAGAGGGACATGCGGGCGCGCTGATCCTCGGGATGCTGGAAAACCGACCGGTCTTCTGTCTGGCGGGCCGGTTCCATCTCTACGAAGGGCACCCGGCTGCGGTGGCAGGGTTTCCCATACGGCTGGTCCATGCGCTTGGTGCACGCACGCTGATCGTGTCGAATGCCGCCGGCGGTGTGCGTCGCAGTTTTTCGCCGGGCACGTTGATGCGGATTGATGATCACATCAACCTGATGAATCGCCATGCGCTGGCAGGCCCGGTGCAGGCCGGTGAGCCGCGGTTTCCTGACATGTCCGCGCCGTACGATCGTGCCCTTGGCGAGCAGCTGGACGCCGTGGCACGTGAAATGGGCCTCCGCCTCGACGTTGGTGTGTACTGCGGTCTGCTCGGCCCGACATACGAGACGCCGACCGAGGTGCGCATGCTGGAGAAGCTCGGGGCCGATGCGGTCGGCATGAGCACCGTGCCGGAGGTCATCGTCGCGCGCACACTCGGCATGCGCTGCGTTGGTGTCAGCCTGATTACCAACGCCGCGGCGGGGTACACGGCGGCCTTGTTGAACCATGCCGAAGTCCTTCATGAATCAAGGGACGCAGCAGATCGATTCCAGGCGTTGATCACCGGTTTCGTGGCAACGCTCTGACCGCCGGGCGTTGCATGTTGCGGTGGTTGATCCGCCTGCCAGACCTGAGCATTCGCGTCGATGGTGTGGTGATACGATGTGTCGTGCAGTGAACCAACTCGACAGATTTTCCGGAGACGCATTGACTCTGCTGACCGTGGCCCGAGACCTGCAGCGCCGGAAGGCGCGCGAACGGAGCGGTCGTTTTGTGGCTGAGGGCGTGCGCACCGTGGAAGAACTGCTGAAGAGCCATCTGGCGATTGAAGGCATCCTCGTGGCCGAGTCCGCCAGCCAGTCACCGCGGACCGCCGGGCTGCTCGCTGAGGCGGCGCGTCGCAATGTGCCGATACTCACCGTTGCGGAACGCGAGTTCAGCTCGGCGGCCGGGACGGAGGCGCCGCAGGGAATACTGGCGGTCGCGGTGGTGCCGGAGATCCCCATGGCCAGCCTGCCGCTGTCCGGTCTTCGGCTCCTGGTGCTGGACGCCGTGCAGGACCCTGGCAATGTCGGGACGATCCTGCGAACTGCGGCCGCGCTTGGTGTCACGGCGACGGTGGCTTTGCCGGGAACAGTTGACCTTTGGAACGCGAAAGTCGTCCGTAGCGCGATGGGTAGTCACTTCGTTCACCCCACGTTCAGCTGGACCGTCGATGCGCTCGCCACGTTCCTCGCGGAACGCGGGATTCCCCTGTGGGGCGCTGACGCGGCCGGGACGCCACTCCCGGAGGTCGAGGTGCCCACGCAGTGGGCTCTCGCCGTGGGCAATGAAGGGGCTGGCCTGTCTCCTGCCGTGCACGCGCTGGTCGCGGGGACCGTCGCGCTGCCAATCAGCCCGACGGTCGAGTCACTCAATGTGGCTGTCGCAACCGGCATCCTCCTGTTCGCTTTTCGCTGAGCCCTGTGGACGCCTCCGTTTTCACGATCCTCACCTACGCACTCTTCGGCGCCTGCTTCGGCTCGTTCCTGAATGTGTGTGTCTCGCGATGGCCCGCCGGGCTGTCCGTCGTGCGTCCGGCCAGCCGCTGCCCCAAGTGCGAGCGCGAAATCCGGTGGCACGAGAACGTTCCGGTTGTCGGATGGCTCCGGCTGGGTGGCAAGTGCGCGGGCTGTGCACTGCCGATCTCGATCGAGTACCCACTGGTCGAAATCAGCGTCGCGCTGCTCTGGGCAGGCTCGGCGTTCCTCGCCGGCTGGGGCCTCGACGCGCTGCGTCTCGCCACGTTCGCAACCATCATGCTTGGCATCACGTTGACCGACGCCAAGCACTACGTGATCCCGGATGGCTTTACCGTCTTCGGGTTTCTGTTCGTGCTGCTGACCAGTGTGGTCGCTTTCTTCAATGGCACCGCAGAGCCGTGGTTTGCGCCGCCGATCGAAGCGATGTATGGCGCCTGCGCCGGCGCGGGGTTCATCGCGATCATCGGCTGGCTTGGTGAAGTGGCGCTGAAGAAGGAGGCGATGGGTTTCGGTGATGCGACGCTGATGGCGGTCGTGGGCGCGGCGATCGGGCCGACCCGGGCCATCGTCACCGTCTTTGTGGCGGCGGCACTTGGCGCCGCGGCGTTCCTCTGCGTCGTGTATCCGATCGGGTATGCGCGCGCCAGGCAACAGGGCCGCGAATTCGAGCCGCCGCTCGTGCCCTTCGGCGTCTTTCTCGCGCCAGCAGCGGTGGTGATGCTGCTGGCGGGGCACGCCTTGCTCGATTGGGGCGGTACGTTCCTCGGTGTTCCGCTCCACTGATCCCGATCCAGCACCTCCGACCCAGCCATCGTGCGTCGCCTTCCTTCCGTTGTTCTTGCAGCGCTGTGTCTTGCTGCGTGTGACCGCAAACCACTGCCGAAAGCGGGCGACCTGCAGGGCGAAGTCGACGCGCTGGTACCGAAAGTCGAAGACGCGGCGGGGTTGAAGTTCAAGCAGGCGCCAAAGGTTGCGTCACAGTCCCAGGCCGAGGTGCAGGCCTTCCTGATCGCACAGTTCGCGCGCCCGGATGTGCGTCGCGATCTGGACTTCAAGACCGCGACCTGGAAGCGTCTTGGTGTCGTGCCGGATTCGGTTGACGTCGTCGCTGTGCTGACGCGGCTGCTCACCGAGCAGGTGGTGGGCTTCTACGATCCGAAACGCAAGACGCTGTTCGTTGTCGAGGGGCGTCCGGGCGTGGAACGCGAAACGGTGATTCGGCACGAACTGACCCATGCGCTGCAGGACCAGTACGTCAATCTCGATTCGATTCAGAACATCCAGGGAGATGACGATCTGGTCGGGGCGGCGCAGGCCGTCTTCGAGGGGCACGCCACCGTGATGATGATTGGCAATGCCGCTCGCACGATTGCCTGGGACAAGGCCCGCGAGAGCATTCGCGACGCCCGTGCTGCGAATCCCGCCTTCAGTGCCGCGCCCACATTCCTCGCGGAAGGGCTGCTCTTCCCCTATATCGGCGGTGCCGAGTTCGTCCGGAATGCGATGGGCGATGGCGCATCGAGTGCCCAGTTGCTTGCCGAACTGCCGAGCAGCACGTCGCAGGTGCTGCACAAGGAACGGTGGGGTGCGCAGGGCAACGCGGCGGAAGTGGTGCGCTTCATTCCGACGGGCGGCGCCACGATTCGCTACCAGAACAGCTTTGGCGAGTTCGAGACACGACTGGCCGTGTCGGAGCTTCTCGGTGACGTGGCACGTGGTTCGGCCGCCGCGCGCGGGCATGACGGCGATCGCTATGCGCTGCTTGCGGTACCGGGCGGCGAGGGGCTGGCCTGGGTGCTCGTCTGGGATACGGCCCTCGACGCTGAAGAATTCGCCGAGGCGTTTGCGGACGCATCGGCGAGGCGATACCGCGCCAAGGTCGTTTCCACCAGCGGCCGCCGCGAAATCACCGCCGCAGCGCGCCGTGTGACCATCCGGACCGACAAGGTGGACGGGCGTGATGTGACGATCGTCGAGGATCTGCCGGCGGCGACGAAAGCCCCGGTGGTTTCTGTCGCCGCCATCACGATTCGGGCCCGCTGAGGCCGCACGCTCGCAGGGAGGGCCCGGCGGCCGTCCGTAGATGGGCGGTGGCGCACTCACTGGATGCAGCGCTAATTCATCTCAGGCGAACTGTGCCACGCGGCAACGCCAGCGCCCAGTTCTCGACTGCTGGAACCTCCGGCGGTTACGCCAACTCCTATTTCTTTCCCTGTATGACTGTTCCAGCGAATGACATCATGGCCAAGGTCGAAGTGCTGGCCGACCTCGAGCCGCTCGTCGACGAACTGATGGTCTCGCACGAATCGAAGCGCGTCCTCTGGTTCCCGAGTGAATTGCTGGCGCCGGAGCCGGGCACGGACCCCGACGTCTACATCAGCCAGCTCCGCGAGCGCGGCAAGGGAATCTCGACGCCCGCCCGTGTGGCGCTTGCGCTCAACCTGCTCACCGAAGAGGGCTTGCCGCACTTTCATCGCCTGCTGGCGGTCTACCTCGGCAATGAATCGTTCTGGCACAAGTGGACCAATCTGTGGACCGCCGAGGAAGACCGGCATGGCGCCGTCCTGCATGACTACATGCACGACAGTCGCATTCTCGACAACCCTGTGCTCGAGAAGATGCAGTTCGAGTATCTCAGGGCGGGTTTCGCGCCGGCCTGGGACCGTGATCCGTATCGCGTGTTCGTGTACACCTCGCTGCAGGAGCGCGCGACGCAGGTCAGCCACGCCAACACCGGCAAGCTGGCGAGTGTCACTGAGCCGTTGATCGGTGAGGTGCTCTCCAACGTCGCCAAGGAAGAAGCCCGGCACTACACGTTCTATCGGGCAATCTTCAAGGCCGTGCTGGAGCGCGATCCGAACACCGCGCTCGTCTCCGCCGCGGAAATCATGCCCTCGATCGAGATGCCAGGCGTGAGCATGCCGCATTTCCGCGATATGGCCGATGTCATTCGTCGGGCCGGCATCTACGGGCCGCGGGACTATCTCAGGATCGTCGAGGAGCTGATCAAATTCTGGGCGATCGAGGCGGTGACCGGGCTCGATGAAATGGGGCGCAAGGCGCAGGAGAAGATCATGGCGGTGCCGGCGCGTCTGCTGCGCGTCGCTGACATGATGGAGACGCGGAGCAAGGCGAAGACATTCTCGTTCGACGTGGCCTTCGCCCGCGAATTCGCGATGGGCTGAACCGATCGCGTGTCGCGGCACCGTGCCTGGGTCGTGGGTCGCGAAACTCTTTTCGACGGAGCGCAATGCAATGACGCAGGCACGGCACAGGGCGCTGGTGCTCGGCGCCTTTCTGCTCGCGGGGGCTGCCGGCTGCACGGATGATGCGGCTTCGCCGGTTGTCGCCGATCTAGGGGTCACCGAGTCTGGTTTGAACTTTCAGCTTTCTGGCGCGACGCTGACGTTGGTCGCGAACGCGCTGCCGAACGCCGACGCGTCATTCAGCCTCCCAGTCGTTCGGGTGGATCGCAGTCCAACGTCGACGGTGCCGGCCACGATCACGGTCAGTGCGGCCGAGCCGTTCCAGTCAGTGCTGATTCAACCGAGTGGCAGTTCCTCCTATGTCCGCATCTTTCTTCCGGCGCAGACGCAGCTCATCGGAGTGAGTGTGCAGGTGCGTGCTGGTGCGCCCGCGGTCGCCACCGCGGTCACGATCGCCGTTGGGGTCGGCACGCGCATCTCGCGTACGTCGCTGCTCTCACTGCAACCGAGCGGAAATTGAATCCTCTGCACCTCAGGACACCCCTCCGCGTGGTCATCGCCTGGACGGCTCGCCTCGCCAGCGTGCTGTTGTTCGCCCTGTCGACTGCGCGCGCGCAATCGACCCCGAAGGGCACGCTGTTTGTCGTCGGTGGCGGACCGCAGCCGGCCGCACTGGTCGACGAATTCGTCCGCCTGGCCGGCGGACGCGGCACGGCGAAGATCGCTGTGCTTGCGATGGCGAGCAGTGCAGGACTCGCCGGCGGCGAGGAAAAGGCGGCCGGACTCCGCGCGCTTGGGGCGCAAGCGGTGAACATCTGGGTCGATCGCGCACAGGCCTCGACCGACTCCACGGCGCGGCTGCTCGATGGCATGACGGGAATCTGGTTCGGCGGTGGTGATCAGGTGCGTCTCGCCGATGTGCTGCGCGGCACGCCGACACTGCGTGCCATCCGCGCGCGTTTTGCTGCTGGCGCCGTCGTCGGCGGTACGTCAGCCGGCGCGGCCGTCCTCTCGAGCCCAATGATCACGGGTGATGAACGATGGCCAGGCGGCGATCGGCGGCCAGCCGATTCCACCGACCACTGGCTCACCATCGATCGCGGCGACGTGTTGACCGCTGAAGGGTTCGGTTTCATCACCGAGGCGATCGTCGATCAGCATTTCGTGCGTCGCAAGCGTCACAATCGGTTGATCAGTCTCGTGCTCGAGAGCCCCCAGCGGCTTGGTGTCGGAATCGATGAGTCGACAGCGCTCGTCATCGGCCCGGATGGAATCTGGCGCGTGATGGGCGCGAGCGTGGTGGTGATCTACGATGCCCGCCGCGCATCGATCACGCCAGCCAGCGCGCGGCTCGGCGCCAGTGGCATCACGATGCACGTGTTACCGGCCGGAAGCAGTTTCGATCCGCACCGCAGCACCGCAACGCTGCCCTGAGATCAGGGCAGCGCGCGGATCGCCTGTGAGATGAAAAACGTCCCGACGCCGATCACCGCGCCAAGTGCGAACCCGAACTTGATGATCAGGTTCAACTCCCGCTGAGTCACGCCGCGCACGATTTCCTCCACCCGCTCGGTGCTGAACTCGTTCACCTTGCGCTCGATCAGCGCCGGGACGTCGAACTTCTGCACCAGCGCCGGGAGCGAGGTGACGATCCACTCCCAGAGCGCTGGCGCGAGCACGGCCGCCAGCCGCTCATTGGCGTGTACTGGCAGCCAGCGCGCCGGTCGACCGATGGGGGCATCAAGGGCCTTCTGCACCACGCGCGTCGCGGTGTCGCGCACGAACTGCTGCGTCGCATCGCCGCGCATGGCCTCGAGCACCCACCCGGCGATCGTGTCATCGGTCACGCCGCTCAACAGGTCATCGATGCGACGATGCGCGACGCCCTCGAGCGCGGACTCGATGCGGCCGGCGACGAAGCGCTGTGTGGAGTCTGACCGGAGCAGCGACAGCGCGCCTTTCGAGAGCCCCTCGGAGAGCGAGTGGACACGGGCCGCGTCGGGCGCGCCGACGATCTCTCGCAGCGGCTTCCGCAGCAGCGATTCGACACCGTCGCGGACCGCCTTCGTGACCTGTTCGCGAATCGCCGGTTCTCGCAGCAACGCGGACAGTTCATCGACACCATCGCCACCAAGCGCATCGAGTGCCTTCTCGAGCGCACGTTCCGTGACCAGAAAACGCGCCAGCACCCGTTCGTGAAATCGCAGATCGGTGACGAACTTCGAGACCACGCCCTGCAGCGTGCGCTTGACCGTCTCGCGGCTCTCGGGTTGCGCCAGCCATGCGCCCAGCCGATCGACGGCCACCGGGATGTAGGCCTCGACGGCCTTGTCGAGCATCGCACTCAGCTCGACCGGCATGGATTGCAGCAGGGGTTCGTCGCGCGTCAGCAGTGTTTCCGCCTGCATCCGCACCGAACTTGCCACCGCGTCGGCGACGGTGTCGCTGTGCGACAGTGTCAGCGCCAGCGCGCGCCCCTGCTCGACGATGGCAGCGCGACGGGCAGACGGCAGCACGTCGGCAAGTGTCTGATCGCCAATGGCGCCGCGGAGATGTGCAACGAATGCCACGACGGTCGGTCGCGCCTCGTCGCTCTCGGCCCAGGTTTCGACCCGCTCTGCCACCGTCGCCGCGATCGCCTGCAGCGCCGACTCCAGCTCGGCAGTCATCGTGTCGGGCACCAGACTGCGGAGCGAGCCCCGCTCAGTCTCCAGCAGCGACTGGATGACGCTGGCCACCCGCTCGTTGAACGCATCCCGGATGCCGCCATGCGTCAACTCCTGCAGCATGTCCTGCGGCGTCAGCAGTTTTTCGCCAACGACCTTGCCGATGCTGGCGGCCAGCCGCGCCTTGTTCTTCGGAATGGCGCCCTGGACGCCCAGAAACGGCTTGTGCGGATTGAACAACATCCAGACCGCGACGGTGTCCGTCAGGCCGCCGGCGAGGCTGTGCAGTACGACGTTCAGCGCGAACTCGCGCAGGAGGTGTGAAGCCATTGTGCTGGAGTCTACGCAGAACGCGCCGCGCGTGTGTCACGCGGCGCGTCGGTCGTGCTGGTTGCCGGCGGTGTTACTGTGCGCCCCGTCCGGCGACCGCCGTCCGATCAGGGAAGGGCAGGACCACCTGCGCACTGTCTTCCTCGTCGTCAGCCGCCATCACGGCGATGCTCGGTGGATCCAGCGGCAGCATCGCCCGATCGAGTACTTCGTCCATGGTCTGCACGAAGGTGAACGTCATCCGCTCGCGCACTTCGGCCGGAATATCCCGGATGTCCTTGGCATTGCCCTGCGGGACGATCACTTCGCGCAGACCAGCGCGGTAGGCGGCCAGCACCTTCTCCTTCAATCCGCCGATCTCGAGCGCCTTGCCACGCAGCGTCACCTCGCCCGTCATCGCCATGTCGCGACGGACCCGGCGGCCACTCAGTACACTCGCAATCGCCAGCGTCACCGCCAGCCCCGCGCTCGGACCGTCCTTCGGGATCGCTCCCGCCGGAAAGTGGATGTGCAGGTCCGTCTCGCGGAACTCCTCCTCGGCGATCTGCAGCAGGCTGCTGCGCGAGCGGACATACGAGTACGCCGCGTCCACCGACTCGCGCATCACTTCGCCGAGCTGCCCGGTGACGGTCATCCGTCCCGTGCCCGGCATCTTGAGCGCCTCGATCAGCATCAGCTCACCACCGTTCGGCGTCCACGCCAATCCCGTCACGACGCCCACCTCGGGTTCCTGCTCGGTCTCCTCCGCCGCGAACTGTGGCACGCCGAGCAGTTCTTCGGCCTTCTGCGGCGTGATGGTCCACGGCTCCATCTCCCCTTCCGCCTTGCGGCGTGCCCGCTTGCGCAGCACCGCCGCCACCTGCCGTTCGAAGTTCCGGAGCCCGGCCTCGCGACTGTAGCGTGCCGCGATGAACTGCAATGCCTCGTCGGTGAAGACCGCATCCTCCTCGGTCAGCCCATGCTCGGCACACAGCTTGGGCAGCAGGTACCGCCACGCGATCTGCACCTTCTCTTCCGACGTGTACCCGGCGATGCGGATCACTTCGAGGCGATCGCGCAATGCCGCCGGTATGTCGTAGAGGTTGTTGGCCGTGCAGATGAAGAGTACGGAACTCAGATCGAACGGTTGGTTCAGGTAGTGATCGACGAATGACTTGTTCTGCGACGGGTCGAGCACCTCGAGCATGGCGGCCGTCGGGTCACCGGTGGCGCCACCGGTGCCCATCTTGTCGATCTCGTCGATCATCACCACCGGATCACGCACGCCAGTGCGTCGCAGCGCCTGAATCAGCAGGCCGGGCATCGCCGCCACATAGGTGCGACGATGACCACGGACCTCGGCCTCGTCACGGACGCCGCCGACGGAAATGCGATGGAACTCGCGTCCGATGGAGGTCGCGATCGCTTCGCCGAGGGAGGTCTTGCCGGTGCCCGGCGGTCCGACGAAACAGAGGATCGGACCGGCCGGATCGCCGCCGCGCAACTTGCGCACGGCGAGATACTCGATGATCCGCTCCTTTGCTTCGCCGAGGCCGTAGTGCCGCGTGTCGAGCGCCGTTGACACGCGCTCGAGCGAAATGTCCCGGTCACCGGACTTCTTCGACCAGGGCAGGGACAGCACCCAGTCGAGGTACGTGCGTAATACCTGATACTCACTGCTCGCTGGCGACAGCATCCGGAGGCGTTCGCACTCGCGTCGAGCTTCCAGCGCAACCTTCTCCGGCAGATGGGCTTCGTCGATCCGGCGCAACAGTTCGGTGCTTTCCCGCTCACCGGGATCGGTCTCACCAAGCTCCGTCTGGATGGCGCGCAACTGCTGCTTGAGAAAGAACTCGCGCTGATGCTGCTCGATCTTCACTTCAGTCGTCTTCTTCACATCTTCCATCACGCGCGCGCGGGCGACTTCCCGTTCGAGTCGGCCGAGGATGAAGCGAAGGCGATCCCCGACGTCGAGCTTCTGCAGCACGTCGTCCTTGTCGGCGATCTTGAAGTTCAGGTTCGTGGCGGCGAGATCGGCAAAGCGGCCCGGATCCGACACATTCATGCGCAGGATCGCCGGAATCTCCGCCGGAATGCGATCGACCAGACTCGCCAGCGTTTCCGTCGCGCTCACGATGCGCGTGACGAGTTCCTCGACTTCTATCGCGGCGGGCAGCACATCCCACGCCGGCGACACCGCTGCCACGACGAAGGGTGCTGACTGATCGATGCGCTGGATGGTTATGCGGCGCAGTCCCTGCAGCGTGATCTGGACCGTATCGCCGGGCAGGTTGATCCGTTCGTGCACTCGGGCCGCGACACCGATCTTGCCGACGAAGTCCTGTGCGTCCGGCGCGTCATCGAGCTCACCGCCGGCCACCACCAGCGCCACCACGACGCCGGGCTCGTCGAACGCGCGCAACAGCGCCAGATTTTCCGGACTGCCCATCTGCACGGCGATCGTGCCGAGGGGGTACACCATCGTCGAACGGAGCGCCATCAACGGAAGCGTTGGCGGCAATTCGGCGCGAAGGATCTCGTCCCGTCGTTGGGAGTGAGTCATCGGTTTCCGACAAAGGGTAAGCACGGTCTCATTTTGCCGTTTCCGGCAAGACGCTAACAATCGCGGACACCCGCGAGCTTCGCCAGCCATCGTGAGGCGATTTTCGTGGGTTGCTTCGACTCACAGTATCGGCGCATCAACGCCTGCGCTGTGCTGCGGATGAACCGCGGATCCACCTCCGGTAACTCTCGGCAATTCCGGCCCGACGTCCGGCGAGCTCTGCATTTGTGCGTCTGGTCGCCTGCGCGGTCGGCACACGATGACGTCAGTCGCTCGCCCGCGTCACCGGACTCTTCCATTCTTTGTCTGGCAGCTGTCGACCCGCTCATGGGGACGGAGTTCATGCGCTCATGGGGACGGAGTTCATGCGCTCATGAACTCCGTCCCCATGAGCGCATGAACTCCATGAGCTCCTGTCCCCATGAGATCCGGACGACTCGCGTAACTTGTTCAGGGACGCGGGCTTGGATAACTTTATCGGCTATGTTTGACGAGCTCAGCGAAAAAATCGGCGCCGCCTTCTCCAAACTCCGGGGCAAAGGCGTCCTCACGGAAGCCGATATCAAGGACGGCCTTCGTGAAGTCCGGCGCGTTCTCCTCGAGGCCGACGTCAGCTTCGGCCTGACGCGCGAGTTCCTCGAACGGGTCGAGAAGAAGGCGGTGGGGCTGACGGCGCTCAAGACCATCCGCCCCGAGCAGCAGCTCGTCAAGATCGTGCACGAAGAGCTCACCGCGATGCTCGGTGAACGTCGCGAGGGCCTCAAGCTCAGCACCGTGCCGCCCACGGTGGTCCTGATGGTCGGTCTGCAGGGTTCGGGCAAGACGACCACCACCGCCAAGCTCGCGCTCCGGATGCAGAAGGAGCAACGGCAGGTCCGCATGATCGCCGCCGACGTCTACCGACCGGCCGCCATCGACCAGCTCGAGACGCTTGGGGCCCAACTCAACGTCCCGGTGTTCGCACGGCGCGATACGACCGATGTGGTGCAGATCGTACGCGATGGCCTCGAAGCTGCCCGCCGCGAACGCGATCGCATCGTCTTCATCGACACCGCCGGCCGGCTGCAAATCGACGACACCCTGATGGAAGAACTCCGGCGCGTGAAGGAAGTCGCCCGCCCGGACGAAATCCTGCTGGTGGCTGACGGGATGACCGGCCAGGACGCCGTGAAGATTGCCGAAGGCTTCAACAACGCCCTCGGCATCACGGGGATCATCCTCACCAAGATGGACGGCGATGCCCGCGGTGGCGCCGCGCTGTCGGTGTATGGCGCCACAAAGAAGCCGATCAAGTACATCGGCGTCGGCGAAAAGGTCGATGCCCTCGAGGAATTCCACCCCGACCGCATGGCCGGCCGGATCCTCCAGATGGGCGACGTCCTCTCGCTGGTCGAGAAGGCACAGGAGTCCTTCGACGCTGACGAAGCGAAGAAGCTCGAAAAGAAGGTCCGCCGCGAAGGCATGGACCTGAACGACTTCCTCGGCGCGATGAAGCAGATCGAAAAGCTGGGGCCGCTTGAAGGGATTCTGAAGATGATCCCCGGGGTCAATACAAAGGCCCTGAAGCAGGCCAAGATGGATCCCAAGCGGATGAAGCACGTCGAGGCGATCGTCCTCAGCATGACCATGGCCGAGCGGAAGAAGCCGGATCTGATCAACGGATCGCGGCGCCTGCGGATCGCCAAGGGCTCGGGTCGGACGGTGGCCGAGGTGAACCGGCTCCTGGACCAGTTCCGGGACATGCAGAAGATGATGAAGAAGGTCACCGCCAGCGGTGGCCGGAACCCTTTCGGCCGGGGTTAGGTTTCTAGGCTCGGTCAGAAATGACCGGTTGGACCCCCACCCTGGGTGCACCCGTCGATCTCTCGACGGGCGCGAGGAGCCCGGGCCGACGGTGATCGGATCACTGTGGTGATTCGCGCGCGCGTCGCGTACGGCGATCGTTGGTTGATCGGTCGTGCGACATCACGTCCCTCAGAGGATGCTCCGATGGTTCGTATTCGTCTCCGCCGCATCGGCCGCAAGAAGGCCCCCGTCTATCGTATCGTCGTCGCTGACAGCAAGAGCCCGCGCGATGGCAAGTTCATCGAAATCATCGGCACCTATTCGCCGCGTCTGACTGAGGGTGCCGTGACGATCAAGGTGGATCGCGCCAACCATTGGCTCGACGTTGGCGCGCAGGCGTCGGACACCGTCCGCTCGCTGCTGCGCAAGGGTGGCGTGCTGAAGGCCCGTCATGAAGCCCGCCTGGCGAAGAAGCTGTCCGCTGCTGCGGTGCCGCTCTCCGAAGGCGCGAAGGCTGAGTAAGTGAGCGCGCCCGCGCTCATGATCGTCGGGCGCGTCCGCAAAGCACACGGCATCCGCGGCGAACTACTGGTGGAGCCGATCACCGACGCGCCCGATACGGTCTTCGTATCGGGCCGTCGGCTCTTTGCGGGTACCGCAACCGGTGATCCATCGCCCGATGGGCAGGAATTGCACATCACGGCGGTCCGCCAGCACATGGACTCGGTGCGGCTGACACTGGCAGAAGTGCCGGATCGCAGCGCAGCGGAATTGTGGCGCGGACGGTTCCTGCTGGCACCGCAGGACGAATTGCCGCCGCCTGCCGACGATGAAGTGTACCTGCACGATCTGATCGGCATGCGCGTCGTGCATGTGGATGGCCGTGCGCTGGGCGCGGTGGTGGACACGTATGACCTGCCACAAGGCCTGATGCTCGACATCCGACCGGTGACTGGCGGGCCGACGTACTTCATTCCGTGGATGCCCGAGGTACTGGTGCTCGTCAGTGAATCGGAGCGCTGTATCACCGTCAATCCACCGGAAGGGTTGCTTCCCGAAGGGCTGCTGCTGGCGGAAGGACACCCGTCGGACGAGGTGTGAGCATGGACGGAGACGATGACGCGGCAGGTGTACCGGACGTCGTGCAGCCGCGAGTGCCGCTGACGATCAACATCGTCAGCATCTTTCCCGACTTCTTCGTGGTTCCGCTCTCCCTCAGCATTCCGTCGCGAGCCGCCGCCGCCGGCAGTGTGCGATTCAATCTCGTGGATCTGCGCGACTTCACGCACGACAAGCACCGCACGGTTGACGATTATCCCTATGGCGGCGGGCCGGGGATGGTCATGAAGCCGACGCCGTTCTTCGAAGCCGTCGAGCATCTCGGTGCGCGAGCGCCGATCGTGCTGATGTCGGCACGAGGCAAGACGTTCACGCAGGCTGATGCGCATCGGTTCGCGAATGGGACCGAGCTGACGCTGCTGTGCGGGCACTTCAAGGATGTCGATCAGCGGGTGGCCGATCATCTTGCGACGGAAGAAATGTCTCTCGGTGACTTCGTCCTGAGCGGCGGTGAGCCAGCGGCGCTCGTCATCGCTGACGCGGTCGCGCGACTGCTGCCGGGCGCGATGAGCGATCACGATTCGGCGGCGACCGACTCGTTCTACGGCGGCGCGGGCGTCAGTGCGCCGAGTTACACGCGGCCGGAGGAGTATCGCGGCCATCGTGTGCCCGATGTGCTGCTGTCAGGTCATCATGCGAAGATCGCGGAATGGCGGCGTGATGAAGGGGCGCGACGCACCGGCGTCAAGCGTGCCTAGCCTGCGTGGTGTCGCGGTGGCGGTCGCGATCGCGCTGGTGGTGGCCAGTGGCGTCCCGTCGTGCGGAACGCAGGAGCAGTCGATGCGCGTGGCCACGACGCCGTCGGTACTGCCAGCGGTACCGCCCGCCGTGATGGTGCCTCGGCTGCCGATCGTGCTCGACACCGCTGATGCAGCGCTGAAGGAGTTCTGGCCGATCGCGGTGACGCCCGAGAGACAGCTCGAAGAGACCCGCCGCATCGTGGAGCACCTGCAGGCGGATCTTTCGATTGTCGATGGTTTCCGGAGCGCGACGCTGCTGGCGAGCGGTGATGGCACCAGCCTCGTGCTGGTGGCTGCCTGGCGTGACGACGGGGCGGCCGATCGCGCGCACGCGGCCCTCGCCGGCTGGCTGCACGCCGAGACGGACACGGCGATGGCACGACGACGATTCGGGACGGCCACCCAGCGCGTCTTTCTCCACCGCACGGTCGGCACACCGCCGATCCTCGACGACGCCGCGATGCTGCTCTTCACGCGCTATGCGCTCAAGCCCGGGCACTCGTTCGGCGCGATGGCTGCCCTGTCGGACAGCAGTCTCGTGATGCGCGTGCTGCAGGACACATCGGTGCAGGGAGGCGCGATGCTGGTCGCGGCCGACAGCGGCGCGATCTATGTGCTGCTGCGTGCCCGGACCGCCACGGCGCTGGATTCGAGCCTGCCGGTGATCGGAGGGGCGCTTCCGTTCTGGGCGCCCTTTGCGCGACGGGACGAGCAGCTGCTGGCGGCGGTTGCGGTCGTGCAGCACCGGTAGCGGACTCCGGCCGCCGCTGGCACTACCATCCGGCCTGCTCCCGGGTTAACCTTCTCGGCTCACCGTAACAACCCCAGCCGGCGCCGCAACACGCAGGCGCCCCGCAGAGCGTGATATGCACCCGTTCATCGAGACACAAAAAGAGTGGATGCGCGAAATTCCCCCATTTCGCGCTGGAGACACGGTTCGTGTCAACGTGCGCGTGAAGGAAGGGGAAAAGGAGCGCCTCCAGGCCTTTGAAGGCACCGTCATCGCCCGCCGCGGCAGTGGCGTGAGCGCGACCTTCACGGTCCGCAAGATCTCGAACGGCGTGGGCGTCGAGCGCATCTTCCCCGACCACAGCCCGATGCTCGGCGAAATCATCGTCGTGCGCCGTGGCCGCGTGCGTCGCGCGAAGCTGTATTACCTGCGTGGCGTGACGGGCAAGGCTGCTCGCATCAAGGAGCGCAAGGTTCGCGTGGCCAGCAAGGCTGCCGGCTGATCCTGCCTGAGACACCCCATGCCTGCACGATCGCAGAGCTGGGGCGCACTCGAAGCGATTGCCCGTGAGAACGGCCACGCTCGCATCGTTGGCGTGGATGAAGTCGGACGGGGCCCCCTTGCGGGCCCCGTCGTCGCTTGCGCCATCCTCCTGCCGCCGCACTGCACCGACATCGATGGGGTGGGCGACTCGAAGGCGCTGCGCGCCGAAGATCGGGATCGACTCGCGGTCGAGATTCGGCGTGTGGCGCTGGCCATCGGCGTAGGGGCCGCCAGCGTCACCGAAATCGATCGGATCAACATCTATCACGCAACGGCCCTCGCGATGCGACGGGCGATCGCGCGGATTCCAGGGCCGCATGATCTGCTGCTGATCGATGGGTCGCCGTTCGGTGCGCTTGGCCTGCCACATCAGGCCGTGGTCAAGGGTGACGCGTCTTGCCTGAGCATCGCATGTGCCTCGATCATCGCGAAGGTCACGCGCGACCGCGTGCTGGCATCCCTTGGCAGCCGCTATCCGCTCTACGGCTGGAACTCAAATGCCGGCTACGGTACTCCGGCGCATCTCGCGGCACTGTCGGAACACGGCGCGACGCCGCATCATCGACGCAGCTTCCGACCGCTCCGTACCGACCCAGATCTTTTCACCTCTCCCGGGCAATTCGCATGAGTCCACATCCCGTTTTTCGCGACGATCTGCTGGCTGGACAGGTGGCCATCGTCACAGGTGGTGCAACCGGCATCGGACTCGGTATCAGCTCGACTCTGGCTCAGCTCGGCATGCATGTCGTCCTCGCCAGCAGAAAGCCAGAACACTTGGAGCGTGCCGTCGCGACGATCACCGCGGCCGGCGGAAGCGCGAGCGCGGTGCAGGTTGACGTCCGTGATCAGGAGCGCGTCCAGGCGATGGCGAAGGAGGTGCACGAGGCGCACGGCCGTATCGATCTCCTGGTCAACAATGCCGCAGGCAATTTCTACGCGCCGTCCGAATCGTTGAGCTCGAATGCGTGGAAGAGTGTGCTTGAAATCGATCTCTACGGCACCTTCTACTGTACGCAGGCGGTGTTCCCGTACATGAAGGCGCAGGGAGGGGGGCGGGTCGTCAGCACATCGATGACGCTGCACTATCGCGGGTGGCCGCTGATGGCGCACGCCACGGCGGCGAAGGCAGGCGTCGACGCACTGACGAGAACGCTGGCCGTGGAGTGGGCGGAGCACGGCATTCGAATCAATGCGATCGCACCGGGGCCGATTCCGACCGAGGGCGTGCGGAAGGCGTTTACACCGCCACCAGGCGCACCGGTGCCCGATCTCTTCAGTGTCGAGAAGGCAATGGATGCGTTCGCTAAGGGTGCCATTCCGCTCAAGCGATGGGGTACGCCAGAAGATATCGGACAGATGGTCGCGTATCTCGCGAGCCCGGCTGGCGATTGGATCACCGGAGCGATCTTTGTCATCGATGGCGGCGAATGGCTCGCCAAGTCCAAGCCTGGCAGCTAGTTGAAAGTCGTGGCACGAAACTCGCCTATGTGAAAGTCGCGTGACGAGAGCCACCCTACTCGTCCTAACTTTTCAAGGAGTTTCCTGCGATGAACACCTCATTTCGTTCGGCCTCGGTTCTGCGTGCGGCAGCGATGGCGCTGACCGCGCTGTCGATGACTGCCTGTGTGCGGAGCGGCACCTTCAAGCGTGAGATGACGGCGACGCGCGCCGAGATTGCGAGCGAGCGGACCGAACGTCTGCGTGCTGACAGCATCCTCGGTGCCGACCTCGTCGGTTTGCGTACCGAACTCAAGAAGGAACTTGCGGACCTGCGCACCGACTTCGATGCCAAGATCGTTGCTGTCGGCAACGGCATGAAGGTCATGCTGCCGGTGTCGTTCGCATTCGATGACGCGATGATCAAGGATGCGGATCGTGCAGCGCTCGAGCGCTTCTCACAGATCGCCAACAAGTACTACCCCGGTGCGGTGATCACGGTCGAGGGCTTCGCTGATCCGGCCGGCTCGCCGACGTACAACCAGCGCCTGTCGCTGGCGCGCGCTGAGAACGTGAAGCGCGAGCTGGCTACAAAGGGCATGGACGCCTCCCTGATCCGCACGATGGGCTTCGGCTCGCTGCGTCAGGTCGTGCCGGGCGCTCAGAAGGATGAGCCGGGCGCAGATCGGAACCGCCGCGTGGTCTTCGTGATTGAAAGCGCAGACGTGAAGGCGACCGAAGCAGCCACCACCACGAACAACCCGTAATACTGCCCGAGAGGCTTTTCGGAGACTGACGCGACGCAGCGGCTGTTTCCAAGGCTCCGGACCTTCCCGGAGGCCGACGCGACGCCGCGTCGGCCTCCTGACGTTCCGGGGGGTGAGACCGTCGGCCGTTTTTTCGGCAGCACGGCTTTCGTGCTGCCGTGTGGCCGCGTCAGCGCTCGTGCCGCCATTCGCTGGTGTCATGGCCCCCTGGCGCCGGCGAACGCGCCTCAGCCGGTGAACCCGGGGCTGCAACCGGGTGTGTTACAAGGTGAAGTTCAATCGTCTCCCGATTGAACGCCCGCTGTCTTCTCTCTGGTCTGCACCGTGGCTGTCAGTATCCGGCTCACCCCTGCGTCGATTCGAGTGCGAACCATCGCTCTTTGCGTCGGGCTTGTCGCGCTGACCGTGGCCGGCATCCGGCTCACGGACCGTGCGGACGCGCGGCGCGAGGTGCTGAAGGCGCTTGCTGATGGGGCGCGTTTCGATGATTCGCTGACGACAGCCGTGCGAACAGCGCCGCGAGCACCGATCGCATTCAATTCGGCGCTCGCGCTCGCCTACTTCGCCCGCCTCGAACTGGGGCTCGGCAGCCCGTTTCGGATTGTCGATCTGGCACGTGCAGATCCCCGGCTGTCGGCTGCGTGGCGACCGCGTGTGGCACACGCGCTCCTGTCGCGCATCGCGCGCGACAGCGCCATGATGCGCCCACTTGCCTCCGCGCTCGACGTCGCGATGCCCCAGTCAAATACCGCTGGCCGTGCCCTCATTCGTCTCGTCGACAGTGTGATGGCGCTGGAAGGCGATTCTCCGCTCGCGCTGGACGCCATTCGGATTGCTTCTGCGCAGGCGAGTGCGCGTGGCGCACTGCGTTCCGGTGTGGTACCGCTGATCAACGCCGCGGCACTGATGGCGTTTGATCGCGTCCGGGGACGACGCGATGTGGAACGCGTCATTGCGGCAGCCTCGCGCGGTGACGGGGATCTCCTGCAAGTCGTCGCGCTCTGGCGGGCAGAGCGTCGGTTTGCTGTTGAGCGGCCGCTGCTCGCCGACGCGGCACAGGCGCCGCGTCGGCTTGCGATGCGCATACCCGCAATGCGCGCCGCGATCGAGCGTGCCGTCGAGGACGCCGACACGTCAACAGCGCTGGTTCCAGCGCCTGCGTCTCCACTCCCGTCGAGTGTTGCGCACGCGCTCTCGCTCCTCATCAGCATCCGGACCCGGCCACCCCAGCCTCAGGTTGCGCTTGGCGTGCTCGACGCACGGGAGTTGGCTGCGGATCGAAGCGCTGCGATCTCGCCTCGCATTTCACGCATGCTGCTCAGTGCGTCGAATGAGGAGACGCTGGTGCTGACGCAGGCAAAGGTGGCACACGATTCGACACTGGCACCGATGATTGCGGCGGCAGCGTTGCTCGCGGCGCAGGGCATGCGCACGCTCGCACAGGAAGCGGCATACCACCCGGGCGTGCTGCCGCTGCGACCGGAGCAGGTGAGCGAGCGACTCGGGCTCGCGTCACTGACGTTCGGTCGGGACGTTCCTGCCGCCTGGCAGGCCTTTTACGCGCGTGAGTTCGCGGCGTCGGTCGATGCGGTGCGTGATGTGTTCCCGCGCGCGAGCTTTGCTGGACTGCACGTGCGAATTGGCGACCGTGTCTCGAAAGGCGCACTGGCCGTGCACGATCCTCGGTCGCGGACGCTCACGCTGCCGCTCGCGACCGGGTTTGGAGCGGTTGGCCACGAGTTGATGCATGACCTCGACTGGCAGACGGCTCGCGACTACGCGAACCGGCCGGGAACGTACGCAACCGACAACGCATGGCGAGGCGACCGGAAGCAACCAATCGCTGCGCCTCTGGCACGTTTGGCTGAATTCGTGCCGCTCGGGATTGCGGGCAGTGCCTACACCACCGAGGCGCGGCGGCCGGCTGAACTACTGGCCCGCGGGGCCGACTGGTTTCTGGCGAACGCACTGGCCAGGCAGGGACGGATGAACGGAGCGCTGTCTGCCGTGCAGGATGGCTGGATTCGGGGGTACGCATCGGCCGCCGGTCCCGCCGCCTTTGGTGACCACGCCGCGGCGCTCTCGGCCCTTTTCGACGCAATGCCAGCCCTCGCCGTCCGAGCCGGCATGAGCGCTCGTGACGACGCCGAGTCCTTGCCTGATCTCGGCACGATTACCCGGGCAGTCTGGTTCAGTCCCTTGATCTCGCCGGGGGCGACGCCTGCCGCCGTCAGGATGCCTCAGCTCGTGCCAGTCCGATCCGGCACCAGTTGCTCACCGGTCGCGCGCCTCCGCCTGGCCTCCGTCCGGACGACAGCCCGAGACATTGCAGAAGAGTTCCTTCGGCCGCACGTGACCCGATCCCTGCAACGTTGGGCGCGCACCGCCGATACTGCCCAGCTGTCGGGTGAGGAAAGGCTGCTGCGACTTGCCCTGCTCGGCGCGCCGGTCAATCGCTCGGTCACGGATTCTGCTCGGCAGGTCTGGGTCGCTGCCGCCTGGCGCGGACTCCCCTGTCTGGCTGACTGATCCTTTAGTTTTGCTGCATGCCACGGCTCCTGCTGGTCTCGCTCGCTACAATCCTCACCCTCATTCCTGTCACGCTCCTCGTGCCGGGCCTGCGGGAGCTGGTGCAGGTCGCCCACGGCGGCAGCGCCTCCGCTGCGCATGCCTTCATGACGGTGAACATGATCAGCGGCATCATCGCCGTGCCGATCGTGATGCGGCTGCAGCGACACTTCGGGACCGTACGGATCTGGGTCGCCGTCCTGCTTGCGTTCGACGCGCTGGTCTTTCTGGGCATGCGTGCCGCACCATCGCTGTCTGCACTGTTTGCGCTGCGCATTCTTGACGGAGCGTTGCACTTGCCGGCGATCACATTGTTGATGGTGGCCGCAAACCGGATGGCGGGTCCGCGACGCGGTGGATCGCTTGGTCTGCTCGGGTCGAGTCTCATGATTGGTGTGGCGATCGGATCACCCCTCGGTGGTCGACTGGTGGATCGGTCGCCGATGCTGGTGTATCTCGTTGGCGCCGTGATCTTCATTGCGGCTGCACTTGTCTCACTGTGCATCTCGCTTCCACGTGCCGAGCAGACGGCGAGCCCAAGCCGGCGGTATACGTGGAACATGCAGATCCAGCTGGCGTGGGTGCCGTTGACCTACGCGTTCATGGATCGGTTCGTGATCGGCGTATTCGTCAGCACGTTCACGTTGTTTCTGGCTGATGTACACCATGCGACCGCCACGCAGCGTGGGATGCTGATGGCGCTCTTCCTCGTGCCATTTGCGCTGTTGTGCTGGCCGGCAGGACGACTGGCAGACCGGATTGGCTGGTACCGGCCGCTGGTGATCAGCAACGTGTTGTTCGGCGGAGTGTTCGCGATGTACGGCCGCGTGGCTTTTGGCGCACTGCCATTCCTGATGATCCTGAGCGGTGTGCTGAGTGCGTTGATGTTCGCACCGAACCTGCTGCTGACGAGCGAGGTCGCACGGCGTGCCGGTGACGGAATCTTTGGCGCGTTTCAGATCGCGGGCTCGCTGGGGTTTCTGGTCGGCCCCGCGTTGGGCGGTGTGCTGGTGTCCTTGCTGCGCGACGATGCTGGCGCGGTGCACTACGATCAGATTTTCCTGCTCGTCGGCGCGCTCGAGGGGGTGCTGGCGCTGGCGAGTGCCCTGGCGCTTGGACGCCTCTTGCGACGGAAGGCGCTGCTGCCGTATGCCGCGCAGCCTGGACCGGTTCGGGCGCCAAGCTGAGCGGCATACGGTGCAGGCGGCGCACCGCTGATCGCGTGTGGTGGGCATTGGCGGCGACAAGACCGTGTGGGCAATAGAAGAAGCGCCCCGCGAAGTGATCGCGGGGCGCTTCTACACTCCGTGCGGGGGGAAGACTACGGCTTCTTCATCTTCTTGCCCGCTTCCATGGCAGCTGCGCCCGCCTTCTCCATGGCCTCACCCGCGGCCTTCTTGCTGCTGTCGGCCATCGCGCCCATCGCGCCGGCAGCCTTGGCCTTGGCGCTGTCAGCCATCGCACCCATGGCACCCTTGGCGCTGTCGGCCATGGCGCCCATGGCATCCTTGGCACTGTCAGCTATGGCGCCCATGGCGCCCTTGGCACTGTCAGCCATGGCGCCCATGGCGCCCTTGGCACTGTCCATCGATGCCGCGGCGGCGGCCGCAGTGGAGTCAACCGCCGACTCCGCCTTGCCACCGCATGCAGTGAGAGCGGCCATCGCGATCAGAGCGGTGAATACAGAAGCAGAGCGACGCATGATGCAGATCCGGGCAGAGGTTTCGTGTGACACAGGAACAAGCATTTGACAATACACATGGTGCACATATTGCGCCATGCACACAGAGTTCCCATCATGGCGGGCTCGGCTGGCGTCCGGTGGCCGCGACCAATTGCTCGAACGATCCGTATCCGCGCAACCGTCGGCGCAATCGGTGGGTACACCACGATTCGCGCCATGCATCACATTCGCTTCCATGTCCCGAGTGGGATTCGAACCCACGACCTACGGATTAAAAGTCCGCTGCTCTACCAGCTGAGCTATCGGGACGACTCTCGATCAATCTAGGCGGTTCCTGTCTGCGCTGCCGCTCGCTACGACCAGGTCGCCCACCCGGTCACCCGGTACTGGGCCCATGCGAGGGCTTCATAGACGAGCCGCTGCATCAGCAGGATGCGATCACTGGCCGTCCGCGCCGGCCAGCCAGCGGGTCGCCAGGGTGCCCCGACACAGGTCACGGCCAACCCCAGTGCCTCGACCGTGGCACAGGCTCGCCGGGTGTGCATCGGCGAGGTGACGACGGCGACACGTTTCCATCGCTGGAGAAACGCTTTCCTCGTCAGACGCACGGCCTCGTCGCGGGTCGAGTACACCGAATCGATCCACTCCACCGGTCCGGACGCCGGAACCATCGCGATCAGTGCACGCTGGTCCGCGAGTGTGGAGATCCCATTCGGTCGCTCGGTTGAGCGCACGACGCTGACGATCAGCGGCAGCGACGGACGTCGGGCGCGCAGGGCAATTGCCGACAAGAGCCGATCCAGACCTTCGCCGCTCACCAGGCCGTGCGAGTTGGCGGCGTTCGAGAACACGAACACTGCGTCGACCGCGTCGAGGTTCACGGTGTCATTCCGTACGAAGGGCCGTGCCATCCGAGGTACGACCGGTGACCAGATACCGATCGCTGCGACGGTCATCATGACCGTCGCAATGATGAACATCGGTCTCACGAACCAGTACCCGAGCAGCCCACCGAGGACCAGTGCGATCGGGATCGCGAGCGGGCGCTGGAACCCAAGTGCCGCGGGCAGACCGATGATGGTCGCGGTCGCGAGGATGAGCAGGGCGAGGAGTGACCCCTGCATCGGTGCTTCGGCGAACTGCTTCACCCTGGCGACAGAAATCATGTCGGCAATCTATCGCGTCCGCGGCGACCGCGGTTCAGGCGTCAGTCGCCAGGGAGCATCACCCAGACACTCGGCCGACCGACATTGCAATGCACCGCGCGCGCGAGTCCCCCGAGGCCGGCCCAGCTGAGGAACAGCATCATGCGGGTCGCGTGCCATGCACCGCTTCCAAGACTGGCGCTGACAGCGTCGCTCGCATCCAGTTCCAGTGCGCGCAGTCGCGCAACTCGTGACGGAACGGGATGAAAGATGGTTTCGATGCGAGGGTCACGTTCCGCCTCATCGTCTTGCCAGGCATCGAGCTGAGTGATGGTCGATGCGAGCACCGAGACGTCATGCGAGCGGCGCGCCCAGCGATCCGCCGCCAGGACCGCTGCGCGTGACACGGTGGGCAGGATCAGTACCCCGACGAAGGACCAGAGTGTGAACCATGCGACCACGGTCACAAAACCCGCCGCTGTCTGCAGATCGGCGCGGGGCGCGCCAGCGGCGAGCGCAAAGCCCAGGGTGTTCCACGCCAACGCCACCAGCACACCTCGCCGACGAAGCCCGAGCGTTCGCACTCCGACGCGACGATCGATCGCAACGGCCAGCTGCTCAGGGGTGAGTGACGTTACCCATCGTTTCGGAACCCACAGGTGTCTTGCATCGAGCCCTGACCAGCCACCAACGAACGACGACTCGTCGGTCTCGACCTCACGCACCACGGCGGGCGAGAGACCAACGGTCGCACTCGCGCCTGCAAGCGCAGGCGATGCGTGACGCAACCCGAGGCCGCCAACGCACCACGCAATGAGTCCCTGCCGGCTCAGGAGCACCACCTGCAGCAGCAGGAATACGAGGAGCGTCGTCGTGAGGCCGAACTGCTGTCTGGTGCGCAGCAGGAGGCCTGCGGCGAGCGCGAACCAGATCCATTGCACGGCAATTCCACGCAACCAGGATGTGATCCAGCGCAGGACTCCGGGGGATTCGCGTACGATGATGAGGCCACCGACGATATCGAACGGCAGCAGCAGTGCTGCGTGGAGCATCCATGTCGCTGCGATCACTGCCAGTGCGGTATCGAAGTTCGCATCCACCTGCGGATGGATCAGGCGATGCGGCAGATCGAGGGTCACAGCGGCGAGACAGAGGAGGACGGTGATCCCCACCGCCGCGATGCCAAGCCAGAGGCGTTTGCGTGCGTACGTCATGAACGTTGTTTGCTGGAGGAGAGCGCGTACAAGGCTACGCAGTCGCGCCATGAGCGTGTGTCAGCACGCGGCCCGCAAGTGCAATACCGCTCAGGAGTGCGCCCTCGATCCGTGGCCCGCCACACCAGTCACCGCCGGCCCCCAGGCCGAGCTTCGCGTCATACAACGCAGCCTCGCTCGCGACCGGATCCGGCAAGGCGAATCGCCAGCGGTGCGCAACGCTGTGTACTGGCGTCGCGGTGCTGCCGATCACGGACTGGAACGCTTCGGTCATGGCCGCGGCGATCACGTCGGTGTCGGAATCGAGATGCGCAGCAGACCACGCACGCGTCGCATGCAGCACCCATGATTCGTCGGCGGGGCGGCCTGGTTTGCTGGTGTTGCGACTGATCCAGGCGAGAATCGGGTCGTCGTTGAGGAATGCCCCGTCGAACCCGAAATCAGGGCGACGGTCCAGGACGACCATCGTCGCCAGTGTTGCGTGCATGGGTGCCGCTGCGGTGCGTCCCGCCAGCACCGGTGCCACGGGCGCGAGCAGTGCAGCGGCCTGTGGTGCCGGCACGCAGGCGAGAACGACGTCAAACGAACCGAGATCGGCGCCGGTCTCCGCGAGCAGCCGCCACTGCCGGCCTTCGCGTTGCAGGTGTGCCACCGTCGTGCGGAGTTGCACGTCGAGGTCTGCGGCGAGGTGTGCGCCGAGGGCACTCATGCCGGGTACGCCGACCCAACGCCGGACTGCGGTCCTGGCAGGCTGCCACTGACCGTCGGCCCGCACCGCCAGCACACCGGGCCAGACATCGATCACGCCCTGGTGGTGCCAGCTCTGCACCAGATGCCGCAGGCGCTGGTCGCGCACCGTGAAGTATTGCGCCCCATGATCGAAGCACCAGACGCCGTCACGACGCGTAGCGCACCGGCCGCCAAAGCCGCGCGATTTCTCGAAGACAGTCACCGCGACATTGTGGTCGGCGAGCGTGCGCGCGCAGACCAGGCCAGCCAGACCGGCCCCGACGATGGCGACACGTGTCAGCGTCGGGTATGCGGCGCGCGACACGTGCGTCGTGTACTTCCCGACGTTGACGCGGGACGCCTGATCCGAGACCGCTCGGCCACGCACCGTGCCGTGAATCCGGTTGGCCGGTGTGAAGGGACGGTCGAACTGACCAAGACACCACAAGAGCCCACCGTACGATGCCGGGTCGCGCCCGTCGAGCGCGAAGCGATGATTGAGGTCAATTGAAGTGTTCAACGCCTGCGCTGCATCCGTCGTCCAGCCGGCAAAGGCCTTGCCCCAGGTCATACGGACACTGTTGTGGATCTCGCCGTGCGCGAGCAGTGAGCGCTGCATCGCATTCCAGAAGGCACTGCTCGTCTTTCCGCGTGCAAGGCGTTCCCAGTCGTAGAGATCCCGGTGATCCTGCTCGTGTTGCCGGAGTGTCTCGCTCGCCCATGTGGGAATGGCACCTGTGGTGGCGTGGTCGTGTCGATGGAAGCAGAACGTGTAGGAGAGCTCACGCCAGATGAGCAGCTCATCGAGCCACTTTTCCGCACCCGGCCCAGAGATGGCGCTCGCTTCACGCGCGAGGCGCAGCGGCGAGACCATGCCGTAATGCAGGTACGCGGACATTCGGCTCACACCATCAGCGCGCGAGGGGTCATTCCGCACACGATCGTAGCGGTCGATCCGTCCCGAG